>NZ_JACJOT010000008.1:1200000-1500000 GCF_014695715.1 Microcoleus sp. FACHB-68
TTGTGATGACTCCAGTTAATCACTTCGGTTTCTAAAAAGCGGGAATTTGGCACAATAATGGAAATATTATTGAGCGTTCGGATCAGGGTGCTGCGTGCCCCAATTCGTTCGACTGTGCCCATATAGGTTCCGATTTCAATAAAGTCTCCCACCTGAATTGGGCGCTCAAAAATTAAGACTAAACCACTGCCAAAGTTTTTGGCGATATCTTGAAAACCAAAACCAATCCCAACACCGAGCGCACTAGCGAGAATGGTTAAGGAACTAATATCTAACCCCCAAATTTGCAGCACAACTAAAGTGCCCAAAATAATTAAGCTATATTTAATAATGACGGCAACAGCTTCCTGTGCGCCCCGATTAAAGCCGGTGAGTCCCAAAATCCGAGATTTTACCAGATTGGTGGCGATTCCAGAAATAAAAACGACTCCAAAAAGTAGAGCCATTAGAATGAGGATATCCGTCACCGTGTAATCGTTTTGACTAAGGGTGAGGATCGGGGAAGTAAACGTTGCACCGAGGCTGTTTGTGAGCCGGTAAATCCATTGACGCGTTAGGGGAAATAAATTGGTGATATTAAAAATTGTGGCTAACCATAAACCCATGCGCGCACTCGCTAGGGTGAGGTTAAGCAATACATCCATCAATTTATGAGAGTCAGGACTCGAACCTGCCGGCACCGGCATCAGTCTTTGCAATCCTGAAACGATATACTGCCGCCAAATATGCCCTAAAAACCAATGAAGCGCCAGCGCAAACATGACCATCGCGCTGACTTGAATTAACGCTTCTTGCATAAAGTCGGCGCTGCGTTCTTGCTGAGCTTGTTGCAGTGCTTGCTGAATTTGTTTCGCCCAAATCTCCGCTTGTTCTGTTGCCGTCATGCCGTCAATTGCATCGAGTTGGGTGACCGTCAGCAAATACTGATCATTCAGTAAAATTGTTGGTAATTGGTTACGTTCTTCCACCTTGACTGTCACCGGCACGGAAGATTGAGCTGCCTGTTTCAGTTGAGTATTAATCCACTCAGCGCGAAATTCGGCTGGATAATCTCCCGCTTGACTGAGTAAAAACAGTTCTCGACCATCTAAAATGATCGGAGCCTTAGAAACTGAGGAAACGATTTTTTTGACTCGTTCGGTGGTTTTGGCAGCTAGTAACTTCCCTGAATAATCTTGCGGGTGGCTGATTAAGGAAAGTTCCGATCCTGGCGAAGTTACAGTAGCACTGAAGGCTGTTATCGGAGCGCTTTTCCCTTGAGCGATTGCCGGCGACCGGCTCAGCAAACCCACAAGCAGCGCCATTACAATTCCAGCAATACAACAGGCCGGCAACAGCCAAAATTGATGACGGTTTCGATTGTTTTTCACGTAGATGCTCCTACCTATATAGGGACTAGAGGTTAGAGACTAGCGGCCAGAGACTAATGGGGGCGGATGGCTGACGCACAAAGTCTGCGCTCAAAGGTCGTTAATCGTTGTAGGGTTAAGACAGTCGGCCTTCTCGGCAGCAACAATTCACGCAAAATGATAACACTTCTCTAAAACCAAAAGATTTCTTATTTTAGACGTTAGCAGAACGAGAGTGTTTGAGAAATTCACTTCACAAACGACAAAAGAAAAATTTTGAATGGAACCCCCCAAAGAGAGGAATTCGACAAATTATAAAATAAGCATTTAGAGGGACGCGAGTCGCCTTCTCATTTGATTCTCTTAAAAGAGGGGATTTGTGGAGGCTTGAAAGATGGAAACGCGAGTGAATGAAAATAATATCAGGAGAAAAGACCTGATTACTAGCCTGCTTACGGGTTTGATTATTGGGGCAATTGCCGGTGCCCCTATCGGTTGGTTCGTTCATCAGTATTATGCGGAGCAACGGTTAGCTCAAATTTTGATATGCCGGGAGAAGAATCGGAATCAGCCTGAAGCCACGGTGCAGCAGATTTGCGGGTCTAGATTCTAAAAATCAATTCAATAATTGCTGGCTTAGAGTTTTTTAAACGAAAAAGCACACAAAGGAATTGACAAGGGGTTTTTGGCGAAAAATAGCTAAGAATCGCTCAAATCTGCCTGTGGTTTCCCCTGGAGACTTGGCGCTAACCTGTGCGTGACTGTGGGTTAAAAAAGCGCTCAGGATCGGGCACAATGGAAGAATTTGGCACAGGTATTGAGTGATGAGCCTAGCCGAGCGACCGGCTCGTTGGCAAGTGGGGCTGGTTCTGATTGCTGGCATTTTGGCCATCTCGACGGCGGCAATTTTTATACGCCTAGCAATTGCAGCAGCCGGCGCTGGGGGTGTGGGGTTCAGTCTGGTTTTGGCGGCTTCTCGTCTGGCGCTTGCCGGCCTGATTTTGCTGCCAACGTGGCGACGTATTCAGTTTAACCGGCTAGATCGGGGTGCTTTGCGTTTTGCCGGCATGGCGGGGTTTTTTCTGGCGCTGCACTTTGCCACCTGGATTACTTCGCTCTCTTACACCTCCATTGCAGCTTCTACCGCTCTCGTCACAACCAATCCAGTTTGGGTGGCTATTCTTTCATGGCTGTGGTTTAAGGAGAAACCCACCGCGCAACAAGCGGCTGGTATTGCCATCGCTTTCGCCGGCGGCTTGTGTATCGGTTTTGCAGATGCCGGTTCGGCTGATGCCGGCAGCAACCCGCTATGGGGAGATTTTCTGGCACTGCTGGGTTCGGTCGCTATTAGTCTGTATTTGCTTTTAGGGCGAGAGGCGCAACGGCGAGGGCTGGGCATAGGGGGATACGTGGCAGTGGCTTACACGGTTGCAGCGCTGGTGCTTTTGCCGCTGCCGCCGATGTTTGGAGCCGGCTACATCGGTTATCCGAGAGAAGTTTATCTCTACCTGCTGTTGATGGCCATTTTTCCTCAGTTGATTGGCCACACCAGTTTTAATTGGGCAGTTGTCTGGATTTCACCCACCTTGGTGACGCTGGCAATTTTGTTTGAGCCGGTGGGTTCGAGTCTCCTCGGCTATCTGCTATTTCGGGAAGTGCCCCCAGTGCCGGTTTTGGGAGGTGCGGCGGTTTTGCTTGCCGGTGTGGCGATCGCAGCATTAGGCGCGAGGAAAGAGTGCTGAGTGAGAGTGGGAGAGATTAATTGCGGTTATTTTAGCAAGCTCAATCTAAGCCGGCACTCCCATAGATGGGAATGGTGCGGAATTTAACTTGAGTTTTGCTAATTCCGGGCGATAATTAGCCTCGGTATTAACACTTAAGGAATGGGTGAGAAACGATGCTGGCGGCAATACTTTTTGATCTCGATGGAACTTTGGCAAATACTGACCCAATTCACTTCTTAACTTGGCAAGAATTGCTGAGAACGTATGATTTAGAGATTGATCAGGCGTTTTATAAAAGCCGGATTAGTGGTCGTCTCAATCCGGTGATTGTTCAAGACATTTTGCCACACTTGACGGCATCTGAAGGCAAGCGGGTTGCGGATGAAAAAGAGGCTCATTTCCGCCGGCTGGCAACTGAACTTGAATGTTTGCCTGGACTTGCTGACGTGATCGCTTGGATAGAAGAGTGCCGGTTGCAACGAGCGATTGTGACGAATGCCCCGCGTGCGAATGCTGAGTTTATGCTGGAAGTTTTGGGACTCATTGATATTTTCCCGCAGGTTATCTTAGCGGAAGATGGGCCGGCAGGAAAGCCCGATCCCGCTCCTTATCTATTGGCGCTTAGCCGGTTGGGTGTGAAGCCAGAAGAGGCACTTGCCTTTGAAGATTCTCCCTCTGGAATTCGTTCGGCTGTGGCTGCCGGCATTTATACAATTGGCATTGCTTCCACTCATCCTCCGCAAAACCTCTTCGATGCCGGTGCAACAATGGTGATTCCTGATTTCACAGATTCTCAATTGTGGTCGTTCTTGCGATCTTCTGAAATAGCCGGCTGATGGACGATTGCCGGTTTAACTTGCCTGTTGCAATTGAAGGAAAGAGGCAAAGGGGATCAGAAATCAACGGTATTTTCACGGTTTGGGGATCGTGGGAGAGAAATTTGCTAGATCCGAGCAAGTTTGGATTGTAACTTGTGAATTTTGCTTAGGGGCTTAGCGCGTCTAAGCCTTTCCCTTAAAGCTTTTCAGTTTTTTACGAATTAATTCGTCAATTTCCTTAATTAACCGGACTTTATCATATAAACGAAATAAAAAATGCCATCTTGGCAGATTGTGAATCCTATAAGCAATCGAAATTTTTTTTATCACTGTTTCTTATAAATTTTAAGTAACAGATTTTTTTAATCTTTTTCTCCCTTTTTTGATACCTAGACTACTTCTCGCTCGAAAAAAAAGCTTCATAGTATAAACATCACTTTCGAGCGATAACTTTTATGCAAACCAGTAGCCCTTGTACCTCCACTTGTCGCAATTGCCGATTCTACAGCATCGAAGGACGCCGAGGGGGTCACTGCCAGCTACTCGATGTGCCGGTGCAAGGTAGCTGGAAGTCTTGTTCCTTAGCTATGCAACCTTTTGCGCCGGCATGGGACAATCTGGAAGAGATTATGCTCTGGCCGCAGGAAAGTTTGATGCAGCAGCCGGCATGAGGATGATGCCTCTGTGAAGCCTGCCGGTGCCGGTTAATCGCAAATTCCGGTTAGCTAAACTTTTTTTGCTGACTCTAAACTCCTGATGATGCCAGAATCATCTATTAATGCGATCTTGTAATGCCGGCAGACAAGATGCCGGGTGCAACCATTCTGCTTTAATAACTTGTATAAAGTTAAAAGGTGTGAGGATTTTGAGCCGGCATTTCAAATAACCGTCTGATTAAATATAAGCTGTAAAACAATGTTTCTCGTCTCAAAAACTCCGATTGAGCCGAAAAACTTTTATATCGTGTCGTTAGCGTTGGAGATGACTTAGCCTTCATGTCTAAATCTTGCGCCATTCGCATCGCTCGTTTCATGTGCAACGGATCGCTGACGATTAAAAATTGACTTAACTGATTATTTTCAGCTTCTTGTTTCGCATAATAGAGATTTTGAAACGTTGTTCGTGACTGCGTTTCAGTCAAAATATCTGCTGCTGCAACTCCCCGATCAATTGCATAATCTTTCGCCACGATTGATTCTGCCTGTTCGGAGACTTCCCCTTGTCCGCCGGTGAAAATAATATTTTTAACTTGATTCGTTTTGTAGAGCGTAATTGCATGATTGATGCGCTCTCTAAAAACGGGTGACGGTTCCGTATCCCAAACTGCCGCACCCAAGACAATGGCTGCATCTGCTTTCTCAGTTGTTGTTTGACTGCCGTAGAAATAGATGCTGCCGGCTAAATATCCAATCCATAGGATAAAAGTAGCAATTCCTAGAATTGCCACTCTCGCAAATCTTCGTTTCAGCCGCTTAACTTTTTTAGGGGATGTGGCTAACTTCATTTTTTAAGGATTTCAGTAATCAATCATCGAAAAAGAAAAGGCAGGGTGCTGTCCCCCAATTGCCAACCGAACAATATTTTCACAAATTCTCAATCCGTTTTCACTGTTGGTTAAAATAACCATTCCAGTTTTAGATCTTTTGGAACCCAAAGTAAAGCTTTTGAAGATGCCGCTATCTCCCCAATGCCAGAAAAAATCTCCATCATTGGTGCGTTCTAAACCCCAGCCAAGACCCCAACCCAAAGACTGACTAATTCTGCTGTTTTGTTGCAGCATTATCTCCAAACTTTGTTCATTGAGTCGGAAAGGATCATTCACTGCCGGCTCCATCATGGCGATTAAAAATTTTGCGTAGTCGGTGGCAGTTGTGCGTAAACTACCGGCACCGTTTGCTTGAGAGGGTTTACCTACAGGAAACGGAACGCCATCCCTATCATGTCCGTTCGCCGCTAAAGATTGAAAAGAACTTCTCCAAATATAACTGCTGTTTGTCATACCAAGAGGCGCAAAGACGTTGCGGGTTACATATTCATTAAACGGTTGCCTTGTTATGCGCTCTATAACACTTTGTAAATAAAGAAAACCTTCACTTGAATAGCTAAATTTTGAACCGGGAGTAAAATCTATCCACACCGGCTCATCTCCACTCCAATTCGGAAATCCCGTTGTATGAGACAATACCAATCGCGCTGATATTTTCCAAATTCTGGGATCAGAAATGTAAGGTTTAGCCGTATAATTTGTTAAAGGAGCGTCGAGGTCTAATTCGCCCCGCTCATACAATTTCATAGCAGCATAAGCCAACACCGGCTTGCTTAAAGAAGCGGCAGCAAATACGGTATTTTCATTAACAGGTTGCCCACTGTCTGTATTTTTAACGCCGAAGCCACGACTCCAGAGAATTTCTCTATCCCTAACAACTGCAACGGCAACGCCCGGAACCCCGGATCTTTGCATGAGTTGAGGAATTTGCTGTTGAAGATCGGTAATTAATTTTTCTGCCGGCACATTGGTTTTTAACTGTCCTGAAGCGCGAGAATTACATCCCAAGCTCACCAAGCCAAAAGTCGAAAGACCGAGAATTCCAGCTTGACTATGCTTCAGAAACCGCCGGCGAGAAATCCGTTTAGACATTGCTATCAATCCTAAATCCCTGTGAAATTTTCTAAAATTATTATCTTAGCAAATAAAAAAACAGCGCTAGCCGTTGCAACGAGATCAGAATTCAATCATTTCTTATGAGGCAAGCAAGATGCCTGCCTCACAAGAATTTGAGCTAAATAAATTTCAGTGTTCTAGCAAGCTCTCGGATATGTTTTTTATCGGCCACTAACGTAAAATTGTTGTATTGAGTTCCCGAAATTTTAATCAATCGCGGAGCTTGAACAATGAGCTGAGCTTGGTTCATCATGCTTTTATCTTGATCCTGTGAAGGCCAAATCAAACAGGCTTGCTGTCCCTGAATTCGTAGTTTCTCGATGCGAGGATTTGCTCCGTAAGGCTTGAGTTTATGACTTGCTTCTTGAGCGCACAAAGCCTCAAAAGTTATTCCTTCACGAGTGCCGGCAGACATCATAAAAAAGCCATCAGAGCTGCCATAACGCGTGTTAAAGGTATCGTAACCTGCTATTAATTTCCAGTGACTCGGATATTGCAAGGTGGCGCGAAAAGTTGAGCTAGTAAATGTCTTTTTACGCTGGTTGACAATTGGGCTAGCAGCTCCATCCAATGCAAGAAGATTAAGTAGCATAAAACTTGTGCCGGCGGACAAAATTCCAGCCAACAAAAAAACGGGAACAAGCTTGCGATGGGAAAATCCAAATTTTCCCTCACT
Organism: Microcoleus sp. FACHB-68; assembly: GCF_014695715.1. Classification (NCBI taxonomy): domain Bacteria; kingdom Bacillati; phylum Cyanobacteriota; class Cyanophyceae; order Oscillatoriales; family Microcoleaceae; genus Microcoleus; species Microcoleus sp. FACHB-68. Next base: position 1,207,230 of record NZ_JACJOT010000008.1, read on the forward strand.
TATTTCACGAAAACAATACCGCTCCATCTTTTTCCAGAGATGTCTCATAAATCGTTACCTTAGATTAAAATCAGGACTGGTTTTCTTCTAGCAAGTTTCCGAATCCAAAAAGATTGCTGAAATTGCTTGATTACCAGCCTTGCTGTCGTGCCTGGTTTCACAATTATTAAAATCTTGAAAGTTAGCAAAATTTTGTTAAAGATAGCCACTTTTTAAAGTGTCTGTATAACTTCTTTAATTATCCGGAATTTGCCAAAACCGGAATGAATTTAATAAGTTTGGTGAATTTAACGAATAAAATTAATCGTTTCAGTTAAAAGATTTTAAACTTAAAAATTAATGAGCATTTATTTTTATTTTCTGCCGGCTCTTATAAAGAATTTCTCTAGAAAAAGTGGGACAGGTGTTTAAAATTAAATGAATTAGCCGGCACTCCAAGCATTCATGGAGTGAAGGGAAATGATCTGTTAAACCTGTCACGAAAAATTTCTGAGCGCTTAGTTAAAGGTTGCTGTAGCCTTGCAAAGTTGTTAGCGACTTTTACAGAATAGTCGCTAGGTGGATAGCCTTCGCGTCCCCACCTAGCTATCAACTACGCTTTTATGGCAGTTTTTCGTATGCCGCCAAAATCATTTCTTCTGTTTCTTCCCAGCCGATACATTTATCAGTGACAGAAACCCCGTATTTGAGTTGATCGAGTTGACTTGGAATCGGAATCGATTGACCTCCTTCATAGATATTCGATTCCAACATCAAGCCAACAATTGACGTGTTACCGTCTGCAATTTGTTGCATTACGTTCTCAAAAACGTACCCTTGTTTTTTGTAATCTTTGTTTGAATTGCCGTGGCTGCAATCAATGACCATTCTCACGGCTTGATCGGCCTTTTGCAATCTTTCTTCTACTGCTTTTACATGATCTGGGTAAAAGTTAGGCTGACCATTCCCGCCTCGGAGAATAATATGACCGTAGGCATTGCCCGTCGTTTTGAAAACAGACACTAATCCTCTGGCGTTAATTCCTAGGAAATGGTGAGGTTTGCTTGCTGATTGCAAGGCATTCAAAGCAACTTCTATGCTGCCATCTGTGCTGTTTTTGAAACCCACCGGCATAGAAAGCCCACTAGCCATTTCCCGGTGCGTTTGCGATTCCGTGGTGCGTGCGCCAATAGCTGTCCAGGAAATCAAGTCGCCGATATATTGTGGGACGATGGGATCGAGGGCTTCTGTGGCTGCCGGCAATTGCAATTCGGCAATTCCAATTAGGAACTGACGCCCCAGGTGTAACCCTTTTTCTATATGAAAAGAATCATCCATGTCTGGATCGTTAATTAATCCTTTCCAGCCCACGGTTGTTCTGGGTTTTTCAAAATAAACCCTCATGATCAGTAAAAATTTATCTTTTACTTTTTCTGAAAGTGTTTTAAGGCGCTTTGCATATTCATAGCCGGCATCTACATCATGAATAGAACAAGGGCCTACGACGATAAATTTCCGCTTATCCTTCCCATCCAGGATCTCTTGTATTTCTTTGCGATACTGCAAAACATGATTGCCGGTTGAAACCGTTAATGGTAATTTCGCTTTGATTTCAATCGGACTAATTAAAATCTGGGCGTTTTCAATATGAGCGTCCAAGATTTTGTTGGGCATTTGGGCAGACCTCCTGATAAGGCTAGCGTGTGAGGGTTCAGGGCGAGGTATCATGTTCAAGATGGGCGGCAAAGTCCTTACCTATCTTAGACCCTACTTGAGTGACACATCCAGGGGGAGCAGCTAAGAAAATCTGTAAAGTCTTTACAAGGTCAGGGTTTTGTGATTAAAACACTTGACATTTATATTATTTTTCTAGGCTAGGAGTTGCAACTGCTTTGTGACTCCAGCCGATCTGATAGCGCCGGCGGACATCGATCCACGGTTCTGAAACTGTCCAGAGTGCAACTGTGCCGGCTGCTTAAGAGCATTCGCAACTGTGCCGGCTGCTTAAAAGCATTTGTCTCTTCAATTTAAGGCGATTGCAGAGTATTTAATAATTCGCCGGCGGATAAAATTGATAACGGAGCATCCACAAAATCTTGAGCGTCGCGAGTGATAATTGCATCAACATCATTTGCCAGCGCACAAGCTATCTGAACTGCATCCTCAAAATCATTTAAATTAGATGCAAAAGCGCTCTCTAAAATGCTCTTGTCAACCAAGCATATTTCCATTAAGGTTAGCGTATCGGAGACAGCTTGTTTGGCCCGCTCAAGGCTCCGAGTTGCCCGTTTGACAATATAAAAAATATTGGTTAAGGTTGTGGCCGCTATATACCCTTCTATTTCACCTGATGCGATGTACTCTAACAAAGTAGAAGCCTCTGCTACAAAGGGTTCGCGATCAAGAATAAAGTCTAGAACAATATTCGTATCTACCAAAACCCGCATTATTTATATTTCTCCATTAAATAATCTACATAAGCTTCGGTTGCTTCCGCATCTGTGGGTGAGGGTTCATCTGTTTTTGCCATTCCACGCAGCCGCGTTAATGCTCCCATGCGAGCAGCTTGATCTGGACGAGGTCTGAGTTCCTGTTGAAGCGATTGGGCGATTGCTTCCATTAAGGCTAAGCGCTCCATCACCGATAAATTATAAATTTGTTTTCTCAGTTCTTGCAAAGACATGGTTTCTCCTCGCATAAAAAATATTGTTAACCAATTTAATGTATTATATCACTGAATTCAAAAACTTTTGTTCATAATTGGATAAAATATCAAGGCTTGAAGTGTTTCTCTAAATGTTAATCTCAATAAATGATCAAAGAGTAACTTTACCACCAGCAAAACCCCATGCAAATACACATTGAACCCTTTACCGTCCACAAACGCTTTGCCCTTACCATCAGTCGCGGTACTACCGCCCAAACAACAAATATCTGGGTTAGAATCGAACACGCCGGCATTGAAGGATGGGGAGAAGCTTCACCTTTTTCGATTGGAAGCAACCGGCAAACGACTGAAGATATTCTTGAAGCATTGCAGGCATTTGTAAGGTTGGCAGATGGATTAAATCCCCTCAACCGGCAGCAAATCGAACAATTATTTCTTGAACTTAAAACACCTTCTGCTGCCCGTGCGGCAATAGATACAGCCTTGCACGATTGGTTAGGTAAAAAAGTGGGATTGCCCCTATGGCAAATGTGGGGACTCAATCTTAACCTAATTACCCCCGTTTCTGTCACGATTGGAATTAATTCGCCAGAGGGTGCAAAAGAGCGGGTGCGAGATTGGTTTAAACTGACAAAATTCAAGTTTGTTAAAGTAAAATTAGGCAGTCCGGCTGGAATTGAAGCGGATCAGGCGATGCTGAGGACCGTGAAAGAAGAAGCACCACCTGATACTCAATTGAGCATTGATGCAAATGGGGGATGGAGTTTAAATGATGCGGTGAAAATGTGTTCGTGGCTTGCAGATTTGGGTGTTAAATATGTGGAGCAACCGCTGCCGGCAGGACAGGAAAAAGACTTACCGGCCTTGAAAGAAAAATCGCCTCTACCTATTTTTGTTGATGAAAGTTGTTTCACCAGCCGAGATATTCCAGAATTGGCAGATCGGGTGCATGGCATTAACATTAAGTTGATGAAGTCGGGAGGTTTAGCGGAAGCGTTGCGGATGATCCATACTGCAAGGGCTTGCGGTTTACAAGTGATGTTTGGTTGCTATTCCGATAGTTCGATTGCGAATACTGCGATGGCTCAATTATCACCTTTGGCGGATTATTTAGATTTAGATAGTCATTTGAATCTGATAGATGATTCGTTTGCCGGCGCGGTGATAGAAAAGGGTTGTTTGGTGCCGAATGATTTGCCGGGGTTGGGGGTGATTAAGAATTAGGTTTTTGATAGGAGGCAAGCAGTTTGATTTTTTGAACCGCAGATGCACGCAGATAAACGCAGATGTAGGCAATAAATTATTGTTAGGTGGACGCAGATGTAGCGATAGTCTACTGTTAGTGTTCTAAGATGATTGTGATGGATGGATAAAGTTAGGTTTCGATTTTTAGAAATTAGTTAATTTTATGCTGACTGATCAAGATAGAGTTGCTATTTTATTGCATGAAGGGATTCGTGGGCCTTCTGGAAAAACCGGCTTATCCCTTCTACGTTTTAGTGAAGCGTCGATTGTGGTGGTAATTGACCGGCAATGTGCGGGTGAGTCGCTGCCAGAATTAACCGGCATTGCGCGTGATGTGCCGATTGTTGCTTCGGTTGAGGAAGCGCTCGCCTACAACGCGAATGTGTTATTAATCGGGATTGCGCCGTCTGGGGGCGCGTTGCCGGCAGAGTGGCTGGCGGAAGTTCGGCAGGCTGTGGCAGCGGGGTTGTCGGTGGTGAATGGTTTGCACACGCAACTCGCCAAAGATGAGGAATTCCGGGAGTTGCTGCGGGAGGGACAGTGGATTTGGGATGTGCGAAAAGAACCGGCACGTTTGGCAATTGGCGGTGCGAAGGCGCGATCGCTGGCTTGCCGGCGCGTTTTAACCGTTGGTACGGATATGAGTATCGGCAAAATGTCTACGAGTTTGGAGTTAAACCGCGTATCTGTGCGGCGCGGCTTGCGTTCTAAATTTCTGGCAACTGGACAAGCCGGCTTGATGATTGCCGGTGATGGAATTGCGCTGGATGCGGTGCGGGTGGACTTTGCTGCCGGCGCGGTGGAACAGATGGTGATGCAGTTTGGCAACGATCACGACATTTTGCACATTGAGGGACAGGGTTCCCTGCTGCATCCGGGATCAACGGCTACTTTGCCCCTGCTGCGCGGTTCTCAGCCAACGCATCTAGTGGTGGTGCATCGAGCCGGCCAAACTCATGTTCGCAATCATCCCCAGGTGCAGATTCCGCCGCTGCCGGTTGTGGTTCAGCTTTATGAGGCGGTTGCCGGTGCCGGTGGTGCCCTGCAACCGGCGCGTGTCGCTGCAATTGCACTCAACACTCACCACTTAGATGAGCCGGCAGCCAGAGATGCAATTGCACAAGTTCAAGAAGAAGCCGGTTTGCCTTGCACCGATCCCGTGCGTTTTGGTGCCGACATTTTGTTAGATGCAGTGATGAATGAGAAAATTTTGTAACATAACTTTTCCCAAGAATGCCCTGCCACCTGCATAATCAAAGCCCAGTGCTCCCAATATACCTCTATATATATTTGGAGTTCTTTGTTATGTCATGTCCTTACGATGGTAAAAATCTTCAAAAACTTCCTTGCCATTTTGTTCAGCACCCTCAGAAGTCACACCTCTTTGTCTGTTGCGTTTGCAAAAACTCCTGTGATGCTCAAGAAGGGGACAATCCCTTTGGTAGTTTGCTAGGGATTGTAATCGCAGTCATTATTGTCATGGCTGTCATTGTGGACGGGAGAGCAGATGTACCGAACCAACCCGCCACTGATACTAGACAATCTATTAAGGTTGAACCTTTTCGCTAATACTTAATGCTAAAGGTGATTTTATTACCAATAAACTGAGCCGGCATTCCACCGGCTTTTTTGTTGCCTTCAGTTTCAATCAGCTAGAAGCTATTTATCGCCCTAAAGGATCGTCACCCTGAAAAGCTTGCCGTGCCGGCATCTTCTTTGTTAGAAATGTTACAACCGATTGAGGATACATGAATTGCCGGCATTCGCACATTTTAAACTTTTTTTAAAAAAAAGAAATCAAAGAAGTTTAGCAGCAAGAAACACAGAAGGGCCGAAACGTAGAATGCTACATTACCTTTCAATTTGGGTACTTTAAGCTTTGAAGCAGCTCAACCTTTAATACTTCAGCTCTGGATATCTCTCATGAATCTGCTAGCTTTCCCGAATCGTTCCAAACAAGTTTTGCTGATCTTTTTGATTGCGCTCATCTATTATGTTACAGCAAAACTTGGGCAATATCTGGCAATTCCGCCTGGATTCATTACGCCCGTATATCCACCATCTGGCATTGCACTTGCCGCCATTTTGCTCATGGGCTATCGAGTTTGGTGGGGCATTTGGTTAGGAGCCTTGGTTGCGGCAACGTGGGCATTTTTGGCAAATACAGGCATTTTGTCAATGTCGATTATTTCTGGTTTCGGTATTGCCACAGGTTCCGTCTTACAGGCAATCGTGGGTGCATATCTGATTAAACGGTTCATCGGTTCTCGCTATATATTTACCACTACACCTAACGTTACAAAATTTACTGGAATTGAACTTTTGAGCTGTATGGTGAGTCCCACCTTTGGTTCGACTACCATGTACCTGTGTGGATTCATTGAGGAAAAAGACTACCTCATTAGCTGGTTAACATTCTGGTTAGGAGATGCCATCGGTGTTTTGGTGATTGTACCGCTTCTGCTTTTTTGGATTGAGCATTGGTTCAGCAAGCATAGCCTTCAAGCCGGCAAACCCATAAACACAGCAACGCATCACAGATCACGACGAGCAGTTCAGTCCACCTTGGAAATTACGCTCTGGGCTTTCTTGCTATTAAGCGTAGGAATCGTGGCTTTTGGCTTCGGCTATCCGGTTGAATATTTGCTGATTCCACTGTTAGTGTGGTCGGCCTTTCGTTCTGAGCAAAGGTTCACAGCGATTGCGATCTTTTTGGTTTCGGCATTAGCAATTGCCGGTGCGATTCGAGGGACAAGTTCATTCAATCGCAGCACCCTCAACGAATCTCTACTGCTATTGCAAGCATTTATTGGAACTGTCTGCGTTACCACACTGATTTTGTCAGCCGTCATTATGGAGCGAGAACAGGCAAAAGCACGAATAGAGCGAGTCAATGAAGAACTAGAGTTTAAAGTTGAGGAACGCACAGCAGCATTACAGCAATCTAAAGAAATTGCTGTTCGCGAAGCGGCGCGAAGTGCAGCAGCAAACCAGGCAAAAAGTGAGTTTCTTGCCAACATGAGCCATGAGTTAAGAACGCCACTCAATGGCATTATGGGCTATGCCCAAATTTTGCAGCGATCTAAAACTGTGGGTGAAGAGGAGCGAGGGCAGGTGAATGTGATTTACCAGTGTGGTTCCCACCTGCTAACCATGATCAACGATATCCTCGATCTCTCTAAAATTGAAGCCGGCAAGATGGAAATCAACCCATCCGACTTCCACTTCCCTGCATTTCTGCAAGGCGTTGCGGAAATGTGCCGTATTCGCGCCGATCTAAAAGGCATTAGCTTTCACTACCAATCCACCGCCGAGTTACCCACCGGAGTGCGTGCTGACGAAAAACGCTTGCGGCAAGTTTTGCTCAACTTATTGGGCAATGCAATCAAGTTTACCGATGACGGCAGTGTTACCTTGAGCGTTAGCTTTGCAGCAGCAGACAAAATACGCTTTGAAGTGCGCGATACCGGCATTGGAATGTCTCCCGATCAGTTGCAAAAGATATTTCTGCCTTTTGAACAAGCCGGTGACGCTAAACGCCAAGCCGAAGGCACGGGATTGGGACTTGCTATCAGCCAAAAGATCGTCAGCCTCATGGGGGGTGCCATTCAAGTGCAAAGCGAAAGGGGTGTTGGTAGTATCTTCTGGTTTGATGTCAGCCTACCCCAAGCAGATGAGTGGATAAAAACAGCTCAAGTTGATCGTCATGGACAGATCGTTGGAATCAAAGGCGAACGACGTAAAATCATTGTTGTGGATGACAAGTGGGAAAACTGTTCTGTTGTTTGTAACTTATTACAACCCATTGGTTTTGAAGTTGTAGAAGCCGGCAACGGTGAAGAAGGTTGGCAGAAAATTCAGCAGTTTCAGCCTGATTTAGTCATCACCGATCTGGTAATGCCTGAACTAGATGGATTTGGGCTGATGAAGCGTATCCGCGAATCGGAGAATCTGAAACACATCATCATTATTGTTTCCTCTGCCAGTGTCTTTGACAGTGATCAGCATCAAAGTTTGGAAGCTGGAGGAGATGCCTTTTTGCCTAAACCTGTGCAGGCAACAGAACTTCTGGAAAAACTTCGTAAGCATTTGCAAATAGAATGGGTTTACGCAGAAATCTACCCAACCTCTGTTCAGCAACTCACTGATGAAACCGATATCATTCCACCTTCTGCAACAGAACTTGAAATGCTATACCAGTTAGCTGTGCGCGGAAGCTTAAAAGGCATCATCAAACAGGCAAAACTGCTGGAGCAATCGGATGACAAACTTCTTCCTTTTACTCAAACCCTACAGAAACTTGCAAAAGGTTTTCAAGAGGAAGCCATTTTAGAATTCATCAATCTCTACAGGAGCTAGCAAGTATTGATTCTCTCTCTAAACTCCAAACAGCTATTCTGATGTGAATAACACGCTGCAAGCCTTGTCATCCCGGACATTCCAGCCGTGTTCATAACGGATGCATCCCAGATTTGCAAAAATATTGTCCACAGGAGCATCTTGCCCCCTGAGATTACAGTCAGCCGGCAAGATGCCCGCATTCCTTATTTACAAAAATGGGATGATCTCGTTCATATTTGTCAGAAAAAAATTTATAAATATCATCTAAGACTCAGAATCTGACGAATTAGCAATTTGTTGAGAAAACCAAAGCGCTGCGCTGCCATTTGTTCCCTGATTCAACTGCTGTAAAGTCTGCTCTAATAGAGAAACTGACAACCCTTCAAGTGCCACAGAAGTTTGACACTCTTTATACTTACCCTCTTCCTCTAAGCAAAACACAAATACTCTTTCTGCTCTGATATCCACAACCCAATATTCAGGAATTCCTAAAGCCGCATAAAGTTGCTTTTTCTCATCTAAATCGGTTGCTATCGTCGTGTCAGCCACTTCACCCACCAGATCAGGAACTCGCCAGTTATCCAGATTAATTCGGCGGGGTTCTCCCTTTTGCCAGCGCGGTGAACCTTCCCCGATATAAAGCACTAAATCTGGTGAGGCACCTTGCTGGTTAGGTTTTTCAAGGACACATCCTCCCAGATCGTCGAAAATCACCTCTGGTTTGCGAGAAAACCAGAAAAAAAACAGCATGGCAAAAAGTCTACTGAATCTCGCGTGGTCAATTCCTTCATTACCCATGTCAACAAACAGATAATTCTGATTAAAAAATAGCCTGATTTCCTCGTCTGCCGGCTCATCACGCAATCGCACATAATCTTCCCATGTTGCCGGCTGCCAGTGATGAAGCGGTTTAGATAAGGTGGGTTCGGCCAAAATGGAGCGATTCATAAAACCAAAAATGCTTAAAATAGTACATCTGGAAAATCTATTTCTAATTTTATTACTTTCTCAAAAGAGAGTTGATATTTTATGTCTGAAGATGCAAACCGACCTGAATTAAGATTGCCGGCGCAAGCTTACCAACCCCTGCCACCGGGAGAAGAATATCAACCGGCAGTCCCCGCAGATGTGCAAATGCCGGAACTGACAATGCGATCGTTAATTGTCGGCATCGCCACCGGCATCATTTTCGGTGCAGCAAACGCCTATCTTGCACTCAAAGTTGGACTCACCGTTTCTGCCTCTATCCCGGCTGCCGTCATCGCCGTCGCCATCTTCCGCGCAACCGGACGCGGCACGCTTCTGGAAACAAACATGGTGCAAACTATCGGATCTTCCGGTGACTCATTGGCTGCCGGCGTGATCTTCACGATTCCGGTCCTGTATCTTTGGGGCGAAACCCCCGGCTTCTGGCCGATTTTCCCCCTTTCTATCCTCGGTGGACTGCTGGGAATTTTATTTATGATTCCCCTGCGCCGGCTACTGATTGTGCGCGAACACGGACGCCTCACCTATCCTGAAGGTACCGCCTGTGCAGAAGTTCAAGTTGCCGCCCAAGGCAGAGGCCGGCAAGCCCAACTGCTATTCACCGGCATGGGAATCGGCGCAATCTACACCGCCTTGGAAAGATTCGCCCACCTGTGGCCGGCAGAAGTGGATATCGCCATCAACCGACTCGGTTTCCGCACCTCAGTTGGAGCAGATGTCACCCCGGAACTGCTCGGTGTTGGCTACATTATCGGGCCGCAAATTGCCGCCGTTATGCTTGCCGGTGGTGCCGTTGGCTGGCTGGTTATAATTCCCCTCATCTATCTGTTTGGCAGCGCTGCCGGCGTCCCTATCGCCCCAGAACTCACTACTCCCATCGCCCAGATGGACAGCTTCACCATCTGGAGTCGCTACCTGCGCTATATCGGTGCCGGTGCTGTCGCCTTCGGGGGTTTATTCACCCTGATCAAATCAGCCCCCACGCTTTGGGAATCCGTGAGAGTCGCCCTCGCTGGTTTGCGCCGCCACACCGGCAGCACATCTGTAGCGCGAACTGACGAAGATTTACCCTTTTCCCTCGTACTTGCAGGACTCATCGCCACCGGCCTTTTAGTTGCCTTTCTTCCCCTGCGAACCGGCGGCCCACTGGGCATCCCTGCCGGCATTGCAGTTGTCGTGTTTTCCTTCTTTTTCGTCACCGTATCTTCCCGGATCGTCGGGCTGATTGGTTCTTCCTCCAACCCGATCTCCGGCATGACCATTGCCACTGTGCTGATCTGCGCCCTGCTTTTCGGACAAGCCTACAGCCCCGCAGAAGCCAAAATCGCAGTCTTGACAATTGGCGCACTCGTATGCATTGCAGCAGCAATGGCCGGCGACACCTCCCAAGACTTGAAAACCGGCTTTCTTCTCGGTGCCAGTCCCCGCAACCAGCAAATCGGTGAAATTGTTGCAGTCGTTGCCACTGCCTTAGTCATGAGCACCGTAATGGAATTGTTTAGAGCAGATATCGTTGCCGGCAACTTCAAAGCACCGCAAGCGAATTTAATCAAACTCGTTATTGAAGGTGTTTTAGGCGGCAACCTGCCTTGGGGACTCGTCCTCACCGGCATCGCCCTTGCCGGCTGTGTGGAAATGATGGGATTACCCACCTTAGCCTTTGCGGTCGGGCTTTATTTGCCCATCCATTTAGCCGTTCCCATTATGGTTGGCGGGTTAATTCGGTTATTGGTCGAGCGCAGAAAAGGCGGATTTAGTCATCAGTTAGAGCGAGGTGTCCTCTACGCATCTGGACTCATTGCCGGTGCGGCTTTAATGGGTGTGGTGGCTGCAATCATTACTTTTTTCCAGTTGCCTTTGTTTCAAGGAACGCCGCCGGCACCGTCTCAATGGTTGATCGCGGCAATTGCCTTCTCTCTGCTCAGCGGTAGCCTATGGCGTGTTTGCAAACGATAGTGTTAAGTGATATATCCTTGCTTACCTTTAATAGGCGTGAGCATTTTTCATCCTAACCCTGAAGGAGCCAACTCGCTGGCGGTTGCTGAGACTCATACAAGATGGGAGTTTCAACTGATTCGGCTCAACTATTGTAGCGCTCGCTATGCTATAAAGAAAGATTTCTGCCGGCACATAAGCAGCCACACTTATAACTTGCATAAAGCTTGATCACTAGCCGGTTAAATCTTTATGTAATAAAGCAATTTGCATCTATAACTAGGCGTTTGAGCTAGTCCAGGCTCTTGAAAAGCATTGAAACTAATAGCTCAAATCCCAACTATTAAATCAAAAGTTTATTAACTCTTAACAACTTATGTTTAACACAAGCTATAAATAATCTTGACCAGAAATAATACAAAACTTAACGGATTTGCTCTGATTTCTCAATCTTTCATCCATCTTAAGATAGATGCGAAGCCGGTAAGTTAATATGAGCATAGATGATAGCGAGAATTAAATTGAATGTGATTCCGCAAGCCTTTAAACAAAAGCTATAACGGCTTTTGCTAAAAACTTTCTCCAGATTTTAAGTCCTGGAACGCTTATACCATCCTTAAGATATTTTAAGAACCTCCAAGGATTTTTAGGAGGCAAAGCCGAGGGGTTCTCTTTGTATCTTTCTTCGTATAAGCATCTAGAAATCTCATCTGGAATTGATTATTAGCAAAAAATAAATATGTGTGTTTTTAGCGAGTCATAAACCCGCTATATCGTCGCGCACACGTTTAATAGTCAGTACCTTGAAAAATTCTTTGTTGCGATAGATATCAACCTTAAAAAAGTCATGTTTTATGCTGCTTAAGTCTTTCTGTCACAGGGTTATTGCATTTCTACTCGCATCACCGGCTTTATTTTTACTCACTGCCTCTGCAACTTGGGCGATCCCCATAGATAACTCGGTTGCGGATGAGCCGGTGGAAGCGATAGAGGCTGAACCGTTAGAAAATTCCGCTGAAGATCCCTTAGCACAGATAAACTCTGTCTCCCAACTCTCGGATGTGCAACCCACGGATTGGGCATTCCAAGCATTGCAATCACTGGTTGAGCGCTACAACTGCATCACCGGCTACCCCGACGGCAGCTACAGAGGGAACCGTGCGATGACTCGATACGAATTTGCCGCCGCATTGAATGCCTGTCTCAATTTTTTCACCGAATCACTTGGAACACAACCGCCTGACCAGGCTACTAAGGAAGATTTAGCAACCCTACAAAAGCTGCAAGATCAATTTGTTAGCGAATTAACAACCTTGCGCGGTCGAATAGATGTTCTAGAGGCACGCACAATCGAATTAGAAGGCAATCAATTCTCCACCACGACTAGGCTGAATGCTGAAATTATAGTGGCAGCAACCGATACATTTGGTGATCGCGTCGGGGGAAATAGCGATGATACCAATACCTTTGTTGCAAATCGCGCTCGATTAAATATTGAAACCAGCTTTACAGGTCGCGATCTTCTTAGAACCCGCATCGAATTCGGCAACTTTGGGAACGTTGCTGAACAGACGGGTACAAATATGACGCGATTAAATTTTGATGGCAACTTTAATAACGACATTACTCTGCCTCACCTGCTCTATATCACTCCAATTACGCCGAATGTCGCCATTACAATTGGCCCAACTGGTGTTGGCTATCCTGATATTACCGGCTTGCTTACCCCTCCCACCATCGCCAGCGATAGTTTAGGAATTCCTTCCAAGTTTGGAGAATACAATCCCATCTACCGGCGCGGCGGTGGAGGCGGTGCCGTTAACTGGGATATCAACAAAAACCTAGTTTTAACGCTGGGTTATTTATCCGGTGATGCTAATATTCCAAGTCCAAAAAATGGTCTATTTAACAGTTCCTACAACGCTTTGGCTCAGCTTGCTTACTATGGAGAGTCGGGAGCCGTTAGCGTTTTGTATTCCGGTTCCTATGCACCCAGTGACAAGGTTGATCTCACGGGGGATACCGGCAGTTTTCTGGCGAGAAGACCCTTTGGAGATAATATTGCCACATCCAGTGATTCCGTAGCAATACAAGGATTTTATCGCTTTTCTCCCAACTTTCAAGTTCATGCTTGGGGCGTTTACACCCATGCCTATGCCAACAGTTCTGGTGACAGCAACCTCTCTGATGGTAGAGGTGGCTCGGTTCTACTCAACGTTGGTAAAGGTGATAGCGCCAATATTATGTATGGAGCGATTGGTCTCAGTTTCCCAGATGTCGGGGGTGAAGGCAACCTACCCGGTATTTTAGTGGGGTTGCCGGCACGCGTCATCAATAGTGATGTGCGTGATGAGCCAGATTCTTCATATCACATTGAATCGTTCTATCGCTTTCAGATAAATGACAACATCTCCATTACTCCCGCTTTTTGGGTGGTGATTAATCCTGAAAATGACAGCCGCAACGAGACGCAATGGATCGGGTTGATTCGTACCGGCTTTAACTTTTAATCTGGAAAGTACCCGATTGATTTCCAAGGCTTTTCTGGGATCAAATAGCTCGTATTCCGCTAGCTTATAGTCGAGTAAGCTATACAACGACGAGCGCTTCATGATTTTTTGGACTTGCGCCCTAACCTTAACTGGCTTAGCTTTTACATACTTTGCCAGTTTTTTTTGAAGGAACTCTGTACTTCTGAACTATAATATTGGCGCTCAATATTGTGGCAAAATTGCTCTCAATATTCGTTCGTCATAATAAAAAGATTGCGTAAATAATCTTTACAAAATTTAATTTATTAAATTTAAGCAATATAGTTCTTTATAAAGCATTATATCAATCGAAAGATAGATGACAAGCTAGATTTAAAGTCAGAATATAAATAATAGCGAGAGTCAAATTTAATATGACTTTGCAAGTGTGGCTTCTGCCAAAACTTTCTCCTAATTTGAAGCACCGGAACGCTTACCCATTTCTAATATCCTTTAATAAAAAATAGCAATTTTCCGGAAGAGAGAGCGAGGTTTATCCTTAATTTATCTCTTCCTATAAGCATTCTAGAAATCGGATTAGTGAGATTTGACTAGCAGAAAATCAAAAGGTATTGGGCAATCCTATACACGGGTAATTGTTAGGTTTGCACAGTCATATTAGCAATCGACTCTCTTCAAACGATCGTTCATTCATTGGAGTTTGAAGTGAAACGAGTAGCGGTCGCAGTTGGTTTTTTGAGTTTAGTAACTGGCACTCTTGCGAGTTGCTCAGCAGATACCCAGAACACTCAAGCCGGCAAGAATCGAGGCACAGAACTGTCATCGGTTGCTGTTACAGTCCGCGATCTCGGCAATCCCTTCTTTGTACAAATTGGGAAGGGTGCTGAGGCGGCAGCGAAAAGAATAGGCGGTGGAGACGTGAAAACAACGCTTGTTTCCAGTGGGGATGACTTAAATCAGCAATTCAACCAAATCGAAAACTTCATTGCCTCGGATGTCAGCATGATTGTACTGAATGCTGCGGACAGCAGGGGAATTTTCGCGGCTGTAGAAAAAGCAAAGCGAGCAGGAATTCCTATTATTGCAGTTGATACCGCTGCTGAAGGCGGTGTTGATGCCACTGTCACCTCAAATAATGTGCAAGCCGGTGAAGTTAGTTGTCAATACATTGCAGATCGTTTAAAAGGTCAAGGCAATGTGGTGATTATTAATGGGCCTCCTGTTGCTTCCGTGATTGAGCGAATTGATGGGTGTCTGAGTGTATTTTCCAAATATCCCAAGATCAAGATACTTTCAAAAGATCAAAATGCCGAAGGAAGCCGGGATGGCGGGTTAAGAGTCATGAGCGATTTGCTCACATCTTTCCCAAAAATTGATGCCGTTTTTGCGATTAATGACCCAACCGGCATTGGTGCAGAATTAGCCGCTAAACAAGCACAACGAAGCGAATTCTTTATTGTTGGCGTCGATGGCGCACCGGAAGCGCTAGATGCGCTCAAGCAAGAAAAAAGCCTATTTGCGGCGACGGCAGCTCAAGATCCTTTTCGCATGGCAGCCAAGGCAGTTGAGGTGGGGAACGACATTATTAAAGGGAACAAGCCTGCCGATCCAAACATTTTAATTCCCGTCACACTCATCACTCGTGAAAACGTTAATCAGCATAAAGGCTGGACCAGTGAATAAACACTTTTGTTCATTCCACTCATTCATGAATTGATCATCTGTCGCGTTGTGGAGCGCGAAGTATCAAATAACAGGGATTTCTGATGGTAAGTAGCACTGAAAATTCAATAAAAACGAAACCCGTACTCGAAATGCAAGGCATTACAAAAACCTTTAACGGTTTCACCGCCTTGCATGATGTCAATCTCACTATTTATCCTGGGGAAGTTCACGCCCTCATGGGTGAAAATGGTGCCGGCAAGAGTACGCTGATGAAAATTCTTGCCGGTGCTTATATCGCCGATGCCGGTGAAATCCGAATTGACGGTCAAGCCGTTAGGATGACAAATCCCGGTCAAGCGAGAGATTTGGGCATTGCGATTATTTATCAAGAGCTGAATCTTGCCCCTAATCTGACCGTTGCCGAAAACATTTTTATGGGGAGTGAGCTGAGGAAAGGAGGCACATTTCTTGACCAAGAGGGAATGCGCCGGCAGGCAACTGAGGTACTGGAAAATCTTGATGCAAGTTTTGGTGCGGGGGATCTGGTTTCAACACTTTCCATTGCAGAACAGCAGCAAGTTGAAATTGCCAGGGCACTCAAACATAAAAGCCGCATCTTAGTAATGGATGAGCCAACAGCGGCACTTTCAGATCGGGAGACAGAAAAGCTTTTCGAGGTGGTTCGCCGCTTACGAAGTGAGGGCATTGCGATGATTTATATCAGCCATCGCATGGAAGAGATTTATGCTTTGGCTGATCGCGTGAGTGTCATCCGAGATGGGGGTTATATTGGCTCTCTTGAGAAGCGAGAAATTTCCGCCGAACGCTTAGTTGAGATGATGGTTGGCCGGTCTTTACAGGATTTATATGAACACAAGCGTCAAATAACTCCTGGCCGAGTTGTTCTTGAAGTCAGAAATTTAAGTGATGGGCGCAAGGTAAAGCCGGCAAATTTTCAACTTCATGCCGGCGAAATTGTGGGGTTAGCCGGCTTAGTGGGTGCCGGCAGAACTGAGCTTGCCCGTCTAATTTTTGGTGCCGACAAAAAGGCCAGTGGTGAAATCATACTAGAAGGTCGTTCTCTAAATATCTCCGAACCCACGAATGCAATTGAATCAGGAATTGCCTATGTTCCAGAAGATATCAAAGAGAAACGCCCATTAAACATCTCTAGTCCAGATGATGCCATTGAAGCGGGAATTGCCTATGTCCCTGAAGATCGCAAAAATCTCGGTTTATTTCTAGACATGAGTTCGGGGGAGAATATCACCCTGAATGTTCTAGAACGAGAAGCAAGAGCCGGCATTATCAACTCAAAATCCCTGTTTAAAATTGTGGCTGATGCAATTAACGACTTAGGAATTCGGCTTGCCAGTCCCAGCATCAGGGCAATGGATTTATCTGGCGGAAATCAGCAAAAGTTATTGCTTGCTCGTTGGTTAGCCATTAACCCCAAGGTACTTTTATTAGACGAACCAACACGAGGCGTTGACATTGGAGCAAAAAGCGAAATTTATCGAATTATTAGCGATTTAGCCGCAAAAGGCGTTGCCATTTTAATGATTTCTAGCGAATTACCGGAAATTGTGGGAATGAGTGATCGGGTCTTAATCATGCGTGCAGGAAGCCTGGTTGGTGAAGTCGGCGGCTCAACTGGGGAAAAAATTACACAAGAGAACATTATGGCTTATGCCACAGGGGCTAGAGAGGTTGCGAAATCATGAGTAAAACAGAAACCAGACCAACCAGAACTTCAGGAAATGAGCGCCAGAAAGCGAGTAAACGTCAAGCTTGGAGAAACTTTATCCAGGTTGCCGGTATTTTACCGATTTTAGTGGCAATTTGTATTATTTTTTCGATAGTAACGCCAAGCTTTCTTTCACCGGGAAATCTCGTTAATGTGATTCGGCAAGCATCGATTAATATTGTGCTAGCCACTGGCATGACCTTTGTGATTTTAACTGGAGGAATTGACCTTTCAGTTGGCTCAATTTTAGGTGTAACCGCAGTTGTTGGGGTGCTTGTCTCGTTGATTCCAGGTGTAGGCTTGCTCGCCATACCGGCAGCCTTATTAGCGGGATTAGGTTTAGGCTTACTAAACGGATCTCTCATTGCTTATTTAGGTTTACCCCCTTTCATCGTCACCCTCGGTTCCTATACAGCTTTGCGGGGGGTTGCTTACTTAGTTGCCAACGGCACAACCGTACTTAATCGAAATCTAAACTTTGCTTGGATAGGTAACAATTACCTCGGCCCAGTTCCTTGGCTCGTTGTCATTGCTTTGCTAGCCGTCGTAGCCAGTTGGTTTGTTTTAAGAAGAACCGTTCTAGGAAGACACATTTATGCCGTTGGTGGTAATATTCGGGCGGCACGGCTAACAGGAATTAAAGTCAACCGGGTGCTGTTATTTGTCTATGGCGTAAGTGGGTTGCTTTCCGGTTTAGGTGGAATTATGAGCGCCTCCCGCCTTTACAGCGCAACGGGGATGTTAGGGCAAGGATATGAGCTGGATGCGATCGCTGCCGTAATCTTGGGAGGAACGAGCTTCACGGGTGGCATTGGCACGATCTGGGGAACTTTACTCGGTGCCTTAATTATTGCCCTACTCAATAATGGATTAACCCTGATGAACGTGTCATTTTTCTGGCAGTTAGTTGTCAAAGGTTTGGTAATTATTATTGCCGTAACGATTGACAAAGTTCGCACCAGTTCAAGCGCAGCGTAAGGGTTAAAAGGAAAATTAACTGTTCAAAGCAGACACCTCCAGCTTCTCCTTTTCAGGTTACTGAGCCGGCAGCAGAGGGAGGTGTCTGTACTCTTTTTTATCGGGAAGATCGTTCAGTATCCTCCTCCTCGATCGCAATTTTTGCTTTCCCATTCGCCACGACGGCAGGAAGATAAATCCTAAACGTCGAACCCACTCCCACTTTACTTTCAACGGTAATCTTCCCGCCCATCATCTCACAAAGCCGGCGGCTGATCGCCAAACCCAAACCCGTACCACTGTGGATGCGAGAGATTGAAACATCCGCCTGAGTAAATGCCTCAAACAGATGAGCTAACTGTTCGGCGGCAATTCCGATGCCGGTGTCTTGAACTTGAAACACGATCCACCGGCTCTGCCCCCCACCGACTGCCTCGGTTTCCCCCTCTTTCGCACTCACGGTTAGCATAATTTTGCCCTGCTGGGTAAACTTAGCCGCATTATTTAATAAATTAAGTAATGCCTGCCTTAATTTCGTTGCATCCCCATAAATAATGTCCAAATGATTGGTTAAATCCACTTTTAAAGTATTGCCGTTGCCATCAATGATCGGTTGAATGGTGCTAACAACTTCCTTGATAAGACTTGCAATACTAAAAGGTTCCAAATATAACCGCATTTGGCCGGATTCGAGTTTAGAAATGTCTAGAATATCATTGATTAAAGTCAACAGATGAGCGCCGGCTGTGCGGATTTGCTTGAGATCGCGTGCCGTGTCCTTATCGCCAACTGCCAAAGCTTCCTCCAGCAGCATATCGCTGTATCCAATAATCACACTCAGCGGCGTGCGAAGTTCGTGACTCATATTCGCCAGAAACGCACTTTTCGCCCGGTTCGCCGCTTCAGCCTCACTCGCAGCCTGTTTCAATGCCGCTTCCGACTGTTTGCGCTCAGTGACATCATGACTGTTGATCACCACTCCCTTCACTGCCGGGTGATCCAGTAAATTTGTCAGCACTGCCTCAAAAATAGACCAAGAACCATCGCTGTGCTGCACTCGGTACTCAGCAATTGGCAAGTGTACTCGCGGGGTTTGTAAGGCATGATCAAATAGCTGAGATAGCGCCGCCACATCGTCTGAGTGCACCAATTGAAACACGCTTTTGCCAATAATTTCATTGAGGGCATAGCCTAAAATCCGCCCTAGAGAAGGACTGGCATAGTGGCAAATCCCATTAGCATCTAAAACTAAAATTAGATCCGTTCCATTTTCAATGAGCGCTCGAAAGCGCTGCTCACTCTCTAACTTTTGCCGATTCTGCTCTAGCATTTCGCTCCCCTGTTGCTGCTACACATCCTGCGAACCCGTGATGGCACCCTGTTGTAGCTCGATGAGCTTCTGCTTCGATCATGCCTCAATCCTGGAAAAGATTGCTGTTTAACCCCACTCCACCGGCAAGCAGTATCCAAACGAATGGCCCAATTAATCGCCAATGCGAAAAGTTGTATTAAGAGCGCCATGATTTCGGCAGAACTGAAGAGACAATGAGCTAGAGACTAGGGGCTAGTGGCTAGTGGCTAGATTCTATACCCTACTCCCTGTGTCTTCCCTAGTCCCAAGTCTCCAGTCCAAGCGTCCCTACAAGGATCTGCCGATGCAGCCAATTCGTACCTTTAACGTTTCCTCGTCTCTACCAGAGCAACTTGAACCCCTCCGCAAGCTTGCTTACAACCTGCACTGGGATTGGAATGTTGAAACCAAAGACTTATTCCGACGCCTAGACCGCGATTTGTGGGAATCTAGCCGGCATAACCCGGTTTTAATGCTGGGCACGATTTCTCAAGATCGTCTACAGGAAGTGGCGGAAGATGAAGGCTTTCTGGCTCACATGGAACGAGCCGCCCGCCAGCTAGATGAGTACCTGACCGAGCGGAACTGGTATCGCAAACATCGGGGCCACACTGAGCAGAAGGAGTGCTACGCCTACTTCTCTGCTGAATTTGGCCTCGCTGAATGCCTGCCCATCTATTCCGGTGGTTTGGGCATACTCGCCGGCGACCACCTCAAGAGCGCTAGCGACTTGGGCTTACCGCTAGTGGGCGTGGGCCTGCTTTATCAAGAAGGCTATTTCAGTCAATATCTTAACCCCGATGGCTGGCAGCAGGAGCGTTACCCGATTAACGACTTCTATAATATGCCCTTGCACCTGGAACGAGACGCCAACGGGGAGGAACTACGGATTGCCGTAGACTACCCAGGCCGGCAGGTTTTCGCTCGCATCTGGCGGGTGCAGGTGGGTACGGTGCCGCTGTATATGCTCGACACCAATATCGAACCGAACAACCGCTACGATCACGACATCACCGACCAACTTTATGGCGGTGACATCGATATGCGGATGCACCAAGAAATCATGCTGGGGATCGGTGGGGTGCGGATGCTGAAGGCGCTGGGACTGCAACCCACGGCTTACCACATGAATGAGGGTCACGCAGCCTTTTTAGCCCTGGAACGCATCCGGGACTATATGCAGGAGGGTCTGAGCTATCACGAAGCCCAACAGGTGGTAGCCGCCAGCAATGTGTTTACCACCCACACGCCCGTACCGGCAGGCTTTGACTTGTTCACTCCTGACAAAATCATGCACTTTGTCGGCCACTACGCCAACACCTTTGGCCTGCCGGCAGAGGAATTTTTGGCACTAGGGCGCGAAAATCCGCGCGATGCACAAGCGCCGTTCAATATGGCAACCCTGGCGATTAAAATGGCAAGTTTTGTTAATGGGGTTGCCAAGCTGCACGGGCTAGTGTCGCGGGTGCTGTTCCAGAATTTGTGGCCAAGTTTGCCGGTCAATGAAGTGCCGGTGAGTTCAATTACAAATGGCGTTCATGCCCGCAGTTGTGTGGCTAAGTTCACTCAGGAGCTTTACGACCGATACTTAGGGCCATCTTGGCAGGCAACACCGGCAGACAATTCCCTGTGGGAACGGGTAGACACGATTCCCGATGATGAGTTATGGCGAAATCACGAGCGCTGCCGATCCGAGTTGGTGGTGTTTGTGCGTGAGCGACTGCAAAAATACTTACGGGAACGCGGGGCGTCGCCAGTGGAGGTGGCAGAGGCGCAAGAAGTCCTCGATCCGGGTGTTTTAACGATTGGGTTCGCCCGCCGGTTTGCCACCTATAAGCGCGGCACTCTGTTTTTACGCGATATCGAGCGAATTAAGCGAATTTTGCTGGATCTCCATGCCGAGCGCTTTAAGGGCGGGGTACTCGTGGGCCAGAAAAAACGCATGGTGCAGTTTGTGATTGCCGGCAAAGCACACCCCAAAGACACACCCGGTAAGGAAGTCATCCGAGAGATTATCCACTCTATCCGCGAACAGGGACTGGGCCGGCATATCGTCTTTATTCCCAACTACGACATTAATGTGGCGCGGATGATGGTTTCTGGCTGTGATGTCTGGTTGAACACCCCCCGACGCCCACGGGAGGCATCTGGCACCAGCGGCATGAAGGCATCGATGAATGGGCTGCTCAATCTCAGCATCCTTGACGGTTGGTGGGATGAGGCCGATTATGTCCGCACCGGCTGGCCGATTGGTCACGGTGAAGTCTACGACGATCCGGAGTATCAGGACACAGTGGAAGCCAACGCTCTCTATGATCTGCTAGAGCAAGAAGTGGTGCCATTGTTTTATGACCGGGATGAGGAAGGGCTTCCCCGTCGCTGGGTGGCGAAGATGAAAGATGCCATCCGACTCAACTGCCCCCACTTCAACACCGCCCGGATGGTGGGCGAATACGCGATGCGGGCTTATTTCCCAGCGAGCGACCGCTACCGCGATATGACCGCAGACAGCTATGCAGCCGCTAAGACGTTAGCCGGTTGGAAGACGAACCTGTTTAAACACTGGTCTGATATCAAAATTGAAGATATTGATATCGCTGAACCAGCCGATCTACAGGTTAATCAAACCATTCCCGTTAAAGTTCGCTTGAACTTAGCAGGATTAACACCAGATGATTTGCAGGTGGAACTCTATCAAGGGTCGGTGGATGCTAACGGTGAGATTGTTAATGGGATGCCGGTGGTGATGAATTTCCAAGGCAAAGAGAACAGTAGCCTGAGCGTTTACACCGGCAATATCACCTACACCTCCTCCGGTCTTCAAGGGGTTTCCCTACGGGTGCTGCCTCATCACCCACATCTCAGCAGTCCTTATGAACCCAGAGTAGTGCTGTGGGCATAAGCAAGTGAAGTAAGAAAGGTGAAAAGAACGCTGAAACACGCTTTCTTTTCACCTTCCACAGAAAGCCATGCTTTAAATAGAGGTGGAGTGATTT
Organism: Microcoleus sp. FACHB-68; assembly: GCF_014695715.1. Taxonomy (NCBI): domain Bacteria; kingdom Bacillati; phylum Cyanobacteriota; class Cyanophyceae; order Oscillatoriales; family Microcoleaceae; genus Microcoleus; species Microcoleus sp. FACHB-68. Next base: position 1,229,593 of record NZ_JACJOT010000008.1, read on the forward strand.
CTATGGCTCAAGCCCTACTAAAACAACTAACATTTGATGAATTTATTGCCTGGTATCCAGAAAATTCAGAACAGCACTACGAACTGCATGATGGGGTAATTGTTGAAGTGCCAAAACCAACGGGTAAGCACTCGGAGGTCGCCGGATTTATAGCCGGCGAGTTTTTTCTAGAGATTCGCCGATCTCAACTACCTTATTTCATTCCCAAGGAATGCGTTATCAAGCCGGCACAAGAATCAAGCTATGAACCCGATGTCATTGTGCTAGATAAGCAGGCAGTTGAGAACAACGAACCCCGATGGGGAAAAGAATCTATCCTCACGCTAGGGAGTTCCATCTGTTTGGTTGTAGAAGTTGTTTCAACGAACTGGAGCGATGATTATGCGCTGAAACTAGAAGACTACGAGGCAATGGGAATTTCTGAGTATTGGATTGTAGACTATTTAGGATTAGGCGGCAGGCGCTACATTGGCAACCCCAAACAACCTACACTTAGTATTTACCAGTTAGTTAAAGGCGAATACAAACTTAAGCAATTTAGAGAAAATGAACGAATTGAATCGTCAATATTCCCGCAATTGATCTTGACAGCACAACAGATATTTAGTGCCAGGGATTAACCTGTTTTCATGCACTATCGTCTGTGGTCTTAATACATGAGTTTTAGCATTTTACAATATTTTTTATAAATAATTATCACTTCTTAAAGGAATAACAATATAGCCGGTAGCGTGATCACCTAACACTAAATTACGCTCTAATCCCCAGTACCACCAGTGCGCCCCTACATAGGCGCAGATTAGCGCATCTAGGCGATCCTCAACCGCTTTAAGATGGGAGCCTGCAAGGGTGTTGAGGTCGCAGAAGATATCAGAATCTTGATGATTTTTTATATTCTGTAAGCTTAATTTATCTAGCTTTGGCTCTAGCGCCGGCAACCCATTCAAAATATACTGCTGCAACTTGGCTAATTCCAACCGGCGTTCTGAAAGTCGGCCTTTTTTATATTTAAGGATGCGCTCAAGATTAAATAAATTTACAATCGCTGGGTGAGGAAACACTTCTATTTGATAGCGTTCACTTCTTTGATTTTCTATAATCGGTGCATGAATAAAACCCCGCGCTTCTAAACTCAGCCCTAATTCCGTTGTGCGTTGAGCAAACCGGCTGCCGAGATTGGCAGGATAGCAGCCGGCATGATAGCGACCAAAATATTTATGGGTCAGTTTATCAGGCAATCTCATGCCGGTCGCATTTGGAATTAAAGTAGGTGCATCTACCGCAATCATTGCCGGTGCCGGTGCCGGTGCCCAAACGTCAACCCAAGCGAGAATATCTTCAATCGTTGAATACCTGGTTAAATCCAGTAATTGCAAAGCCCCATCCTGCCACTTTAAGCAGCACAAACCACTTGCCCCTGACATCCATCCGAAATCAATTCCTAAAAATTTCATGGGTAATAATTTTTAACTGATAACGTCCAAATGGAAAAAATTTGTGATTATTTCCAGGCAAACACCCTTTTCATTCCTCACATTGTCATGGGTAAACCATTGTTTCGGCTTAAACCATCTCGAAGAGTAAGGGCGATAGCGAAAACGGGATGCGCCCCTTTGAGTGTCTCAATGACTCAGGATCGACTTAGGGGAAGCGAATTTGGCGCTTTAGCCCTGCTCTGGGCGAATCACCGGCACCAGAAAGTGTAAAACTATTTATAAGGAATTCTCAGCCGGCACCAAACGTGTGTTCGGCGGTACTTAAGTAGTATTTATGGGTAAGCAGCGCGTTCTTTCTGGGGTTCAACCAACCGGCAATCTGCATCTGGGTAACTATCTGGGAGCCATTCGCAACTGGGTAGAAGGGCAGAGCCAGTATGAAAATTACTTTTGTGTGGTGGATTTACACGCAATTACCGCACCGCACAACCCAGCGACGCTGGCGGCAGATACTTACACAATCGCAGCGCTTTATTTAGCGTGTGGCATCGATCTCAATTATTCCAGCATTTTTATCCAGTCCCACATCAGCGCTCATAGCGAACTAACCTGGCTGTTTAATTGCATCACGCCGATCAACTGGCTGGAAGATATGATCCAGTTTAAGGAAAAAGCGGTGAGGCAGGGAGAAAATGTCAACACCGGCTTGCTAGATTACCCCGTGCTGATGGCAGCGGATATTTTGCTTTATCAAGCTGATCGCGTGCCGGTGGGGGAAGATCAGAAGCAACATTTAGAACTAACGCGCGATATTGCCAATCGGTTCAACCATTTATTTTGCACACCAGAGCAGCCGGTTTTAAAGCTGCCAGAACCTCTCATTCGCAAAGAAGCAGCGCGAGTGATGAGTTTGACAGATGGCACCCGCAAAATGTCGAAATCTGATCCTTCTGAATTAAGCCGAATCAACCTGCTTGATCCGCCCGATGCGATTACCAAAAAAATCAAACGCTGTAAAACCGATCTTGTTCGGGGTTTGACGTTTGACGATCCCGATCGTCCTGAGTGCCGGAACTTACTCACCCTTTATATGGTGCTTTCTGGGAAGACAAAGGAGGAAGTTGCAGCAGAGTGTCAGGATATGGGATGGGGTCAATTTAAACCCTTACTGACTGAAACGATGATCGCAACGCTGCAACCGATTCAGGAAAAATATAAAGCAGTGATGGATGATCGCAGCTATTTGGAATCCGTGTTGCGGGAAGGAAGACAAAAGGCAGAGGCAATCGCCAATGACACGCTTTTAAAGGTTAAAGCTGCAATGGGTTATTCCATGCCCCTTTAAAGCGTCAAGCATAGACACCTTAAAGTAAGGGCATAGCGTGAGCGTCTGAATATTGTAATTCCAGCAGAGATTTTCTGCGCTGAGGAATCGCCCTTACAGGGGCGGTTCTTTATTTTTCATCCGTCTAGTGTCAATCGCTAAATCTTTTGATGATTCCCCAGCAGAGGCGAGTAGCGAGAAAATAGGCTACAAAAGAGCGAGTAGTCATTTACACAAAATCTTAATCCTCTTGGTTTTTACCCATGATAGAGCAGCCCAATTCACCCGCTAGCAGCCTCCCTGGATCAATACAGACTCGCCATCGCTTTCGTGAGGCGGCGAGAGCCGGCGAATTTTTAATCACGGCTGAGGTAACGCCACCTAAGGGGGGAAACCCAGTCCACATGGTTGAAATGGCTAAAATCCTCAAGGATCGTGTCCATGCAATTAATATTACAGATGGCAGTCGGGCAGTGATGCGGATGTCATCTCTCGCGTCGTCGGTGATTTTATTGCAACACGGAATTGAACCGATTTGCCAGATGGCTTGTCGAGATCGTAACCGAATTGGCATCCAAGCCGATTTAATGGGCGCGTATGCCCTGGGTATTCGCAATGTTTTAGCATTAACCGGCGATCCGGTAAAAGCCGGCGATCATCCAGATTGTAAAGGCGTATTTGATTTAGAAGCAGTGCGATTGTTGCGGCTAATTGATAAACTCAATCAAGGGTTTGATTGGAATGATAAACCTTTAACCGATGGAGCAACAGATTTATTTGTTGGCGCAGCCGTCGATCCACAATTAGCGAGTTGGTCAGGTTTGCAGAGCCGGTTTGAGCGTAAGCTGGAAGCAGGGGCGCAGTTTTTCCAAAGCCAGTTAGTTTGCGATTTTGACCGGCTTGAGAAATTCATGACTCAAATCGCTGCCGGCGCAAATAAACCGATTCTCGCCGGAATTTTTCTGCTTAAATCTGCAAAAAATGCTGAATTTATTAATAAAAATGTGCCGGGAGTTCAAATTCCCCAACATATTATTGATCGCCTAGCCAAAGCTTCCGATCCTCTGCAAGAAGGCGTTGCAATTGCCGCCGAACAGGTAATGATGGCAAAACAACTTTGTCAAGGCGTTCACATGATGGCAGTCAAACGCGAAGACTTAATCCCTGAAATATTAGACAAGGCGGGAATTGAGGCAATTCTGTAAAAAGTAACCCATTAAAAGGCAAAATGGGAGACTTCTTTTTCTCACTGTTTAACTTATTTTCCGCTGCTGAAGAGGGCATGGGGCATGGGGCATGGGGCATTGGATGAGGTGATGGGTGCATTTCTCGGAATAGGGCACATACGCTTTTTCGCCCTTACAGCTCACTTTGCCTATTTGTCCCTTTATCCTAATTTAAGTTCATCAATCAAATTAGATATCACTGGCTGACCATTAATGTCTGAGCAATAGCTTAAAATAGAAGTAAAGATTGTATAGATTTATTTCAAAATCGCTCAGGCGTAGACAAAATCATGGCTCCAGCCGTTTTAATCGAGAAGCTGCAAAAACGCTACGGCTCTGTAGAAGCTGTAAAAGACGTATCCTTTCAGATAGAACCTGGGGAAATTTTTGGTCTGCTTGGCCCAAATGGTGCCGGTAAAACCACAACCATCCGCTGTCTGTGCACCTTAGCCACCCCAGACGCAGGGCGCGTAGAAGTCTCTGGAATCTCCGTTACAGACGATCCAAGGGCAGCCCGCCGGCTGCTGGGCTACGTCGCGCAAGAAGTCGCCTTAGATAAGGTGCTGACGGGGCGAGAACTCCTACAACTGCAAGCAGCTTTATATCATATTCCTGGTAATTTGTCAAAAGATCGGATTAATACCGCGATTCAGTTGCTGGGTTTAGAAGAGTGGGCGGATAAACAAACCGGCAAATATTCTGGAGGATTGCGCCGGCGTCTCGATTTGGCAGCCGGCTTGCTGCATAAACCGGCAGTCCTCGTCTTAGATGAACCCACCGTCGGGCTTGATATCGAAAGCCGCATGGCAATTTGGTCATTTTTGCGCCAGCTGCGCGATAGCGGCACCACGGTACTGATTACCAGCCATTATCTCGAAGAAATTGACGCACTGGCTGACCGAGTCGCGATCATTGATAAAGGCGTAGTCATCGCCACCGGCACCCCATCGCAACTTAAAGACAAAGTCGGGGGAGATCGTGTCACCCTTCGCATTCGGGAGTTTTCCCCCTTGGAAGAAGCAGAAAAAGCCAGTGAGATGCTGCGATCTCTGCCTTTTGTGCAAGAAGTGATTATTAACAGCGCCCAAGGCAACTCGCTGAATATGGTGGTAGCCGCACAAAGTGACGCTTTGCTGACGATTCAGCAATCGCTACGGGATGCCGGTTTACCCACCTTTGGCATTGCACAATCACGTCCGAGTTTGGATGATGTGTATCTGGCAGCAACAGGTAAGACGCTGTTAGATGCGGAATTGGCGGCAGCCGGCAGTCGTGATCCGAAGGCGGAGAAAAAGCAGAATATGCGCTGATTTTTTGATTTTTAACCGCAGATAAACGCAGATAAACGCAGATAAAGAGAATATATGAGTCAGACAACTACTCCCCTCAAGCCGGATGTTAGCTGGTTAACTGAGAAAGCTGGAGAGACAAGCACTTCTAACAATTTGTTTGGCGAATTTGTGCAAGAAACCTTAGCACTGACGCGCCGTTTGTTTATTCAGTTGCAGCGGCGTCCTTCAACATTGATTGCCGGCATTATTCAACCTTTGATGTGGTTGGTTTTGTTTGGGGCGCTGTTTCAAAATGCTCCGCAAGGATTATTTGGAGAAAGTCAGAATTACGGACAATTTCTCGGTGCCGGCGTGATTGTTTTCACCGCCTTTGCCGGCGCACTCAATGCTGGCTTGCCGGTGATGTTTGACCGCGAATTTGGCTTTCTCAACCGGCTGCTCGTCGCCCCCTTAGCGTCCCGATTTTCGATTGTGATTGCTTCCGCAATTTTTATCATGACACTGAGCTTAATTCAAACCTCAGTGATTGTAACTGCCGGCGCATTTTTAGGATCTGGATTGCCCGGTATTGCAGGATTAGGCGCAATTGGTCTAATTATTTTTCTGCTGGTTTTAGGCGTCACCGGCTTAAGCTTAGGTTTAGCGTTTGCCCTACCGGGACACGTTGAACTGATTGCCGTGATTTTTGTTACCAACTTGCCTTTACTGTTTGCCAGTACCGCCCTTGCGCCGCTTTCCTTCATGCCGAACTGGCTACAAATTGTTGCAACCTTAAATCCTCTCAGCTATGCCATTGAACCGATTCGCTATCTTTACCTGCATAGCGACTGGGCACTTAACAGCGTAGTAATGCAGGCACCTTGGGGCGATGTCACCTTTGCCGGTGCTTTCTTAGTGCTTCTGGGTTTTGATGCAATCGCGTTACTGATAATTCAGCCACTACTCCGCAGAACCTTTGCGTGATTACAATTGTCTTAACTTAAGGCGTTTAAACCATCAATATGAAAAGCACAACCCCGCCGGCATCCGCAAAGTCCCGCAACTGGCTTGTTTTAGCCGGCTTCGCCACAATGGGAGTCATTCCCTTTGCCCTACCTCAAAGCAGTTTCGCTCAAGCCTGTACAGGTGCTCAAGCACTACAGGGTTGTGGTGCAGCAACTCAAAGCAACGAAGTTAGCACCTTCTCCGGGCGTAACGATGGCCAACTTAATATGTTGGATTTAATTCACCAAGCTCAAATGGGCAGCCTCGGCAATATGGAGGAATTTACTGCCGAACAGCGAAAAAATGTAAATTCTGCCGCCGAAACTTACCGAAATCAACAGCTTCAGCGCATCCAAGGGCAGCAGGAAGCCAAGCCGCCGGTGGAACAAAACTAAGTACGTTTGAACCTAAAGGACGCACACAGATCTATTGGGTTAGGTTGGGTTGGGTTTTGTCCCTCAACCCAACCTTGGCTTAACTGAGAATTGACAACTGATCACTCAGGACTCAGGACTCAGCACTAACCGATGTTTACCGGGAGATACAGTGTGCCCAAATCTTCCCATCGGGACCGGCAACTTGATTGAGATAGCCATAGGGATACAATAATTTTCGGCCTTCGGTATCCGCGTAGCCGGTGAGGGCGTCTCCCCAAGGATCGTTGACGATGAGACCGCTGGAGTTATAACCGATGACACACAGAATGTGGCCGGTAGCGGTAAAGTCGCCGGCAAGTACCACAGGACGCCGGTTAATCAGTTCAATTTTAATTTCTGACCAAGTGCGTGTGGTGCTAAAACTGGTTTTGAACCCATAGGCACGAATTAATTGGGAAAGTACGGAGTGTTCCATGTGACTCCCTTCCCCGTATCGGTTGAAACACCACTCCAGCAATTCGTCTTCTAACTGCCCTCCGCTACTACTCCGCACGCCATAATAATAAAGTGGCATTGCAATTGAGGTGACATTGCAAGTTGACCAGTAGAAGCGAGGATTATCGCGCTGGGAAAAATACGGCACATTCAGTTCTACTTGGCTGGGGTAAGGATCGAAAGTGCGGCTTCCCCGCTGCATTTTAATGTGGCCGGTATAAAGATAACCCGTATTACCAAATTGAGGCAATTCTTCGGTTAAAGCGACTTTAATATGACCGGCATCTTCTAAACTGTAGCTGCTGATTCCGTAAACTCTTCCTAAAGCCAGGTCAATTTTTTCGCTAGCGCTTAACCGGCTGCTTTCCGCCAACTTCTTTTTCAAGATAGTTGTTTGCCCAACTGTAATCGTTAAGGCATCTGGATCAAAAGGTACAACTTTGCCGTCTCGTTTAATTTGAACGTGACGCCAATAGACGTAACCAACATTGCCGAAACCTGGAATACTTTGGGTTAGTGTTACGCGAAAATGTCCTTCAATGCAGGCATAGCCGGTGATGCCGAGAATTTGTCCTAAAAGTAAATCTGCTTTTTGATTTTGAAGCAGAGAAGATGAATCAACCGGCTTGGCTTTGATAACAGTTGTTTCTGTTACCAACATCTGGGCACTTAGGGGAGTGCTCGTGACATCTTCAATTTCAAATTTGAAGACTTGGCTGCCTTTGCTGAGCTGGACGTGCTTTTCATAAAAGTAGCCAAAATTTCCCACCGGCATTAGGGGCGAACTGAGGGTGACTTTCAAGTGTCCGTCTAAATATCCGTATTTGCTGACGGTAAAGGTTTGGCCGGCATTCACGAGAATTTTTTGCTGAGAATTGAGATTTGCAGACTCTCCAGACGTGGTTTTAAAAAACGTATCTTTGAGTATTTTTAACGTCAAAGATTGACCAACCGTGCCGGCATTTGCACTAACGGTAAGATGCACAATCTGGCTACTAACAACCTGACCTTTTGTGTCAGTTCCCTTCAGGCGCAACCACCGCGCACCGGCATCTTTAAACCCGCGATCTAGCTTGACTTGCCAGCTACCAGATGAGCGGTTGAGGGTGACTTCTAGGGGATATTTATCTTCCGCCACTAGCGCCACATTTGCCACTTGCTGCGGGTCAAATGAACCGTTGAGAGTGGTGCTTTGGTTCACTAAAACTTCAGATGGCCCTTGATAAGTTAAAGCCGGCGAAGCGTTAAATAATTTGCCGCCTCGGCTAAGTTGAACAAAATCGGGATAAAAATAGCCGGTGTTGCCAAATCCCGGTAAGTTTTCTGTGAGTGAAACTTTTAAATGTCCCGATTCCAGCGTGTAGCCGGCCACACCAAAAATCATCCCTGCCGGCACCGTAATTTGTTCATCGGGTCTGAGATTAACCGCCTCAGCGGGTTGCTTCTTAAAAATCGTTGTTTCAAGAATTGTAATAATTACAGCATTGGCATCAAACTGCACATCCCGGCCATCTTTTTTAATTTGAACGTGTTCGTAATAAAGATAGCCGCTGTTTCCAAAATTCGGAATTTCTTGAGTAAAGCTTACGCGAAAATGACGTTCAACACAGGCATATCCGGTGATGTAAAAAGTCTGTCCTTGAGGTAGTTCGATGAGTTCTGCGGCGGAAAGCTGAGATGAATCTTCCGGTTTTCTTTTCAGTTTTGTTTTTTGCGTAATCGTTAGCAAGGATAAGCCTGGAGGCACTGCCGAAGCATCAGCTTGGCTACCACTAAAAGCCGGTGATGATTTAATGATTTGGACGTGGGGCGCGTAAAAATAACCTATTTTCCCAATCGGGGAAACTTCTCCATTCAATTCGACTTTCAGATGACCGCTTATCCCCTCAGAACGGTTAATTTTAAAGGTTTGACCGGCAGTTAATTTAATTTTTTGCCGATCCGTCAAAGTTGCCGAGTCTGCGGGCAAAATTTTAAAAAAAGTGTCTTGGAGAATCTTTAAGCTAAGGGTTTCTTGAATGTTCATAGTTACTGTGTTAGTGGTAATGTAAATGATTGGGTCAATAAGCTGCCGCCGTTTCCTGTGCCATTCCGATTCAGTTTGGTGCGTTGCCCATGATTACTTCTCACCTCCTCACCCTTTAACCCCTCACCTTCTCTGCGCTTTTAAAGGTGACATTCAGAGGTTATTTTTCAGGTTACTAACTTTTCGTAATCATCTAAAAACTTATTGCCAACTGACGAATGACAAAACCGCCCATAGAGACACTCTACGGGCGGTTGCTTAGAAATTCCGCTCAATTTGTGATGGGATGATCAAATATTTACTTCCCACACGCAGAATCCTCAGACCATTGCAGCTAAAATGTCTTTGGCGTGGGTTTCAGTGTTGAGATTTGAACCTTCATAGATTTGGGTGATTTTGCCAATGGGATCGATCACATAGGTGACACGCTTGGCGTAATTGCCTCCATCGACATCGTAAGCTTTGGCGATCGTGCCATCAGTATCAGCCAATAGGGGAAACGGCAGGCTGAATTTTTCGGTGAATTTTTGGTGAGAACCTTCATCATCTCTGCTAACGCCGAGAACAGAAATATCTTTGCCTTGATATTCTGAGTAGGAGTCCCGGAAGCTACAGGCTTGTTTGGTGCAGCCGGGGGTATCATCTTTGGGGTAGAAGTACAGAACCAGTGTTTTGCCGGCAAAGTCAGACAGTTTGACGGTTTTGCCGGTGGTATCCTTGGCGGTAAAAGCGGGGGCAGCAGTTCCAACAGGTAGTGTCATAAATTCAGTTTCCTCAACAATATTAGGACTGCTTGAAAATCTTAGCACTTAAAGGTGCTTGCTAAAAAGCATTCTTCTTTTGCAATTAGCTAATTAATGCTTAAATTGGCCGAATCGCCGTCATGCCGGCATTATCAAATTTTATATAAGTTATTGTTTTCAAATTACCGAACAGGGGTTGGGCATAATTATTTCATGTCTAAATTTTTATATTAATTTCTAATTTTATAATGAATGTTTAATTAAAATAAATTATTTTACCTGAAGCCTACACAAGTTTGCCGGTTGCGAGAGGACACCCTGGAACTGATTTGATAAATATAGCAATTCAATCCACAGCTCGGATAGTTCCCTTTTGTAAGCTATGAAACAAGCGAGAAATTAAAGTTTGATCTTCTGGGCTTAGAGAATCTTTAGATAGCATAGCCGACATCAGCCACTGCTGATCGGCGCGACTAATTTTGCGGGAAGTAAAGATGCGCTCAACAATTTGCTCAACGGAGAGTTGGGGGAGGGCGGCTTGTGCTTGCATGGAAGTAGAGTTAATAGCTTTCTATTTAATATGCAACATCACTCTAAAGCAACTGGTGATTGTAATGGAAAACAAATGTGATAATTGGGTGCGAGTTGAATGATGAGGATCACGGCAAAAATAAGTAAGGTGAGCTATAATCGATTAACTAAATGTAAAATTTCACCGGCTCCTCTTGCAAACTGGCCGGCAGCCTCACCGTCAATAGCGCAGAATGCGAACGAACTCTACAGCAACAAACCACGAGAAGTCAGAAACAATTTTTTCCCACTGAGACTGAATCATCTGTTTCACTTGTCCGAAAAGCACTTTAGCGATAAGTTGGGCATGGGAGTCGCCAGTCAGTCGTGAATGAAGGCGTCAGTTTAAAAGTTAACCCAGAAGTAGAATCAGAAAAGAAGGGGTGAAAAATGGGATATTCCGTTACCGTCAATAGTGACAACTTTGAAGCCGAAGTTTTCCAAAAATCTTTTGAGAAGCCGGTGTTGATCGATTTTTATGCCCAGTGGTGCGGGCCATGTCAAATGTTAAAACCAATCTTAGAAAAAATCGCGCAAGAGTATGACTTAGTTGTTGCGAAAGTTAATATTGATGAAAATAAAAGTTTAGCCCACGATTACGAAGTAGAAGGAATTCCTGATGTGAGACTCATGCATCAGGGGGAAATGGTCAACAAGTTTGTAGGAGTGTTGCCAGAACCTCAACTCAGAGGTTTTTTAGCAAAACATAACATCAAATCAGAGATTCAAACCGGCTTGGAATCCATTGATGGATATCTGGCAGATGAACAGATAGAAAAAGCTGAAGCAACTTTTAGAGATTTAGTAGAAAAATATCCAGAAAACCGGCAGATTACGATTGAAATGGCTTCTTTTTTAATTGATCTCAATCAGTTAGAAAATGCTGAAAAGTTATTGGATTCGGTGCCAGAATACGAAAAAGAATATTTTAGCAAAGCTCAAGCGGGCAAACAGTTAATTATTTTAAAAAGAGCTTGCGATAACCCAGAAACAAACAGCGAAGCTGATCAATTGTTCCGCCAAGCATCCTGTTTGACCCTAGAAGGAGACTATGAAAACGCTTTGGAAATGTTTTTAGAAGTTATAGGAGAAGACAAAAATTATAAAAACGACGCGGCGAAAAAAGCGATGCTGGCGATCTTTACCTTGTTAGGCGATGATAATCCCCTCACCAAAGACTACAGAAAGCAGTTGATGATGGCACTTTACTAACCGGCAAAGACAGACAAATTCTTCGCTGCAAACTCAAAAATCAAAAATATAAACCTCAAAATTCCCCCTCCCCTGCATTTGAGATAGCAGTTCGATGGGCTAAGATAACGTTTGCACACCCGAACCGTAACAGGATAGGGAAACGCCGGTGAAAATCCGAGGCTGTGCGGCAGCTGTAAATCGATGTGAGATGAGAGATTTTAGAGTTTAGATGGGGGATGGTTGGCAAAACCTGTCTCATCCAAAATCAAAATCCCCAATCGAAAATTGAGTGAGCCAGAATGCCTTCCTGTTACCCATTCACGCTAATTTTCCGCCTCGCACGGGAAAGGAACCCAGTTAATGCTTACTTCAAATTCACCCAGTTTCAACGCCCTGTCGAACCCAACTGAGCCGCTGATTGAATTGCCGCCCCTGCCGGTGAAGCGTCCGCTATTAATGGTAGGTCACGGTAGCCGCGATAACGATGGCCGGCAAAACTTACTCGATTTTGCCGCTGCCTATCAAGCCTTAGACAACTCGCGCCCCGTCGTGCCTTGTTTTCTGGAACTCACCGCCCCGACGATTCAGCAAGGCGTAGACGCGTGCGTTGAGCAAGGTTACACCGAAATGTCCGTCCTGCCGGTGCTTTTATTTGCGGCGCGTCACAATAAATTTGACGTGACAAATGAACTAGATCGGGCGCGGCAACGCCATCCCCAGGTGAAATTTCACTACGGGCGTCACTTTGGAATTACCCCAGGCATTCTGGAGTTGTGGAAATCGCGCTTGGCAGAACTTGACGATCCGCAATGGAGTCGTTCCGATACCGTATTGCTCTTTGTGGGACGGGGTTCCAGCGATCCAGATGCCAACGGCGACGTGTGCAAAATTGCCCGAATTCTCTGGGAAGGCAGCGGCTATCAAACCGTGGAAACCTGCTTTATCGGCATTACTCACCCGCGTTTAGAAGAAGGTTTTCGTCGCGCCCGTCTGTTCCAGCCAAAGCGAATTATCGTCCTGCCTTATTTTCTGTTCACCGGCGTGCTGGTTAAAAAGATTTTTGACATCACCGCCCAACAGCAAGAACAGTTTCCTGACATTTCGATGGTGTGCCTGCCAGAAATGGGAATTCACCCGCAACTGATGGGTGTCGTGCGGGATAGGGAGATTGAAACCCAATTAGGGCAGGTGCAGATGAACTGTGAGATGTGTAAATTCCGGTTGGCAGCCGGCAACGGGAATAGTGACGATCATCACCATCACCCGCATGAAAATGGCCATCACCATCACCACGGACACAACCATTCTCACGATCACGCTCATGCCGCTGAAGATCCGTATGCAGATGTAGCGCAATATCACCAGCGAATTTGGCAAGCGCCCTAGACAACTGTCAGCCGGTTGGCGCTCGGTGCAGATTATGCATTTGGGAAGATAGACTGTAGATTCTGGAGAGTCTAAAGTCTGTAAAGACTTGATTGCATTTGTAAAAAGTCTGCTGAGCGCTAATCGCTGATGTCTAAAGAATTTATTGTTGGCAAAAAAGTCCGACTGGTGGCACTGCCGCCTTACGTGAAAACAGCAGAACCGAAACCCATGCTGCGTCCGCAGAATGTCATTCACCTTGGGGAAGAAGGCATTGTGCTTGATAGGCGTCCAGGAGATTTTTGGGGTGTGCGCTTTGAAAAGGGGGCTTTCTTAATGGAAAGTCAGTATATCGAGGCATTAGAAGACAGCACAGATACTACTGCTGCTTTAGAGGGAGAATTGCCGGCTCAATAAGTTAAAAAAGGCAGAAAATTTTCCACATCAAGTAATGGTGAAATTTTCTGCTGTTCCTCTGTAAAATTAAACTCTAAAAACGAAAATTGTTATGACTCGCTCAGCTACTCTGATTTTTAATCCCGTTGCCGGTCAAGGCGATCCAGAGCAAGATTTAAGAACGATCTGGAAACTTTTGGAACCGGATATTACATTAGATATTCAGTTGACCAGTGAAGAAGTTGACGCGAATGAGTTGGCAAAAGAAGCAATTGAGCGCGGAACAGATATGCTAATTGCTTCTGGAGGAGATGGCACTATCTCCTCTGCTGCCGAAGCCGCCATTGGCACCGGCATTCCGTTTGCTGTCATTCCCAGAGGAACCGCGAATGCCTTTGCCGGCGCACTGGGACTTCCTAACACAATCCAAGCGGCTTGTGAAACGATTTTAGGTGGGGAAACCCGTGTCGTAGATGCGGCGACTTGTAATGGCAAACCAATGGTTTTACTCGCCGGCATTGGGTTAGAAGCTGAAGCAGTCGAACGCGCAGATCGCGAATCTAAAAATTGGTTGGGACGGTTGGCATACGTGATTGCCGGTTTGGAAAAGTTAGGGGAAATCGAGACATTTGAAACTGAAATAGAAATCGATAATTTAGTCAGTAATGTCCAAGCAATTGCCGTCACAATTGCCAATGCAGCACCCCCCACATCGGTGCTAGCGCAAGGATCAGCCGGCGTTATTGCTGATGATGGTTTATTAGATGTGACAATCGTTACTTCGGTTACTCAGTTAGAGGCGATTAACGCCATGACTAATTTATTGGGAACTGCTTTACTAGGAACCGCTGCCGAGCGAGAAGATATTATTTACTTGCGGACAAAGCGGATTAAAGTCACAACAGAGCCGGCACAAAAAGTGGTATTAGATGGAGAATTAATTGGCACAACGCCAATAGAAATTGAGTGCATTCCAGGAGGTTTAACAATTGTGGTGCCTTCTACAGCAGAAGAGCCAATTAGAGCTTTCGGTTGAAACTGTAGATCAACTCAAAAAAGCGGTTATTTGCTGCCGGCACACACACTATGCTTACATCTGCGTTTATCTGCTGCCGGCACACAGACTCTACTTGCATCTGCGTTTATCTGCGTATGGCTAACGCCACGCTGCGCTATCATCTGCGGTTAAAAAATCCCAAACCTAACCCTTTTTTTCAAGTTATAACTGCCGGCAACTGCCGCAAAGATTGAATCGCAGTCACAGCGTGTTGAGCCACATTATCAATTTCTTCCTCAGTATTAAACCGGCCAATGCCAAATCGAATCGAGGCATAAGCTAAGGTTTCTGGCAGTCCCAGCGCCTGCAAAACATGGGAAGGCGCAATTTTAGCCGCAGTACACGCCGAACCCGAAGAAACCGCAACCACCGGCTGCAACCCCAACAGCAAAGCCTGTCCGTCAACTCCTTCAACGCTGATATTCAAGTTACCCGGTAGTCGCTGAATCGGATGGCCATTGAGGTGAATACCCGGTAGCCGGTTTAGCTGTTCCCAAAGCCTGTCTCTGAGGGCTTTTTGGCGTTCTGCCTCCGACTTTCTTTCTGAAAGTGCCAGTTCCACAGCCTTGCCAAACCCGACGATCTGCGGCGTGTAAAGCGTACCCGATCGCATTCCCCGTTCATGTCCTCCCCCGTGCATTTGGGGTGCTAGCTGAACTCTAGGGTTGCGCCGGCGCACATAAAGGGCACCAATGCCTTTTGGCGCGTAAATTTTGTGTCCGGTTAGGGACATGAGATCGATATTCATCGCCTGCACATCCAGGGGAATTTTGCCAATTGCTTGGGCGGCATCCGTGTGGAAAAGCACATTGCGATCACGACAGATTGCCCCAATTTCTGCTGCCGGTTGAATCACCCCAATCTCATTATTTGCCACCATTACTGATACTAAAATTGTATCGGGACGGATGGCTTGTTCTAATTGGGCTAAATCGATTAACCCATCACCGCACACCGGCAAGTAAGTAATTTCAAATCCCAGTGTTTGTAAATACGCGCAAGGATCAAGCACGGCGTTATGTTCTGTTGCCACTGTTATAATGTGCCGGCCTTTGCTGAAATAAGCTTCGGCAACACCTTTAATGGCTAAATTATTCGCCTCTGTTGCGCCGCTAGTAAAGACAATTTCTTCTGGTGTGGCATTAATTGCATCTGCCAAAATCTGCCTTGCTTGTTTAACAGCCGCTTCCGCTTCCCAGCCATACTGATGAGTGACGCTGGCAGGGTTCCCAAAGTGTTCTGTGAAATAAGGCAGCATGGTAGCGAGTACCCGCTCATCAAGGGGAGTCGTCGCGTGGTTGTCGAGATAAATAGGCCGATGCATTGCTTTTAAATTTTAGAGTTTAGATTGTGTATTTGGTTGCCGGCTTTCTATCTATTTTAGATTTTAACTTGAGTTCTTTTCTGATAACCGGCTGTATAAAGATTTAGTAACTGGGATTACCCAATTCGATTTAATGAAAAAATTAATTAACTTTAGCTGCAAACATCATTAAAATTTTAACGCATCCAGTAACACTCAACTGAATAAGTTTCAGAACTCGTGTTTTCTGCCGGCATCTTATGACAGGGCTGTTTCATTCTCCCCAAACCCGCCAGGGACTGACGAAAGTGACAAACACTCGCTAAAATCCGTCCTTATTGTCACAGATGCAGGCCGGCAACTGGCAAACCGCTCTAAAAAGATACATTTCTTAATTTGACAAATATTCCTTGATATGAGTATAGTTCTACCTAATTATCAGCCGTTTTTCACCGGAGTTTTTTCTGCTTTGTTGGTGCCGGCAGCCGACAGCACAACCTCCTGAGATTTGGGTTGCTCTAATGCCTCAGTCATGATTTATTTAGCCCTAATTTGTGAACTAGAGAGCAAAAACTTTAAATTATTATTAATTGTATTTGTTTATACAAACTTAATTCCGTAAGCAGTGTTTGATTTGCTTATTCTTCCGAATTAACCCAAACTAAATATTAACTCAACTTGAGCCATCTTCATAATTCTTTATAGGAGAATAAAAGAGTGAGCCATAGACGTTTCATGTCTTTATCACGCCGTCAGGTTATTCGCGGCATTTTAGCCACGACAGCCTTTGGAGTGACCTCAAAATTTGGCACTGGATGCAGTTCCTCAACTGCCACTAAAGCTAATTCCACTGGAGAAGGCAAGCCGATTGTGATGGGCTTCATTTATGTTGGCCCAAAAGATGATTACGGTTACAGTCAAGCCCACGCTGAAGGAAGGGCCGGCGTTGCCAAACTTTCCTGGGTAAAAACTGTTGAAGAGGCCAATGTTTCTGAAACGACGGCGGTAGAAGAAACAATGCGAAATATGATCGAACAAGACGGGGCAACCGTTTTGTTTCCCACTTCATTTGGCTACTTCGATCCGCATATTTTGAAAATCGCAAAAGACTATCCTGAAGTTCAATTTATCCACTGTGGAGGACTTTATCAGCAAGGCGTTCACCCCTCCAATGTTGGCAGTTACTTTGGCTACATCGATGAAGCTGAATATATCGCCGGCATTGTTGCCGCCCATACTTCCAAAACCGGCAAGCTTGGGTTTATTGCTGCTAAACCGATTCCCCAAGTGTTGAGAAATATCAACAGCTTTACTTTAGGGGCACGCAGCGTTAAACCGGAGGTGAAAACTCAAGTTATTTTCACCGGCGATTGGTCAGTGCCGGTGAAAGAAGCCGAAGCTGCTAACAGTATGGCAGACCAAGGCGTTGATGTTCTCACCTCTCATGTAGACAGCCCCAAAGTTGTTGTAGAAACCGCAGAAAAACGCGGCATTTTCTCTAGCGGCTACCACGCGAATCAAACCACACTCGCTCCTAAAGGATATTTAACCGGCGCAGAATGGGATTGGACAAATGTCTATTCCAAATATGCAGAAATGATCAAAGCCGGTAAAACCTTAATGAATGGGGGAATTCCTCATATCGTGCGCGGCGGCTTAAAAGATGGGTTTTTGAAACTATCGGACTATGGCCCAGCCGTCACTGCAGAAGCAAAAAAAGATGCTGAAGCGGCGAAAGAAAAGTTTCTCAGCGACAGCATGATTGTTTACAAGGGAGAAATTAAAGATAACACCGGCAAAGTTGTAATCCCAACCGGCAAAGATTTCAAACAGCAAGATGGTGAACTCGAAAAAATGAATTGGCTGGTTGCCGGTGTCGTTGGCAAGGCCGGCAGTTAAAAGTAAAAGATGAAGGATGAAAATAACACTTTACCCTTCTATCTTTTCCCAATCCCCATACCTTTAGGTTGGCGCAGCCATGCCCCATGCCCCTACCTTTAGGTTGGCGAAGCCTTGCCCAATGCCCCATGCCCATTTCCCATTCCCCCATAAATTATGATTAACCGGCACAATTGGCGTGGAACCTTAGAAGCAGTCTGCATCCCAATCGCTGCTCTCCTCTGCTCATTAATTGCTTTTGGAATTTTTTGTGCCCTCGCCGGAGCGAATCCATTTGGCGTTTATGGCTCAATTTACAAAGCAGCCTTTGGCAATTGGTACTCCTTTCAAAACACATTAATTCGGGCAGCTCCTTTAATGCTGAGTGCCCTTTGTACGGCGCTTCCTGCTCGTTTAGGGTTGGTCATTATAGGCAATGAAGGAGCGCTCGTAATTGGGGGAATTGGGGCTGTAGCGGCGGGATTAGCCCTTTCTTCCGCACCGGCAACTATTGTGCAAATGGGGATGGCACTGGCCGGCATGATTTGTGGCGGATTGTGGATCGGCGCGGTGGGAGCGTTGCGCCACTATCGAGCGGTGAATGAAACGATCAGCAGTTTGTTATTGAACTACATTGCGATCGCCCTCCTCAACCATTTGGTGGGTGGCCCGATGCGTGACCCCAGTTCCCTCAATAAGCCCTCCAGCTATCCAATTGCCGAGGTGAATATGCTGGGAACCATCCCCGGCACTCGCGTTCACTACGGGCTAATTTACGGGTTAATTGCCTGTGCGATCGCCTACTTCCTGATCCAGCGCACCACCTTTGGCTTTGCAGCGCGGACTGCCGGCGGCAATATTCGAGCAGCTAGAATTGCCGGTCTGCCGGTTGGCAAGTTAACAATGGCAATTTGTTTCCTCGCCGGCTCTTGTGCTGGGTTAGCCGGCATGGTGGAAGTTGCCGCAGTGCACGGTCGCGCCAATGAATCCCTTAATGCAAACTACGGTTACAGCGGCATTTTGGTTGCCTTCATCGCCCGACATAATCCCCTCGCCGCAACTTTAGTCGCAATTTTACTCGGCGGCATCCTCGCCAGTGGAGGCATTTTGCAAAGAGCGCACGGCCTACCCGATGCCACAGTTTTAGTGTTTCAAGGGCTAGTTTTCTTAGTCGTTCTGTATAGTGAATCGCTCTACGGACGGTTAGCAATCTTTAAAGAAGGCATCGGAAAAAAAGGTCAGGGAACCGGGCCAGATTCCCTACCTCCTATCCCAAATCCTCAAGCACCCATTCCTAGTTAACCACCTTTAAATATTAGAAAAATAAGGATAAAAAACAAATGAGTGCAGAAGCATTAGGTTGGTGGGGAGTTCCTTTAGCAATTGCAGCCGGCACGCTGCGAGGAAGTGCGCCATTTCTGTTTGTGAGTTTGGGGGAATGTATCACAGAAAAAAGCGGCAAAATTAATTTGGGATTAGAAGGAACGTTGCTCACCGGCGCAATGACCGCTTACGCTATTTCATATCTAACCGGCTCCCCTTGGTTAGGGGTATTAGTCGCAGGAATTGCCGGGATGCTGTTGGGATTAATTCACGGCTGGCTTTCCCAACAGCCGAGGGTGAATGATATTGCCGTTGGCATTGCGATGATTATTTTTGGTAGCGGTATTGCCTTTTTCTTCGGCAAACCCTTTATCCAACCTTCTGCACCCCAATTGCCGACGATTGATTTAGGAGCTTGGAGTTCTTTACCTCAGATCCAATCTGCCTTAAAAATTAGCCCACTTTTTCTGATAGGCGTGATCATTGCTCCCTTGATGCATTGGTTTTTCAAATCAACTCGTTGGGGTTTATTTATCCGCGCGGTTGGCGATAGTCCGGATGCAGCAAAAGCAATGGGAATTTCTATCTTTAAAGTGAGAATGCTCAGCATCGTCGCCGGCAGCTTTTTAGCCGGCATTGGTGGGGCTTACTTATCTCTTTATTATCCCGGTAGTTGGAATGAGCGGATTTCTAGCGGACAGGGATTAATGGCAGTCGCACTTGTCATTTTTGCGCGTTGGAATCCCATTCAGTGTTTGTACGCTTCTTTACTATTTGGTGGGGCACAAGCAATTGGGCCGGCTTTGCAATCGGTCGGCGTAAATTCACATTATTATTTATGGAATGCTTCGCCCTACATTCTAACTTTAGCAATCATGGTTATTACCTGTTCTCCGAAACGAACTTTAACAGGTGCACCGGGCGCGTTAGGAACGAACAGTTAGCAATTAAATCTCGATTCCTTCACAATTCACACATCTGAAATCAAAACTTGATTATGGGACGTTTTGTTGAAGCCGATCCTTATCCCTATCCCTATAATGGCGATCTGCGTCCAGAAAATACTGTTCTGCTGATTATTGATATGCAGACAGATTTCTGCGGTGTTGGGGGCTATGTTGATAAAATGGGTTACGATTTATCACTGACTCGTGCCCCAATCGAGCCAATTAAACGAGTTTTAGAAATCGCACGAGCTAAAAATTTTCATGTGATCCACACCCGCGAAGGACACCGACCTGATTTATCTGATTTGCCAGAAAATAAGCAGTGGCGTTCGCGTCAAATTGGTGCCGGCATTGGTGATCCTGGCCCTTGTGGAAAGATTTTGATTCGAGGTGAAGCCGGCTGGGAAATCATTCCAGAACTTGCACCTTTGCCAGGAGAAACTGTGATTGATAAGCCGGGAAAAGGGTCTTTTTATGCAACAGATTTAGACTTACTGCTCAGACGTAAAGGCATCCAAAATATTGTTTTAGCCGGCATTACCACGGATGTCTGTGTTCACACAACGATGAGGGATGCGAATGATCGCGGGTATGAGTGTTTGGTGCTTTCTGATTGCACCGGCGCAACGGATTATGGCAATTATTTGGCGGCTTTGAAAATGATCAAAATGCAAGGGGGTGTTTTTGGAGCTGTTGCAGATTCACGGGCGTTTATTGAGGCGGTTAAAGATTGACAGATTTAGATATTTTGGATCTTTTTAACCGCAGATAAACGCAGATAAACGCAGATGTCGGCGTCGGGTTAGGTATATGCAGATTGGATGGATGTTTGACAGGTTTTTAGGAAATTACTAATTTTGGCTGACTTTAAAAAGTCATAACTCAGGAGATAGGAAAAATGACGCAAATAGCAGATACGTTTACTCAGGACTCAGCCGGCAGCACTCAGCAGTCAATTCCCCCACCAGAATTGGAGGTGGTGAACATGACTAAGCAATTTGGTAAAATGACGGCTCTAGATAATGTTTCGCTGCATCTAAAACCGGGAACTTTTCACGCGTTGTTGGGTGAAAATGGAGCGGGTAAAAGTACGCTAGTGAAGTGCGTTATGGGTTTCTATACGCCCACGACTGGGAATATTTTGATCAACAAACAACAGCGCACGATTTCTAGTCCGCGTGATGCACATAAATACGGCATTGGGATGGTGTACCAGCATTTTACTTCGGTGCCGGCGATGACGGTGGCGGAAAATTTGGTGCTTTCTCGCTTCGAGAGTCCTAATTTAATTAATTGGAAGGCGGAATCTGAGCGGTTACAGGAATTTATGCAAACCGCTCCTTTTCAAGTGCCTCTCGATATTCCTATCGCTCAATTAGCTGCCGGCCAAAAGCAAAAACTGGAAATTCTCAAACAGCTTTACTTGCAAAGTCGCATTTTAATTCTAGATGAGCCGACTTCTGTTTTAACTCCGCAAGAAGCTGATGAAGTTTTAGGATTATTGCGTCAAGAAGTGACTGCCGGCAACTTAAGTGTGTTGATGATTAGCCACAAGTTTCGCGAAATTATGGCATTTGTGGATGAAGTCACGGTATTGCGTAAAGGTAAGTTTGCCGGTCACGGAATCGTGAAAAATCTCACGGTTTCAGATATGGCGCAGATGATGTTGGGTGAGCAGCGAGAAGCGCAGCCGGTTGAAAAAACAGCGCATTTTGAAGCAATCCCAGTGCTGCAAGTTCAAAATCTTCACGCAAATAAAGACAATGGGTTAGAAGCTGTTTCTAGTATTAATCTAACCGTTCATAGCGGCGAAATTGTGGGAATTGCCGGCGTTTCTGGCAATGGTCAACGGGAATTAGTGGAGGTGCTTGCCGGCCAGCGTTCTGCGACAGCAGGAGAGGTTTTGGTGAATGGCGAAGTTTATAAAGCGACACGCGCCCAGATGTTCCAGCACAAGGTTTGTGCGCTGCCAGAAGAACCGCTTCGCAATGCCTGTGTCCCTCACATGAGTGTGGCCGAAAACCTTGCCTTGCGGACGTTTGACCGCCCTCCCCAAGCGAAAGCCGGCATTTTTCTCGTCCTGCGGGCAATTCGCCAAATGGCCGAAGGATTGATTCATGCGTTTTCGATTAAAACCCCTTCTCCAGAGACGCCGGTGGGCAATCTTTCAGGGGGAAATGTGCAGCGAACGGTACTAGCGCGAGAACTTTCTGGCGAGCAAATTAAGCTGCTAATTGCTGCCAATCCTTGTTTTGGTCTTGATTTTGCGGCTGTGGAGTATATTCACGGTCAAATTGTTGAGGCGCGAAATCGAGGAGTTGCAGTGTTATTAGTCAGCGAAGATTTAGATGAATTGCTAAAACTAGCAGATCGAATTGTCGTTATTAGTGAGGGAAAATTTGCTTATGAAAGTGCGATTGCTGAGGCAGATTTTGCCACAATTGGTCGTAGCATGGCAGGACATTAATTATTGCTAATTCCTTTTAACAATTAGCGATTAGGTAGTGAATTTATGACTGAACAACATGAGCCGGTGTTAATTCTCAAAGATTTAATCAATATCGCTTCACGGCAGGATGAGTTACCCTGGCAACCTTTTCGTCCAGGGGTTGATATCTACCGGCTTTACGGCAATGGTGAAGAAGGCTCTGCGGCGGCGCTACTGCGTTACCAACCTGAAGCAAGTGTTCCCAAGCATCAGCATACCGGCTTTGAACACGTTTTTGTGATTTCTGGCTCACAAACTGATGGAAATGGTGAACATGAAGCCGGCACGCTGGTGATTAATTCACCCGGCACTAAGCACAGTGTTAAAAGTCAAGCCGGCTGCATTGTTTTAGTCATTTGGGAAAAACCTATCAGTTACTGACAAATAGTAATAGTTAGTAAATATGGTCTTCATTTCTGCTCTACCTTACGATTACGAACTCCCTTTTAATGGGAAGATAGCGCTGTTAATTATCGATATGCAGCGAGACTTTTTAGAACCCGGAGGGTTTGGCGACGCTTTGGGAAATGATGTCAGCCGGCTTCAGGCAATTGTTCCAACTGTTAAGCAATTACTGGAAGCATTTCGCACCTACAAATTGCCAGTTTTCCAAACAATTGAAGGACATCAACCGGATTTATCTGATTGTCCGCCGGCTAAACTTCTTCGGGGAAAAAGCCAGTTAAAAATTGGCGATGTTGGCCCGATGGGACGCATTTTAATTCTCGGTGAAGCCGGCAATGCAATTATCCCGGAGTTAGAACCTTTACCGGGCGAAACCGTGATAGCAAAACCAGGGAAAGGCGCTTTTTTTCACACCAAGTTAGAATCTCTCTTGCGCGAAAAGGAAATTACGCATTTAATTGTAACTGGAGTCACCACTGAGGTTTGCGTTCAGACAACCATGCGAGAGGCAAATGATCGGGGATTTGAGTGTTTGTTGGTCGAGGATGCCACTGAAAGCTATTTTCCAAACTTCAAACAATCCACCTTAGAAATGATTCGCGCTCAAGGAGGAATTGTGGGTTGGACTGCAAAAGCTGAATCAGTTATTGACGCTTTAGAAAAAACTTATAAAGCAGTCGCAACTTCAGTAACTCTATAGTTTAGAAGGCCAATATTGTTATGCAAACGGTAAGCTTGGCAGTGAATGGCACTTTGATGCGCGGGTTAGAATTGAACGAAAATTTATTGAATGCCGGCGCGACTTTTATTCAGGAAACTTTAACAGAACCGGCTTATCGTCTCTGGTCAATTGAAGATCGCCATCCGGCTATGATGAAAGTTAAGACAGGCGGCGCTTCTATTTATGTGGAAATTTGGGCGATACCGACTAACAATCTCGCTCAAATTTTATTGCAAGAACCACCAGGTTTGTGTGTGGGGAAGGTTCGTCTTTTAGATGGCGAAGAGGTACTGGGGGTTTTGGGAGAAACTTTTTTATGTGAGGGTAAACAGGAGATTACTAAATGGGGCGGTTGGCGAGCTTATATCGCAGATTTACAAAAGAAAAAGCTGCCCTTGTAAGTAAAATGGAAACTTAAGCCGGCATTCGTGGATTCGGATGTTGGTCGGCTGTTATAAAATATTTACAAAATTAAATACTCATTGACTAAGTTTAATTATTTTTAAATAAAATAAAAATAAAATTCGTATTTTTATAATCTTAGTAAATATAAAATTTTAACTAATGTGGTCAGAATTACACATTTAATAATGTATTGTTGATAACATACATTTTGGTAAAGTATTAGCAACGATTAGGTGTGAGGATTTTTTGTGAAAATTATACAGATTTACAAAATTTGGGATGTGCCTTTAAAAACTTCCTGTTTATCTTTCTTTGTGTTC
The DNA here is from genome assembly GCF_014695715.1 of Microcoleus sp. FACHB-68. Taxonomy (NCBI): domain Bacteria; kingdom Bacillati; phylum Cyanobacteriota; class Cyanophyceae; order Oscillatoriales; family Microcoleaceae; genus Microcoleus; species Microcoleus sp. FACHB-68. The sequence continues at coordinate 1,253,868 of NZ_JACJOT010000008.1, forward strand.
AGTCATTTAATTTGCTGGGGACAGCTTCCAGCAAGTGCAGATGAAGTGTTAAACTCTCTTCCTCCTTTACATAAGCAACTAAGGCTTGATGAAGCAAGTTTATTAACTCAGGTAAAAGTGGAAACCAATCCCTCTACAGGCACTTTTACGCCTTCACAAGACCAAAAGTTTAGTGAAGTCAATGTTTTAAGCAATTTAAGCTTGGAAATCGAAGAAAATCAGCCAGAAAATGACCCAATGGATCAAGTAACTTCTGTTTCACAATTAACAGATGTCCAGCCAACCGATTGGGCTTTTCAAGCATTACAAAACTTGGTTGAACGCTACGGGTGTATTGCCGGCTACCCAGATGGAACATTTAGAGGAAATCGCGCCCTAACTCGATATGAATTTGCTGCCGGTTTAAATGCCTGTCTGGAAGTCATTGTCGGATTAATTGGGCAAGATGGTGATTTTGCCACAAAAGAAGATTTAGCGCTATTGCAGCGCCTGCAAGAAGAATTTCAGGTAGAACTTGCCACTTTGCGGGGTCGGGTAGATGCCTTAGAAGCCCGTACTATTGAGCTAGAATCGAATCAATTTTCCACAATAACTAAGCTTTCTGGTTTAGCTTTCTTTAATGTTACTAAAGCGGGTTTCGGCGACACTCTTAAAGTTGAAACAACAGATTTAGGATCGCCGCTAGAAATTAGGCCGGCAGGGCGAAATTCAGTCACTAACCGGCCCATTATTCAGACAACTGATGACGAGCCGGCAACGACTTTTAGCAACTTGGTGTGGCTGACGCTGCAAACTTCTTTTACGGGTGAAGATAGTTTAGTCACTCAACTTGCTGTTGGTAACGGTAACTCACCGGCGAATGCTTTGGCATCTGCCGGCCTTTACAACACATTCGGTGCCCCTTATACTGACCAAACGGCAGGGCCAAATATTAGCTCAGGTGAAGTAGTTTTGCGGGAATTATTTTATGAATTTCCCGTGGTTGATAAAATTCGACTTGTTGTCGGCCCACGGATTAATTGGTATCGCTACTTTGATAACAATGCGTTTACCTTTTTCTTGACAGGTGCCGGTAGTTTTAACTCGATTAGCAGCACTTTATCTAATACCCTTGATCGGGGTGCAGGCGCGGTTGTTCTCTTAGACTTCAGCAAGCAATTTAAGTTTCGTTTTGGCTATCTGGCGGAAAGTAATGAGTATTTACCTACTGCTTTTTTTGATACGGCATCCGATCCAAATGAAGGATTTTTTAATGCCACGAATACACTAACGGCTGAGGTTATTTTTTCTCCCAGCGACAGAGCAAACATTCGCTTAAATTACACTCGCTCTAAAATTGATGCCAATGTCCCAATTTTTGATGAAAATGGCAATTTAACCGGCTTTGGCGTTGGCGGTGCAACTGGAGAGCCAATTTATGGTGTTGCTGATGATGGGTTTGGTGGCTCAATTGAAAATGCCAGTGCCGATACTTTTGGCCTTAACTTCGACTGGTTAGTTACTCGTGGCTTTGGCCTTTTTGGGCGCTATAGTTATGGTAGTACCAATATAGAGCCAACCACGTCGGGTCGTCCGAGTGGAGAAGTTAACGCGCAAGCTTTTCAGTTTGGCCTTGCTTTCCCCAATCTAGGCCGGCAAGGATCGCTGGCAACGCTATCTTTTTTGGTTCCTTTTGATGTTTTAGATGGGCGCGGGTTTCTAGCTGCCGGCGGCGGGAATGGGGGCACTCAGTACGAAATTGAAGCGAGTTATTTTCTTCCAGTTACTGATAACATTGCCGTGGTTCCAGCTTTTTATGTAATTGGAAACCCAAATAATTTCGATGATAACCCTACAATTTTTATAGGCAACCTCCGCAGCCAATTTAGTTTTTAAGTGGGACTTGCTTAAGCGATTATCAAGCAGTACGATGGGTTAACAAGTCAGGCATATTCCCAGCCTAAGCGCAAAGGATTGCCTGCTTGTCTGACACTTTCAATTGCTCAAAAATAAGCTTAAAGCAAATAGTCTCACTGGCGAAATTAAACCGATTGGAAAAAACAGCACGCTGCGCCATCGCTCTGGGCAGCAATCTTGGTGACTCCCGCAAAACTCTTGAAGCTGCTATCGAAACCCTTGACAAAACTCCAGGGATTACTTTAGAACGTCAATCTAGCTGGTATAAAACGCTGCCGGTGGGTCCACCACAACCGGCTTATCTAAATGGCTGTGCGTTGCTGCGCGTGCAACTGACGCCGCAAGAATTGTTAGAAACTTTGCTAGCCATTGAAGCTAAATTCGGACGGGTTCGCCGGGAACGCTGGGGTGCGAGAACCCTCGATCTGGATTTACTATTATTTGATAATTTAATTTTGGACACGCCAACGCTGGAATTGCCTCATCCGCGCATGAGAGAACGAGCGTTTGTACTGGTGCCGCTGGCTGAAATTGCTCCAGATTGGGTGGAGCCGGTTTCTGGGAAAGCGATCATACAACTGCTTCACGTAGTAGACTCTGGGGGAGTCTGCCGGCTTTAAACTCGCTCATCTGTGCTCAAACAAATTCTTCCTGGCGGCTGATAGCCAGCAGCGCCATCAAGGTTGAAAATAAGAATTAGTACATTAACAAGGTTGAAGCATGGCACTAAAATTAAACGTTCCTTCAATAGTTTGCCAAGGTTGCGCGGACAGCATCACCGAAGCGATTAAAACAATTGATCCAGATGCTAGCATACAAGTCGATGTACCGGGCAAGACAGTAACTTTGGACTCGCAAGCTGCAGAAGAGTCATTTAAGCAGGCTATCACTGCCATTGGACATAAAGTGGAAGAGTAAAGCAATATAAGAAGATGCGATCACTCATTTCTTGACAATAGCGAAGATAGAGTGATCGCTTTTCTAAAAGCATTAAAAATTTAGCTTAGTTTACACGATTCGTTGTCAAAAATTTTTGGCACGCCTTTAACTTTCAATCGAAATCAAAACTCTAAAACCTAAAATCCGATTATGCCTCTAGGCCAAGAACCGCCCGAAGTTTTAAAACAACGCCTCGCCTATCAAGGTCGCAAATTTAATTTTGATGTGACGACATTGCGTCTGCCGAATGGGGTGGAGGGCGATTGGGAATGTATTCGTCATCCGGGCGGTGCCCTGGCGGTGCCGGTGACACCAGAGGGTAAATTGGTGTTGCTGCGTCAATATCGCTTTGCTGTTCAAGGCCGGCTCTTAGAGTTCCCCGCCGGCACGATTGAACCAAACGAAGATCCTGCTAAAACAATCGAGCGTGAAATTGAAGAAGAAACCGGCTATCGCGCGCGTAAATGGCAAAAATTAGGGGAATTTTTTCTCGCCCCTGGCTATTCAGATGAAATTATTTATGCGTTTCTCGCTCAAGATTTGGAACTGCTAGAAACTCCTCCAGATCAAGATGATGACGAGGATATGGAAACAGTCTTAATGACGCCTCAAGAATTAGAGCAAGCGATTTGGGCAGGAGAGCCGGTGGATGCGAAATCGATTTCTAGCTTTTTCCTAGCGCGTCCGTTTTTGAATTTATAAGAAATATTTCTCTCTCGTCGGTTCAGCTTGCTTGGTGCTAAATTATTTTTAGTTCCGCTCGGAATTCAATGCGCTTATTGTCGTCAAGGCTACTAGCAAGCTGTAGAGCCTTGACTTTGGTGCATCTTATTTCAGTTTAAATATCTACAGCGCAGCGTGTCCTCTAGATATAGCATTGGGGGCATCAATTTTTAGTTCAATCATTCAGTGATTGCACTCGATATGCTATGCCCAGAGGGCACGCTGCGCTAATGCCTTTACTATTTTAATATTTAATATGAAAAATCTACTTCCCCCCCGTCTGCGTCTTTATATCAAAATCTGTCTGAGAAAATTAATAGATACCGTAACAGGGCGTAGCGCTAGGTTTGTTAGTTATTCTAAGCATAGGGTTGAGCGAGGCGCAAGTTTTAATCCGCAAATTGTGATGACTCAACCTATTTATATTAATGAATTTTCTGCCAACAAAATTTATAACCTAAAATTAGCGACTCAGCAAATTGAGAATTTAACGATCCAGCCGGGACAAATTTTTTCATTTTGGCATTTGGTTGGCAATCCTAACCAATCTAGAGGTTATGTCATCGGTCGCACTCTGGTTCAAAATGAACTGAAAGCTAGTTATGGAGGAGGTTTGTGTCAGTTATCTGGACTGTTATATTTATTAGCGTTGAAAGCCGGCTTATCTGTTCTTGAACGAACGGCACATTCTCAGGATATTTACACAGAGCAAACCCGCTTCGCACCATTAGGATCGGATGCAACGGTTGTGTACGGTTATAAAGATTTGCGATTGCAAAATAATTTGCCGTTTTCCATTTGCTTTCGGTTTCAAGTGCAGGATCAGGCGATTACAGCCATGTTATGTGCTGCCGAGCCGGTTTTAGAATACAAAATTGAGTTTATTCATCAACCTTTGCCAGATGGGGTGCGAGTTGATACCCTGCGTTACGAGCTAAATAACTTGTTTTTTCAGGAAGTGACTACAACGATTTACAAAATACAATCTGTTCCTCAAAAACAAGAATTACAACCGGCAGACAGTTGAGATTCATTTTAAAACTAACTTTCTCTAAAATCAAAAAAGTCTATGTTGCTTGAATTAGCAGTTGGAGATGCCTACGGTGCCGGTTTTGAATATGCAGAGCAAGAAATAATTGATTTGCACAATAATTTGAGCAGATATGTCAAGCATCCCCGTCACCCGTTAATTCCAGGGTGCTACACAGATGACACCCAGATGAGCATTGCCATTGCCGAAACCATTGTTTCTCAAAAACCTTGGACACCCGAAGTTTTAGCAGAGGCATTTGTGACAGCTTTTAAACGCGATCAAAGAGAAGGCTATGCCGGCAGATTTTATCAATTTTTGTTAGGAATTAAAGATGGAACTCAATTTTTAGAACAAATTAATTGGACAAGTGATAAGAGCGGAGCATCAATGCGTGCCGGCCCGATTGGGGTATTTCCTACAGTCCAAAAAGTTATGGAAGCTGCCACAATTCAGGCTGCTATTACTCATAACACCCCTGATGGAATCAATGCTGCTATTGCGGCAGCTTTGATGTCGCATTATTTTATTTACCAGCTCGGAGAAAAAAGTAACTTAGGAACGTTTCTTGAAACTCATGTTGCCGGTTATCAATGGGGAGAAGCGTGGCAGGGAGAGGTCGGCTCAAAAGGCTGGATGAGCGTTAGAGCCGCGATTACAGCCGTGATGCGAAATGACAGCATGAGCGAACTTTTAAAAGATTGTATAGCCTTTTCTGGCGATGTGGATACAGTTGCAACGATTGCATTAGCAGCCGCTTCTTGTAGTGTGGAAATCGCTCAGGATCTTCCCGATCATCTCATTGTCAATTTAGAAAATGGCTCCTATGGCAGAGATTATCTGATCAATTTAGACAGACATTTGATGAGTTTGATCAAATGAACTGACATTGAATGCCGGCACCCTTAAAATCATTTAAGAGCGACATCGATTGTTGGGATTAGGAATAACTTCAATCCGCTCAATAGTTCCCGGCTCGATATTTCTTGGATCGATAGATAAGGGAACACCATCAACTAACACAGAAGAATGCTTACCTCGCAAAGCACTTCTTGAAAAACGAGTGTTTCGCGCAGAAAAGCCAAAACCCGGAACCAGCCGGTAGAGAATTTGATTCATATCCCGCGTCAAAGCAGTTTGTTGTTGAATTTGTGCGCGTGTAATAACAGTTACTGATCGCGGCACTTTGTCAAACGGTTCAGTAATACATGAGGCGCTGCCAACCCCTTGAGAGACGCTGAGAGATGCGTCACCGGCAACACTCACATTAGCCGCTAAAATCGCAAGAGCGCTAACCACCCAAACTGAAAACACAAAATTTCTGGACATACCAATCAGTTTAATTTAAAGTAAAGCGAATCCGAAAAAAACATCCGAAAGATTGATCTCCACTGCTATCACCAGCCTTTATGCTGGCAGAAGTGGAAACTTTTAAACGTAAAGGTTCGGTAAGTTAAAATTATTATCTGCCTCACTAGAACGTTTAAAAATTAGTTGTAGTAATTTAAACATCCATGTCTGACTTAATTCTATTTTGGCATCGGCGAGATTTACGCATTTCTGACAACATCGGACTCGCAGCAGCACGACGACAAACTCCAAAAGTTGTAGGCGTTTTTTGCCTCGATCCCCATATTCTTAAACCAGGGGATGTCGCGCCGGCACGCGTTACTTATATGATAGGCTGTTTGCAATCACTTCAGCAAAGTTATACAAAAGCCGGCAGCCAATTATTAATTATGCAAGCTCAGCCAGAGCAAGCAATCCCAGCACTGGCAGCCGCGCTCAATGCTAAAGCAGTTTTCTGGAATTGGGATGTCGAACCGTACTCCCAAGAACGTGATCGCACCGTAAAAAATGCCCTCCAAGAAAAAGGCATTCAGGTACAGAACTTTTGGGATCAAATATTACACGCGCCAGAGGAGATTCGTACGGGTTTAGGACAGCGCTACACGGTTTACACACCTTTCTGGAAAAATTGGGTGGGCAAACCGAAAGCAGAGCCGGCAGAATTACTGAAAAATGCTGAAAATTTAACTGAAAATGAGCAGGAAGCCGCACAAAATGCCGGTGCCGGCAGACTTCCCAGCGCCAAAGATTTGGGCTTTATTTGGGATAACCCACTGTTACTAGAACCGGGAGAGAACCCGGCACAAGAAAAACTGGAAGAATTTTGCCAACGGGCAATTTATGGATATCAAGAACAGCGTAATTTTCCAGCCGTTGATGGCACTTCTACCCTAAGTGCTGCGCTTAAATTTGGTGCGATTGGTATTCGTACCGTTTGGGCGGCAACCGATACTGTAATGCAGGGATGTGCCAGTGATGAAGCGTGTGCCGGCGTCCAAACTTGGCAACAAGAACTCGCATGGCGAGAATTTTACCAACACGCGATGTATAATTTTCCAGAATTAGCTGCCGGCCCTTATCGCCAACCTTTTAAAGACTTTCCTTGGGATGAAGATAACAACGATGAGCGCTTTCAAGCTTGGTGTGAAGGCAGAACCGGCTACCCCATTGTTGATGCAGCAATGCGTCAGATGAATCAAACTGCCTGGATGCACAATCGCTGTCGCATGATTGTTGCCAGTTTCCTCACAAAAGACTTAATTATTAACTGGCAAAAAGGAGAAAAATACTTCATGCAAAAGCTTTATGACGGCGATCTTTCTGCAAATAATGGCGGTTGGCAGTGGAGTGCATCCAGTGGCATGGACCCCAAACCTTTGCGGATTTTCAACCCAGCCACGCAAGCGCAAAAATACGATCCCGATGCTGAATATATCCGGCATTGGGTTCCAGAATTAGCCGGTGTGGATACCGCAGCGCTGCTGAGTGGAAAAATTACGCCGGTGGAGCGCCAAGCTGTTGGCTATCCCCTACCTATTGTGGATCACAACCAACAGCAGCGCCGGTTTAAGGAATTGTTTGCACAGCAGAAAGCCTGAAATATTAAATAGTTTTAAGCTTGCCGGCTGCTTGAGCGGAAATGACCTACAATCCCTCAGAGTTTTTGCCGGCATAAAAATCACGCCAAAGTTACCCTGGCTTCTCACTAAATTACGCAACAAATTCATATAGCCCTTGCCCCTTGCTCCTCTCTGTGGGGCAATGCTATGTATTTAAACTAAGCTTTCGCCTCTTGGGGATCGAGCGTCTTTACAATTTCATTAAACAAGCCCGATAAATGTAATGTTTCTGTAAAAACAGGAAGCAGCTATTGCCGATAGCTGAGTCTGGCTAGTAGATTTACACAAGACACCAGATTGCTGCTGAACGCCAGAGGGCAAAACTACTGAAGGAGCGCTGTTTCTCTTTCTGTTTCAAAGTAGCAATTAGCCCAATCTGCCGGCATCCCACTGAGAAAATGTCCTAGTGTGAGCGCTGCTGATCTGACACTACACAGTCTTGCAAAGATTGAACAAGTGTCGCCAGTGTTTTCTTCTTTAACCATCAACAGGGAAGGTTTTAATATGGCATCACAATTATTTACTAAATTAACATTGGCTACAGCAGGAGCAGCAGTTCTAGCAATTGGATCAGTGTGTGCGCCGGCTGAAGCAGCATTCAAGTTTTCTTTTAAAACCAAGGGTGGTGGAAGTGGCTCTTTCTTATTAAACACCTCCACTCCTGCGACTTTGGGATCTGTAACAAACTTCTCGTTCTCTGGCAGCAAGTTCATCAAGGGTGCCGTGAGTGGTTTATCGGGCATTGGTGGGTTTATCAGCGGTACTTCCGGTAAGCCAACTTTGGCAGGTTTTTTAGTTCCTCAATCCTCCACAACGTTTTGGGGTGGTTTGCTCGCTCCTAAAGGAACACCGATTGTAGGAAGTGGTATTTTAGGGAAAGCTTCTTTTTCTATAAACCCTCTGTTCGCTGCTGCTGGAACACTCTCAACCGGCGGTGCTAGTGTCGGGACAAATCCTTTTTCTGGTTTGGGACTTGATGGCGGATTGGATAGTATTAATTGTTGGGACGCAGAACAAGTTGTACAAACAGAAGAAGTTCCCGAACCTTTCACCGTTCTTGGCAGTATTGTGGGTGTTGGAGGATTGCTAGCAGCACGCCGCAAACGGCAGATGACAATCAAAGCCGGTTAAACGTTTAAATTATCTTCAAATAGATTTGCCGGCATCCAAAGCTTAATATCTCCCTAGAGTTTATCTTCTAGGAAGATATTTAACCTGAGTTCGGGATAAGGAAGGGACAAGCGAGTAAGCTAAAAGTCATCACACAACAGCAATACTTGCTCGTGCCATGCCCCGTCTAGAAGAACTTTTTTGCTCTGTCGATGATTTTTGCCTTCTTTTTGAACCTTTGTGGCATAAACAACTGATGGGGATGGACTCAAACATCGCCACCGCCATCGTCAACTGTGCCCCAGCGAAATCATGACCATCGAGATTGCATTTCATCAATCTCATTAGCGCAGTTTTAAAGCATTTTACCAGGAGAAAGTAAGCTGACAGTGTAGTTCCGCCTTTCCCGGCGTTGGTAAGTTATTAACGTTTTATGGAATGGATGCCTTCTACCCTGATGCCTTTGAGTATCTATCTGCACACTTGTTTTGGTCAGTAGAAAGGAGTGTCTGTAATGGACTCGACCAAGATTGGGGTCTGTCATAACCGCCGCATCAAAGGGCACAAGGTGTTCAAGGATCTCGGCAGGCGGGGTAAGACTTCTTTTGATTGGTTCAAAGGCTTTAAACTACATCTGGTTTGTAATGACAAGGGGGAACTGCTGAATATCGCTGTCACTGCTGGCAATATAGATGACCCTTAGCCTGTGCCCACTCTACTCAAAGGGTTGTCTAGTAAGGTGGTGGCTGAGCGAGGCTATATATCCCAAAAGTTGTTTGAGCAACTGTTAACCCAGATGGGGATTCTACTGATTACTAAGCCGAAGCGCAATATGAAGAATAAGCTGATGCCACTGATAGATAAGCGGATTATCCGCAAACGCTCCATAATTGAGACAATTACCCTTCCAATTGAAAAACATCTCTCATATTGAGCATTCTCACCCGTCGCAATCCGGTCAATTTCTTGGTGAATTTAGTCTGTGGATTAATTGCCTATTGCCATCAGCCCAAGAAGCCCTCTCTCAATATCAATGCGTTTTTCCTTCCTTCTGCTTAACCCGAACTCAGGTTATTTAATGTTAGAGCAGATCAGCAAAGGGAAAAATTTTATCAGGTTGCAGGTTGACTTTTTTTAGAGTAGTTCCTGCTTGACTGACAAAACTAAGAAGCTGGAATGCGCCTAAGGACGGTGAATTCGCGCTTAAAGGAGTCATCGAGTTGTCGTTTGGAGGCAATGGCAGGTTGCGGGTCAGGCAAGTTGGATAGAAACTGATAAACTTGGATACTCCATTGCTGGGTGATACCAAGACGAATCCAGTTCCAACCGAGTTTGAGATAACTCATCCCCCGCATCCAATGAGCATCGACTAGACGACGCTTACAGGATGCGACGACTTGCACCCCTTGGAGTACCAAAAACAGCATCGTCAACGCAATCACCCCACACAACTGAGTCAGGGCAAACAGATATCGCAGGCGGGAAGCCTCTAGGTTAAAGCTATTGGACTTGAGGTCTAAAAATGATTCCTCTACCTGGAAGCGCAATCGATACTGGGCGAAGGTCTGTAAATTGGTCGCTTCATCACTGACAATCACCCAATCTTCACCACTGTGATCGTCATGGGCAAACGCCAGAAAAACTCCAGCATAGGGCCTGGTTTTGCCAATGGAGACAACGGGTGTGAGGTAAGCTTGCCCCGCTTGCAGATACACCTGAGATACCTTGCGCCACTCCCGCTGAAGTTGAAACTGAAACGAGCCTTTGATGCGAATCCGGAAATGCCGGTGCAAAGTTTTTTTGAGGTATTTCATCAACTTGCCTATGGCAATGCCTCGGTCTGCCAGTCAGACCACTTCTACCCCAATCGGCAGCACCCATGCCGCTTGCCTGAGTACCCGCTGAATGGTTCCTAGGCGCACCGTACTGCTGGCTTGAACTACCACCGTCCATGCCACAGGAAGGGTTCGCCCTCGATAGAGCGCTCCGACCCAGACGATGCACAAACAATTCCACACAACCGTTGTATCCAGACTCAGGTACAGGCGTTGCTTGCCCCACATAGACAATGCTTGTTGCATCAAGGCATGGTGGGCGCTCATGACATCAATTCGACGATTCGACAGCCACCGCCGAAACCGCCGTTGATGGGACTGGGCAATCTGGGCACGACTTTTGACATACACGCCAAACCCATTGAGATGGACATTCTGACTTTGGATCATGCCAATCATCATCCAGCACAGGGTTTTGAGGTGAGGGGCATCGCGCCACTGGTTGTCAAATTGACGCAGAAAATCATTCAACGCATCATAGAGTCGAGAAGTTGGAGTCATTGTTTCTGCCGATTGGTGTGGTAACTTCTCAGCTTAAACGATGCTCCGCTTCCCGCCTAGCTTGCATTTCAGGCTCTACCACTTTTGTCACTCAAGCAGAGAGTAGTTCTTATTAGCCCGCAGAAAACTGTCACGCTGCACAAAGATAAAATCTGATTGCCACAACGCTTGATCGAGTGGACGACGCCAAAAACTACAGATATCATACGTTACCCAGTTCCGGGCATCCAGCCACGCAATCAGTTCAGCCAACAAAGGAGCATCTTTATAAATATCTAATAGATTAATCTCTGCCAAAATTACTTGAATTTGATTTAAAGTGTTTTCTGTCCCTTTAAGCACCTCAAGTTCATAACCTTGCACATCAATTTTTAGCAAATCTGGGCTGTGTCCAGCAAAGTGATTCTTAACAATCTCGTCTACTGTAGACATCGGATAATATTGAGGAGGTGACTTAAAGGCAAGTTGTGTGTTGAGAACACTAGAAGCGGTTTCAGCATCAGATTCTAGTTGATAAAATGGAAATTCATCATGACAATTTGCACCTAATAATGTTGAAAATACTTGAATCGACGATTTAGAAGATGCTAATTTTTTTAGCTCACTAACTTTGTGAGGAATGACTTCAAAACAAGCTACCTTTGTGTCAGGCCATAAGTCGATGCAAGATTTAGCAAAATCCCCTTGATAAGCCCCAATATCAAAAATATGGTTGGGTTTAAAGCCTAAATTTGCAAGGCGCGTTAATGCCAAATCTGTATTGCATACGAGATTTGTTAAATTCTGATTTACTTCGACAGGTGAAACAACTTTTTTCAGAAGAGATTTTAGTAAAGATTTTATCTTCATTTTCTTGGTTGAATGATTAAGTTGGAATTGAGCGACTACTAAATATCCAAGAATCACCCTTGAAAGGAGTGAGAGCCGTGCCACGTCTTCTATCAATTCTTCCTCAGTTTGCCGAAATTTATCTACACCGAAAAATTTAACGGCGTTGTTGAGGTGTTAGCTTAAGTGCTGATCGCATCTCATCATAATAGAGTAATTTTGGATATTTTGAACCGGCATCACGAAAACGCAATACCGCCGCTCCCAGTTTAGCCGTTAAACTATTTAATATGAGTCTTTGCCACTCAATCGCTTACTATGACCGCACACACACCTGTAGAATTCCAAGATGCCTTTGATGTTGTGGTAGTCGGTGCCGGCCACTCAGGATGTGAAGCGGCACTCGCTAGCGCACGTCTGGGCTGTCGCACCCTGCTGCTGACCCTTAATTTAGATAAAATTGCTTGGCAACCCTGTAACCCCGCAGTGGGAGGGCCGGCAAAATCTCAACTCACGCACGAAGTAGACGCACTGGGTGGCGAGATCGGCAAAATCGCCGACCGCACTTACCTGCAAAAGCGCATCCTCAACGCCTCAAGAGGGCCGGCAGTTTGGGCATTACGCGCCCAAACCGATAAGCGCGAATACGCTGCCGTGATGAAAAATATTGTTGAGAACCAAGAAAACTTGACCATCCGCGAAGGCATGGCAACTGACTTGGTACTCGGCGCAAATGATGAAATTATTGGCGTTGAAACTTACTTCGGTGTCGCCTTTGAATGTAAAGCAGTTGTCCTAACAACCGGCACCTTCCTCGGCGGCATTATCTGGGTGGGGAATAAATCGATGCCGGCAGGACGCGCCGGAGAATTTGCAGCCACAGGTTTAACTGAAACCCTGAATAAACTTGGCTTTGAAACAGGCCGGTTAAAGACAGGAACCCCTGCACGGGTTGATAAGCGTTCTGTAGATTACAGCGTCATGGAAGCGCAACCGGGTGATGAAAAAGTCTCCTGGTTCAGCTTCGATCCAGAAGCTTGGGTGGAACGGGAACAGATGAATTGTTACCTCACCCGCACAACCGCAGAAACGCACCGGCTGATTCGGGAAAACCTGCATTTATCACCTGTTTATGGCGGTTGGGTGGATGCAAAAGGGCCGCGTTATTGTCCCAGCATTGAAGATAAAATTGTGCGCTTTGCCGATAAGGAAAGCCACCAAATCTTTATTGAACCCGAAGGTCGAGATATTCCAGAATTGTATATTCAGGGATTTTCCACCGGCTTGCCAGAACAACTGCAAGTGCAACTGCTGCGCTCGCTTCCCGGTATGGAAAAGTGCGTGATGCTACGTCCCGCTTATGCCGTTGAGTACGATTATCTGCCGGCAACCCAGTGTTACCCAACCCTGATGACGAAGAAAATAGAAGGGTTATTTTGTGCCGGCCAAGTTAACGGCACAACCGGCTATGAAGAAGCTGCGGCGCAGGGAATCGTTGCAGGGATCAATGCCGCGCGATTGGTGAAAAACCAAGAAATGATTATTTTCCCGCGTGAGCAAAGTTACATCGGCACCTTAGTTGACGATCTCTGTACCAAAGACTTGCGCGAACCTTACCGAATGCTCACGTCTCGATCTGAATACCGGCTGCTGTTGCGTTCAGATAATGCCGATCAACGTTTGACCCCGCTTGGACGAGAAATCGGTTTAATTGATGATCGCCGGTATTCCTTATTCACCCGCAAACAGCAAAATATTGCCGCTGAAAAGCAACGGCTGGAAACAACGCGGATTAAAGAGCATGATGACATTGGCAAAGCGATCGCATCAGATACGCAGCAACTGATCAAAGGCTCAATCACCCTTGCTGACTTGCTGCGCCGTCCGAATATCCATTACGTTGATCTTGATCGTTATGGACTAACAAACCCAAACTTAGACCCCCCTGAACAGCAAGGCGCAGAAATTGATATCAAATACTCTGGCTATATCCAGCGCCAGCAACACCAAATTGACCAAATTGCGCGTCAAGAACACCGCAAATTGCCGGCAGATTTAGACTACGCCAACATTGACACCCTCTCCAAGGAATCGCGGGAGAAACTTGCCAAGGTAAAACCCTTGACAATTGGGCAAGCTTGCCGTATAGGCGGCGTTAATCCTGCCGATGTCAATGCGCTGCTGGTGTATTTGGAGCTGCGTTCGCGTCAATTTGCCGCAGCCGGTGTGGGACAAGTGTAGAATCTTTTCCCAATCTTCACAGCAAGAAGTTGCCAAAATCTGAGGCTACGACTCATTTTCAGGCATTTATAACTAGCACGGGCGCTATGCAAACAGTAGGAGGGGCAAGCTTAGCGCCCCTCCTCTTAACCTATAATTTTTTTATCAACTGCCTAAAATCCACCTGTTGATCAAATTCTCCTGCTAAATTCTTAGGAGTGCCCTGTAAACTCGTGGATTCGTAGCGTGTGGGTCGGGGGCGTTGAGGAGCCGTAAACGCGAAAAACCTATGTCTCAGAATGTCAGCACAAAAACGATAGCCTCAGAAGAGTTGCAAGAACCAATCAGCCCTGGAACGGTGGCGGTTGAGTCTTATGCAGATCGCTTAATGGACGATTTATTCGAGGATGTTGACCGAATTCTAGTTGGCGGCAATCACTTGCCAACAGATTCGGCCCGCTCGGAATATGTATCTTTAAAACCAATTACAGTGCCGGCAATCGTCATGCCGCAGATGACATCACCCGCCGAACTCCAAAAGCGGGCTGATGCTCAGGAAACCGTTGAGGCGAAAGTCGTTACAACGGACAACAAACAGCAAGAGTCTAACCAGTGGTTTGACAAATGGCTGCTGGGGGCAGCGTGTGGCTCCCTCGTCATTATGTTGGGCTTGTGGCTGGCAAGTCGCGCACAGTGGCAGCGGATGTCTGCAAAAGCGCCGGCACCGGCACCCTCGCCGATCGCTCCATCTCCGACGATCTCCGCATCAGATGCCAAGTTTGCTAACTATGTGGTGTCTTCCCTCGATAAAATCGCTCAAAAGAACGGAGAAGCGAGAACTGGAGCCGGCAGACCAACCATAACCGCACCGGCACTCCAACAGCAACCGCAACAGCAACCCACACAGCAATCTACAACCATCAACCTGCCGGCGTTGCCACTGTCACTGAATCTGTCAGACGCGACAAGTTTAGCCCAAGCGCTCAACCGCCTCGCCACTGCCCTGGAAAAAGTGGCCATACCGACAGCAAACAACGCACCAAACAAACCAGCAGCCCCCAGGCCGCCGACAGCCAAAGCAACCCCATCGGCTCCTAAGCCGGCAGCTGCCAAGTCTCCAACCGCTAAACCATCCCCAACGGCGGCAGCAGCATCCCCAACCGCTAAACCATCCCCAACGGCGGCAACGGCATCCCCAACCGCTAAACCATCCCCAACGGCGGCAACGGCATCCCCAACGGCATCTCCAACGGCTGCACCCTCCCCGGCGGCAACGGCATCCCCAACAATTGCCCCATCCCCAACAGCCGCCCCAACTCCAACGGTTACGCCATCCGCAGCCGTAACGGCATTTCCTGAAATTCAAGCTCAACCGGCAGTCCCGACACTCCCACCAGAAATACCCGCGCCGGCTGGCGAAACTCCACCGCCACCGCTTGAGCCAAGTGCTGAACCTAGCGTTAACGCAACGACTCTGCCTAGTCTTGATCCGGCAGCCATTCATACCTTGGTTGGCATTCTTGAACTCGGAGAACGCTCTGCCGCCCTATTTGAAATCAACGGCGTCGCTCGCCGGGTTAACATCGGGGAGAGTATCGGCTCTAGTGGCTGGGCACTGGTAGAAGTGGCGAACCAGGAAGCCGTGATTCGCCGTAACGGTGAAGTCCGCTCGATTTATGTCGGGCAAAAGTTCTAAATCGTTTGGATTTTGGATTTTGGGTTTTAGATATCTTCTAAAATCTAAAATCTAAAATCGCCCCGCCGGCTAATTAGATAGCATGAAAAGGCATACCTGATCTTGGGAGTTCCGACGATGGGCCTATTTGAAGACCTCAGCCGGTTTTTAGAAACTAGACTGGAAGAGTTTTTACGCAATAATCCCCATCTGGAGTTGCAGGCGCTGGAAGAACAGTTGCGGGAGCAAGAAGAAGATACCCTGCGGCTGATCGTTGATTTGCAGCGCAAAGAAAAGGGGCTGCAAGATCAAATTCTCTCCACCGCTCAAGACATCCAGCGTTGGCACAGCCGCATCGAAAAAGCGAAAGCATCGAACCGGCAGGATTTGGCGCAGGCAGCACAAGAAAGAGAGGCGACGCTGTTGCGGCAAGGAAATCAATTCTGGGGTCAAATGCAGGGCGTTAAGGAACGCATTCAGAAATCTAAGGAATTGTACAAGCAGATTCAGCAGCGCCGGCAGGAAGTGCGTGCGAAAGCAACCGAGGCAGCAGCCGCAGCAACGCGTACCAACACCCAAAAAGCCGAGCAAAGCTGGCAAACTGCCGGTTGGAATCAAAGTCAAACCCGCACAATGTCTGGCGGCGCTGATTCTTTAGAGGAAGCCTTTAGACGCTGGGAAACAGATGATGAGATTGATCGGATGAAGCGAAATATGGGCCGGTAGTCTCACTCGAATTTAGATTGGCAAGGCATCTTTGGGGTTGCCGGTATTAACTTTCAAGTCGCTTATTGTAGAGAGCGCCAGAGTTGAGCCGGTTGGTGAAATTTTCATGCTTCCCCATTAAATTGCTAACATAATTTTTAGTAGCAAACTGTCTTTAGATTGCGCTCTCATCCCCTCTGTGAGCGACTTTAAAGGCACTGATTGCTACTATTTGCATCGAGCGAGCGCAGCATTTAGCACAAATTCCGGTTAATTCAACCGCGAATTTCAAATCTCTAAGCTATAATTGGAATTAGCACAAGATTAGTACAAGTATTTCAATATTTTCAACACCTAATCACTACAGTGTTATTAGCTTGTAACAGCCATGCCAAGAACAAAACCGCCCTCCGATAAAGTGCTGACCATTCGGCTTCCTTCTACCGAGCTGGAGCGTTTAGAATCTTACTGCACGAGTAAAGGCAGAACGAAAACCGATGTGATCAGAGAACTGATTCGCAAGTTACGGGGTTAATATTTCAGTGCTGAGTCTTGAGTTTGCAGCATTAGGGTGGGTTAGGCACCGGCTATAACTGAGCGCAGAAAAACCAATCATCCACTTCCCGTGCCGTAACCCACTTCAGGTTTATCTGTAACTTGTGCCAATATTTTTCATCCGAAACCCCAAACAGCCGGCCTGAGCGCTCGGCACTTCCTATCTCACTGACAGCTAAGAAGTTAAGAAAAGTGGAAAGAGTGTAAAGAAGTACACCCTCTCTCAAAAATCCTGTCAAGCTAGAATACGGTTCCCTGACATAAAGGTTGAAAGACAACGCATAGAGAATGCCCCTAGCCGTACGGAACGCTGAAGAGTTATTAGGGGCATGAGTGCGCGTGTCTTCACCGGCATCAGAGAACTGGGAGAGTTTTGAGAGTGACCTACTTTATGACAACTGACCGTTCTATGACTCCAGCCGAAAAGTTAGCCCAGAAATTACCCCTTCCCCTCAAGCGATTAGCAGACCTGGCTTATAACTATTGGTGGAGTTGGACAACCGACCGAGTTTCCCTATTTCAGCGCATCAGTGCTGATGAGTGGGAACGCTGTAACCACAACCCAGTTGGCATTCTTCAGACAGCTTCTAGCGAACGCCTAACCGAACTCACCGAAGATCCTTTCTACATCAAGCAAGTCAAAGCGCTTGTCGAGCAGTTTGACCGCTATATGTCAGAACGCAATACCTGGGCGAGTCGCGTTGCACCCCAAATTTCTCGCGAACACCCTGTCGCCTATCTGTGTGCTGAATTCGGCATTCATGAATCCTTGCCAATTTATTCTGGCGGCTTAGGAATTTTAGCCGGCGATCACCTCAAATCTGCCTCGGATCTGGGCGTACCCCTGGTTGGTGTTGGCCTACTCTACCGGCAAGGTTACTTCCACCAGCGGCTCAGCGATGGCGGTTGGCAAGAAGATTATTACCTCGACAACCGCTTTGAGGAAATGCCCTTAGAGTTGATGACAAACGACCAGGGCCAACCCATCACCGTAGAACTTGAAATTCGCCAGCGTTCTGTCAAAGTCCAAATCTGGCGGACTCAGGTGGGGCGTGTGTCTCTTTACCTGCTAGATACAGACCGGCAAGATAACGATCCCATCGACCGTTGGCTTACCGGCCACCTTTATGGCGGCAACCAAGAAACCCGCATCGCCCAAGAAGTGGTGCTGGGGATCGGCGGTGTCAAGGCATTAGAAGCGTTGAACATAGAGCCGGCGGTTTACCATCTCAACGAAGGACACGCCGCTTTCTGCACCCTGGAAATTGCCCGGTTAACAATGGAGAAAACCGGCAAATCCTTCTACGATATCGAAGCCTCAGTGCGGGATCGCTGCGTGTTTACCACCCACACCCCCGTCCCTGCCGGTCACGATGTCTTCTCATCCGACTTGATGGATTCCTACTTCGCCCACTACTGGCCCACCTTAAAATTGTCCCGCGAACAGTTTTTGGCCTTGGGAGCACGTCGTCTCGGCGATCCTTGGGAACCCTTCGGCATGACCGTCTTAGCCTTGCGCCTGTGCCGCACCGCCAACGGCGTCAGCGAACTGCACGGTGTGGTGTCCCGCAAGATGTGGAATATTCTCTATCCAGACCGGCCTGAGAACAAAGTCCCCATCGGTTACATCACCAATGGCGTCCACGCCCCAACTTGGACAGCACCGCTGCTGTGCGACCTCTACGCTCAATATATGGGCGAAGATTGGGCAGAGCATCTCCTTGACCCGCAAATGTGGGCAAAGGTAGACGCCATTCCCGACGAGGAACTGTGGGAACGTCACAAAATCCTTAAAGCACGTCTTGTTGCATATACACGCTCAAAAGTCAAGGCAGCGCGGCAAAATCGCCACGAAGACCACCACCGCATCCAAGCAGCCGATGAGCTGTTAGATGCAAACGTGCTAACCATTGGGTTTGCGCGGCGCTTTAGTCCTTATAAGCGGGGTCACTTGCTGCTGCGCGATGCAGAACGGGCTTTAAGGATTTTTGGCAATGCCAATCGTCCAGTGCAAATCGTGTTTGCCGGTAAAGCACATCCCCGCGACGAAGAAGGCAAGCGGATCATTCAGCGGTTGATGGAGTGGTGCAAGCACCCATCCATTCTCACGCGGGTGGCATTTATTGAAGACTACAACATCTACACCGGCCAAAAATTGGTGCAAGGCGTTGATGTGTGGCTAAATAACCCCCGCCGTCCTCTAGAAGCGTCTGGCACCAGTGGCGAAAAGGTTTGCTTTAATGGTGGGATTAATTGCAGCGTCCTTGATGGCTGGTGGTGCGAAGGCTACAAAGCTGATGCCAATGGCAAAGGACTTAATGGTTGGGCAATTGGTGAAGATGCTAATACCAGCGATCAGGAATTGCAAGATCGCATTGATTCAGAGTCTTTGTATCGGTTATTAGAAGAGGAAATTGTTCCGCTTTACTATGACCAAGATGCAAATGGAATTCCTCACGGTTGGGTTCGTATGATGAAGGAGTCAATTAAAACGAATGCTCCTTTGTTCAATACAGATCGAATGATTGCGGACTATGTCACTCAGGTTTACGCGCCCGGTTGTGCGGCGGATGTTAAACCGATTTTAGCGAGTCTGCCGGTGTAGTTCTTTTTTGATTTCCGGGTAAGTTAGGGCAGGTATTATACCTGCCTTTTTTATTGGGGTGTAACGATTAAAATAGAGCCAATATTATACGAAAACCGGCTTTGCTATCATCCCCGTCAGTTAGTCGGTATTATTATAGGGTTTGAATAAGTTTGGGGATAACAAGATGCGTATTTGGCAAGCTGATTTTTACAAGCGTCCCCTTAAAAATGATGTAGGACAAAAGTTGTGGGAATTGCTGGTGTGCGAGGCAACCGGCAGCTTTAGGTACAGTGCGATGTGTCCCCAAGCTGAAGCCAATGCTAGCTGGTTAGCTGAGCATTTAAAGCAGGCTAACGGTGGCAATTTACCCGATCTCATTCAAGTATTTCGCCCTCAATCCTTAAGCTTGCTGGAAACAGCCGGCAAGCTTTTGGGAGTGCCGGTGGAAGCAAACCGGCAGTGCAACCATGTAAAAGATTGGCTGTTACTCAAAGCTAAAGATTACCCAGAAGAGAAAAATTACACCGGCGAAGCTGTGGATCTGCTTGCGATTGATCGTCCGCCGCCAGTGCCTTTACCAGAAAATCTGTTAGGCGAACAGTGGCGATTTGCTGCTTTAAATGCCGGCGATCTGATCGATGCCTTTGCCGGCAGAGCGATCCCCATTTTGGAAATGCCAGAATCTTTCTTGCCAATTAATTTAGGATTAGCCTCTACTGTGCCGGTTCCTGGGGTTATTATTGATGGAGGCCGGCAATCCATGAAATTGGCCAGATGGCTGCAAGATGCCCGCCCTGTGGCGATGAATTACATTGCCGGTGATCCGGATGGGTTAATTTTAGAAGCTGGGCTTGCAGATCGATGGGTTTTGGCGACATTTGAAGATGAAGAAGTTGCAGCCGCAGCCAAGGCGTATGAACAACGCAAGCAATTAACTCAGGGACTGCATTTTCTGTTAGTACAACCAGATGAATCTGGAATGACTTACAGTGGTTTTTGGTTATTACGAAATTGCTAATTGTTAATGGTTAGACCGAGTTGCATTCATCCCGATAGGCGCGTTACCCTTGTGGCAAACTCTGTACCCACCTATCGTTCCAATTGCCGGAACTTTGCAGATTTATCGCGCAACTTGGTATTAATTGCTAATTTCCATGACTTGAGAGTCACGAACCATGAACCGCCAACGATTAGCCATGCGCCATTTGAACAGATTTGCCTTCTGTTTAATGCTTTTACCTGGTTTATTCTCAGTTGAACAGATCACTTTTGGCAGGGACAAGCCGGCATTATCTTCACAAATAGAGCAAAGCGGAGGTGACGCACTCATCTTCGCCTCTGGCACCTATACGGCTGCAGCAGGCTCCTATCCAACCTTTAATAGCGAACTTCTCGACCGGCAGCTGGCGCTCTATCAGCAATATGTGGCAACTTCAGGCCCACCTGATATTTTAATTGTGGGCAGTTCCCGCGCCCTGCAAGGCGTCGATCCGGTGGCTTTGCAAACGGCTTTGGCATCTCAGGGATATGCGAAGCTAAAAGTTTTTAACTTTGGCATTAATGGGGCGACGGCTCAAGTTGTGGATGTCTTGCTGCGACAAATTTTAACCCCACAGCAGTTGCCTCGGATGATTGTGTGGGCGGATGGGGTGCGTGCATTTAACAGTGGTCGCGTGGATCGCACGTACAATGCGATTATTGCTTCTCCTGGCTACCAGCGGGTATCTGGGGGAAGTCGCCCCAATGTCAGCCAGCCAACTCGCCCCAGCAGCATACCGGCAACTCGCCCCAGCAGCGCACCGGGGGGCGGCATTATTCGACCAGATCCGATCAATTTTCGTCAACAGGTGCCCCAGTCTCCTGGCTACACCATCCGGCGCAAAAGCAGCAGTCGCTCACAACAATTGTCTTTTAAATCTTTTAAAAGCAGCGCTGCCGGCAGCAAAATTCGCCCGATTTTGGGCGCTAGCTATCAAGCACAACTCTGGGACGAGAATCAGGAACAGGCGCTTGCAGACGCCTACTCCCAGCAACGAACCATACCCAGCCGAGGAACCGGCACGGTTTCGCCACCGGCACAACAACCACCCCGCACAGCGCCGGCAGCACAACCGGCGAGCTCCCCTGAAAGTGAACGAATCGGCAGTGGTTTTAATGCTGTGTCCACTCGATTTAATCCTACGACGTATTATCAGCGCGTGCGACGAGTTCCGGGTGAATACGACGGTGATTATGCTTCCTTCAACCTGCAAGGACAGCAAGCCGCCGCACTGCAATCAGTTGTGGCTTTTGTAAAGTCGAAACGGATACCTCTTGTCATGGTTAATTTGCCCTTGACGCAGGATTATTTAGATTCTTTGCGGCTGCGGCGTGAGCAGGAATTCCAGCAGTTTATGCAGCGCTTTGCCGGCGAAAAGGGATTTATTTTCCGTGATTTATCAAGTCGGTGGCCGGTTCAAAATGATTATTTTGCTGATCCCAGCCATCTTAACGTCTATGGCGCACAAGCTGTCTCTAAGCAACTTGCCCAAGACCGTACAATTCCGTGGCCAACTTCACGACCTTAATAATAGTCAGTAATTTTGCGGTATAAACAGTGAAACGCGAACAGCAATATTTTCTGTTCGCGTTTCATTTTTTGAATAAGTAAGCGGGTGACATCGCAGATACTAGATAAAAAGCAGCCGACAAGAATGCACCATTAATCTAAAACCGAATTCTTTGTAAAGATGAATCCGAAATATTACTGAATATGGGCATTTAAACTCAATCCACTACTTTAAGTAATCCCCGTTGCAGAGCATCAAATACCCGGTTGATATTGCTTTGATCTTGTTCGCTTAATGAATCTTTTGATAGCAGTGACGACATGAGCAGACGCTGGTCAATGCGGGAGATTTGGCGAAATGCCATAATCCGCTCAACAATTTTGTCTAATGAGATTTTAGGTAATGTGGCTTGAGCTTGCATTGTGTTTCTGGGAACTAAAGGTTGAACATCACTCAATATTTATAAGTTTAAAGATTTCATAAAGATGTTAAGTGATTGCCGGCATATCAAGAATGTGACAATTCCTAATTGGTTAAGTGATACTTATCATTGACAAAGCCGGTCATCTCGCCGCAGTCCTTCTCATTTCCCGGTAAAATAGCTTGGCGAAATAACAAGGCAGCAGGGAAAAATCATGGCTCAAGCAAAGATTGGGATTATTGGTGGCAGCGGACTCTACAAGATGGACGCGCTCAAAGATGTTGAAGAAGTTCGTGTTGACACGCCCTTTGGCGCACCGTCCGATGCCTTGATTGTGGGAACCTTAGAAGGAACGCCAGTGGCTTTCCTCGCCCGTCACGGTCGGAATCACACGTTCTTACCCTCAGAGTTGCCGTTCCGGGCAAATATCTACGCAATGAAGAGTCTGGGGGTTGAGTATGTAATCTCTGCATCCGCCGTTGGATCGCTTAAAGAAGAGGTAAAGCCGCTGGATATGGTTCTGCCGGATCAGTTTATTGATCGCACCAAGAACCGGATTTCTACGTTTTTCGGGGATGGCATTGTAGCGCACATTGCTTTTGGTGATCCCGTCTGCGGCAAGCTGGCGAAAGTGCTGGCGGATGCAGTGGCAAGTTTAGAGTTGCCAGATGTGACGCTGCACCGAGGGGGTACTTATGTTTGTATGGAAGGGCCGGCATTTTCCACAAAGGCAGAATCCCATCTTTATCGCAGTTGGGGTGCCACAGTGATTGGCATGACGAATTTACCGGAAGCCAAGTTAGCGCGTGAAGCAGAAATGGCTTATGCAACTTTAGCTTTGGCAACAGATTACGATTGCTGGCACTCGGATCATGACAGTGTAACGGTAGATATGGTGGTCGCGAATCTACAACGCAATGCCCTAAATGCTCAGAAAGTGATTCAAGAAACTGTGCGACGGTTAACTGAAAATCCGCCGCAATCCGATGCTCATTCAGCGTTAAAGTATGCGATTTTAACGCCGTTAGATAAGGTGTCACCGGCAGCCAAGGAAAAGTTGGGATTGCTCCTGCAGAAGTATTTATAAGTACAGGAAAATGAAGAGTAGGGAATGGGGCAAGGGGAAGAAATGCCTCATCCCTCTACTCACCTGCACTCAGCACTCCTCCTCAATAGTTTTGAGGAATTAAACTGGAATTTTAATCAGCAGACAGCCGAATTTTTAGATTTGAGTCTATATAGGGTGTTTCTCTGTTTCACAGGTGATATTTGTAGATTTTTAAGCAAAAAATAAAAGACACTCAGGTCAAACTTTTCTTTTAACCTCAGTGCCTTTTAATAAAGTTGCCGGCATTAAAACTTCTCAGCAATTTCTTCTATCTAGCAATCAAATCTTCAAACCACTCATTATCCCGAATTCCATCAAAAGAAGGGTCAGTTTTAGCGATTTGCCTTTTATCGGGATTGAGGTTAACCGACTGCCTCAAATTTTCAATGGCCGAATCTATATTGCCCTGTAGCGCATAGCAGCGAGCTTTTTCATACCAAGCATCAGCATACTCAGAATTGATACGGAGGGCTTGGTTAAATGACGCAATTGCGTCGTCGTAGCGTTCCACCCTTGTTAATGCAACCCCTTTACCACACCAAGATTCATAATCCTCTGAATTCGCCTGAATTGCCTTTTCGTAAACCTCAATTGCATCGTCATAGCGACCTTCCAGAAAAAGGGTATCGCCTTGCTTCACATAATGGTCGAAAACATCTTTGAGTAAATCCCCAGTTTTAGCTTGGGTGTTGAGTGACTCTTCAATGGAGTTGCGAGCATCTGAAATAACATTTTGAGTCGCCATTGCCATTGAAATCAACTCTTTTAATTGAGCCACATTTTCACCGCTCATAGCGGGCTGTGCCGGCGGCGGAGCAATTTCTCGTTTATTTTCGATGCCGGCACCCATTAGCCGCACCATCTCTCCTTTGACTTCCTTACCGAGTTCGTCTTTCACCTCAGATTTAATCTGATTTGCCAAACTGCGTTTCAGCAGCCACAGGCTGAGAATGCCGGCAAGCGGAAACAGAATCAACAGAAACAGCAAAATATTCAGCATAGAAGTTGTTAACCCAAACGTGCGGTTAACTTCTCGCTGGACATATCTTTGAATTCGCTCTTCTTCTCGTCGCTGTTGCAACTCCTGCCTCTCCCGCGTCGAAAGCGGTGCAGCAGGCGCAGTTGTGGGTTTTGCCGGCGCAGCCGGTTTAGCAGCAGGAGGCTTGGCGGGTGGTGCTGCCGGCTGTGCGATAGCCGCAGCACTTCCCACAGATAACAGCAGGGTAGAAAGTACGAAAGCAACTTGATTGTTAATCTTCATGGATACTTGTAACCTATGTATCAATTAACTGCTTGAAAATCTCCCAATCTCGAATTGCATCAAAATTCGAGTCAGTTTTGGCTAGCTTCTTTATATTCGCCCAGATTAAGGCTGAGCGCCTGTTGTAGGTTTTCAACAGCCAGCTCAAGATAATCCTGCGATGCATAACAGCAAGCTTTGTTATACCAAATCTCAGGAGCATCAGGCTTAAGTTTCAGGACGGCGTTATCAGTGGCGATGGCATCCTCATGCCGGCACCCTTGGGCAAACCCACTCCCCCGGTTACTCCAAGCTTGATAGTAATCTGATTTAAGTTGAATCGCTTTGTCATAGCAGGAGATCACTTTTGGCTGCCGGTGCAAATACGTCATCGCATTGCCGCGATTATTCCAGATTTCTGGGTCATCTGGTTTGAATTGAACAGCTTTTTCATAACATTTCACTGCCTCTTCATATCGGTGCAATTTTTCCAGGGTTTTGCCGGTTGATTCCAAGCGCCGGCACAGTCTGGTTTTAGCTCTAGCGCCCGCTTATATGAGTGTATCGCCTCTTGCTGCCGGCTCAGTTGCACTACTGCCGGTTGTACCTGCGGCGCGAGAACTGTTGCGGGATCTGTTAAAAACGCATGAATACACAGTTTGGCTGGATGAGCCGGGTTTGCGGGTGCCAATGTGAACGGGATTTGAAGTTGGTGATTTTGGGTTTGCCGGCGAAACCTGTGGAGCTTGAGTTTTTGCCTATTTATCCTCAGGTTGACGGGATGCAGAGGCATTTCCGTGGTTTTACGGTGAAATTAAGGGTTAGGGAAGCGATACAGTGACACAAGGTTCAATATCAAAATAGCTATAAACAATGACATCAAGCGAAACTCTTTGGAATCAGTTTACAACTTATGATAATTTCCTACTTGCATGGCAGCGAACCGTGAATTGTACGAGCCGCATGATTCACGATGAGTTAGGCATGAAAACATTCGCATACAACCTTGAAGCTAACCTCAAAGATTTAATACGGCAAGTACAAGCAAAAGATTTCCCTTATACACCTTTAGCAGATCATAAAGTTTATGTTCCCAAACCATCAGCGACATTAAGAACTCTGTCGCTGATGGCTGTAACAGATGTCATTGTTTACCAGGCACTGGTTAATGTTATTGCTGATCAAGCTCACTCTTATCTTGTCACCCATGAAAATCAACATATTTTCGGCAATCTCTATGCGGGATATGGAAAACGTTGGATGCTCCGTCCCTGGAAACAACAATATAAAAACTTTGTCAAGTCAATTCAAAAGTTATATGATAACGGAAATTCATGGATTGCCTCAACAGATATCGTGTCTTTTTATGACACTATAGACCATGAGCGTCTCTTGTATCTTATACGCCAATACTGTGGTGAAGATAACCAGTTTGAAAACTTATTTCGCAAATGCCTTTCACAATGGTCGGCACACAAAGCACAGGTTAAAATGAGCCGTGGAATTCCTCAAGGTAGCAATGCCTCTGATTTTTTAGCGAATTTATTTTTATATGATATCGACAAAAAAATGATTTTGCATAGCTATCATTATGTGCGATATGTAGATGATATCCGTATTCTGGGTATAGATAAGCGAACTGTCCAGCGAGGGCTTATCCTCTTTGATCTAGAACTCAAACATGCTGGACTTGTAGATCAGGTAACAAAGACCAGTATTCATGAAATTAAAGATATTGAGCGGGAAATTACACGCTTGCGTTTCGTTATCACAGACCCCACAGGAAAAGGCGAGTATACGCTGATCGAGGTGCCCTCTCCTCCCAAAAGTGAACAGGCTGAATTAGCGGCTGACTATGTATGTAAACAAACCACCTACTGAAAATACAAATTCTCAAATCGGCTTATCGGCTAATAAGGAAAATTTGAAATTAAATTTATCGACTAATAAGGGAAATTTGGAATTCAATATTAATGACCTTGAGAAAAATGAAGAAATAGGAATGTATTCCTCAAATGATAATCTTGATATTGATAAAAATACCTCTAGAAACCTGCAGAAGCAATTACGTGAAAAATTTTTAGAAGCATTTGCTCTTCTAGATAATCGAGATAGAGGAAAAGAGGCTGAGTCAAACATTACATTTTGCCTATACCGAATAAAACCGCATGAATCGATACGCGAACCATTACTTACTTTGCTTTCCAGGCTACCTTGGCGTTCTGAAGCTGTATGTTCATGTTTGGGGCGCTTCAGAAATGATTCAGCAGTGGTTTTAGGACTAAAAAATTTTATTAAGGAACATGATGTATATTCTTGGCATCGTGCCAATTCACTAGAAGCACTGTATCAGGTAAGTGGAGCTAAAAATGTTGCCTTCATCTGTCGAGATTGGCTAGCTGACATTCAACTTGACTGGCATGCAAGAATGATAGCTACCAGGATATTGGCAAAGCTTCCAGGTCAACATGCTTATTTTATGGAGTGCTTGCAACGTGAACAGCATACTAGCGACAACGATCCAGAAGCAACAGCACTTCTACGACAGGAATTAGCTTACGGTGCTTTTCAAGAAATTGAATCATACCATAAGCAGTTGGCAATATTTCGCTTAATTTGTAAAGATAAAAGCCCGGTTCTTCACAGATTAGCTGTTTATCTTGTCCAAGAATTAAAATGTAAAGTTACTTGGGATGATTTAAAGCCATACTATCAAGGTATGAGTAACTTGTCAGATTTAGTTAGGGATTTAGGTCTATCACAAGACGCACCGAAACACTGCTTTATATTCCAAACAATTTCAAATATGTACGGAGTTTCCCTATCACAAAGCGATCTTCGTTTATTTTATGGTATGCATTATGACAGAGCAGTTGATAAATTGCGTGAATCTGTGAGCAACTACCATCAATCTCCTAGTGAGTATATTAGAACTTTCCATCAATTCGCACACCTCACTCTTATTGCCTTCTATGAATATGTTTTTCCGTCAGAATCAGGATTACATGACGGTTATGCAGCTCTTACTGACCGAAAAGTTCTAACACATACTCTTCCTAATGGCTTGGATACTTGGAAAGAACTTGGCTCTATGCGGAACCGTGTCGATCATCCAGTAGATAAAAAGACTAAATCTCACTCAAAAAAGATTACTGTTGAAGAGGCTGAATTTCTTCTCAAAAGACTCGAAGTGGCTCTTCAAGAAATCTTTAGTTTTTGGTTGAATTCATCATCAATCACTACTACTGTATCCATACCATAATACTGCATAAAAAACTAGCTTAAATTATATCTCTTTGATTTTAATATTAATTGCTGTCTCAGTTAAATAAGCTAACCAGAGTAAAAAATTGATGTCGGATGAGCTACCTATCGATCCATTTTTAGCCCAGCTATGTGAAGGATACACCGAGGCAGAAGTTGGCGAAATAAAGCAGTACATGGCTGAATGGGATGCCTCTACCTATATCAGTGTAGCTCAAAGTATTTTAGACCATGCTTCAAGAAAAGAGTTAGAGCCATTGAGATATCTGCGAAAAGCTCATAACTTCAACAAGAAAGGAGCAGTACGGGTTCCAAAAACTGGATATCGTCGTGATGGTTCCGCAGTCTATCGCAAAGGAAATGAATATTTGATTGTACGACCCGACCGATTTGGTGTTGAAAAAATAGTCACTTATGGAGTTAATGATGACTGAAGCAACGCACCTAACTCAAAACACTGAAGTTACAAAAAATTACATTGATCATTTGTTACAACAGTTAACCGTCGATTATCAAAATACTAAACAAGAGCGAAAAGAAATTGCTTCTCTATCTCTAACTGCTGAGGACGAATTTACTATTTTAGAGGAAATCGAACTGCTAACGTCAGATATTCGAGGCTATGCTAGCCAAATTCAGGCAAGAGGTTGGATTGAAAATGAACAGGAGGCAATTGATCGATTGCAAACGATGCAAGTCTTTGATGTTCCTGCAATCACTCAGTTTTACTTCACAACCGATGGAGAGTACAGGCAAATGAAAGCGTATATTCGGATGCTGGATTACTTGCGCTTGCTGATTCTTGAATATCTGCGCTGCTACCAACATTCACAACAAGAATAAGGACTCAACGCCAGAATTTACCGGCTAGACGTTGCTGTGCGCTTCCACGTTGCTAACGACATCACCGGCAACGAAAAAGCCTTGACTTAAGAGACATCCTCAGAACTCATTGCCTTTCAAGAGGTGATATTCACTAACCTTTAGGGGAAGGTGAGACTATGACTAATTCTACAAATGCCGATGTCTGTCGCTTTCTAGAGCAGTTCTTCGACACCGGCAATCAATTCGAGCGGGGAAAATTAAACGCACTGAAGCCAGTCTCGCCAAAATTTGTCCTTGATGCGGAGATTACGCTAATTCTGCAAAAGGTCTAGTGCTTCAGCGTTTAACTTCAGTCAAATTTAAGCTTGCAGTTGCTTCCACCGGCTCTGAATTGCCTCAATGGTAAACACGGCTTCAAATTTTAATCCCGCTTGCTCATATAGTTCCGCACCGCCTTGCTGCCGGTCTATTAACGAAATGACGGAATCAACATTATAACCGGCATCCCGCAGTCGCTCAACGGCTTTCATCGCCGATGCGCCGGTTGTCACAACATCTTCCAAAACGACGACTTTCGCCCCCTCTGGCAAAGCCGGCCCTTCAATGTAAGCTTTTGTCCCATGTCCCTTCGCTTCTTTCCGGATAATTAGGGCTGGGATAGGCCGGCTTTCATAGGCAGAAACCACACTCACTGCCGTTACAATCGGATCGGCCCCCAACGTCAAACCGGCGACTGCTTGCGTATCTGCCGGCAGCATAGACAGCAGTAAACGACCCGTCGCCAATGCACCTTCGGCGTGCAGCGTCACGAGCTTACCATTGATGTAATAAGAGCTAGGCTGCCCCGAAGAAAGGACAAAGTCTCCTTCTTGATAAGCCAGCTCACAGAATAAATCCAAAAGTTGCTGGCGCAGCGTTGTTAAATCGGCAGTAGCCACGCAAAGATCGCTCATTAATAACCCACAACATTAAGTATTCAGCCATTTTGCCATGAGATGAGTTTAATATTGAGGAGTGAGAAAAATTAAGGAGGAGTGTTATGGGCGTGCGGCTGCAAAATTGGATAGGGCTGTTGGCGACAATCTCTTCGCTGAGTGTTGCGGGTGCGATCATCACTGAAGCAACGCCCTCAAATGCCCAGCAAAGAGGACAGACGACTGTTCAAGAAGCATTCCAACGGACTTTTTATGATAATGATAAACCCTTTTTTCAAAATCGCGGCATCGGGCGTCAAATAGACTTTCTATTTGGGCAAGGTACGCTGTATAAAAACTCTTTTCTGGAAAACGAAATGAACCGCGATGGCAGAGAGGTTCACAATCTATATTTAGATGTGTTGAACCAGCAGGTGTCTAGCGATCCAATTATTCGCACACCAGATTTGCCGAACCCCTACAACAGTTCTATTTTTTCCCAGCCACCGGCACCGGCTTTTAATAACCGCATACCGGGTAGTGAGTTGATTTTTGAAAGTATTCCCCTGCGGTAAAGTCAAGTTTTGGCAAAGCGCAATTTCTCGCCGGCAGATGATTAACTTTTTATAACAAAAGCTGTCGGCGGGAGATTTTCCAAAGCTAAATTGAGGAGATAAAAATAATCCCCTACGAAAAGTATGAGTGAATCTGGCTTTGGAAGTGGAGAGTTTCACAGTGTTCCGGGTGATGGACACCAGGAACCGCTCATTCCGTCAGAAGCATTTTATATCCCGCAAGAAATTCAGCCGGTTTTAAACCGATCCGCTTGCGAACCCAATCAAATTGTTCATCTAAAACAGTATTGTTTTACCCCAAATCAGGTGTTTCCGCCTGGAGAATACCACGCTTATCAGTTACCAGATGTGGCATTTGGTATGGGAATGGTGATTCCACCCACCAAACCGATTCTCAAAATTGATAAACGAGAAAGAATTGAGAAAGTCATTGATAACGAGCCTTAAATTGCAAGCGTGGCAACAGATCCTTATGCTTGGATAGAACAATGTCTGACGACGATTCATCGCGCCGGCTGGTATCGTTCTGTGCAAACAATTGAAAACCGGCCTGGTGCAACTGTTTTGCTAGAAGGGCGTGAGGTGATCAACTTTGCCGGCAATGATTATCTCGGACTTGCCGGTGATCCGCGCTTAATTCAAGCCGCAATAAATGCTACACAAGAATACGGCACCGGCAGCACCGGCTCTCGATTAATTACGGGGCATCGGGAATTACACCGGCAGCTAGAATGTGGGATTGCAAAGCTGAAGCAAACCGAAGACGCCCTTGTTTTCAGTTCCGGTTATCTGGCAAACTTGGGGGCGATCACCGCCTTAGTCGGCAAACGTGACTTGATTCTGGGCGATCAATACAACCACTCCAGCCTGAAAAATGGGGCGATTTTGAGCGGTGCAACGGTTTTGGAGTACCGTCACAACGATATTGAGGATTTAAAAAAACAACTGAATCAACACCGGCAACTCTACCGACGCTGCCTGCTCCTCACTGACAGTATCTTTAGCATGGATGGAGATATTTGTCAATTGCCGCAACTTTTGGAACTGGCACAAACGTTTAGCTGTATGGTGCTGGTGGATGAAGCGCATGGCACCGGCGTTTTCGGGACAAGGGGTGCCGGTTGTGTGGAACATTTCGGCTGCACAGGGCAACCGCTGATTCAAATGGGCACCTTGAGCAAAGCCTTGGGCAGTTTAGGCGGATATATTGCCGGTTCGGCTGGTTTAATAGACTTTTTGCGGAATCGCGCATCTAGCTGGATTTATACCACCGGACTTTCGCCGGCAGACACAGCAGCCGCGTTAGCAGCGATTGCCATTGTCCAACAAGAACCGGAACGCCGCCGCCGGTTGTGGCAAAATGTGGCTGATTTGCAACAGTCGCTCAAAGCAGTTGGGATTGTTCCGCTTTTTCAAGAGTCTCCGATTGTGTGCGTGCCGGTGAAAGACGCCAAAGAAGCAATTGCCACTGGAAAATATTTAAAAGAAAGGGGAATTTTTGCCGGCACTATTCGCCCTCCCACTGTTCCCACGAGCAGAATACGGATAACCTTAATGGCAACCCATGAGCCGGTGCATATTCAACAATTAGTTGCTGCTCTAACCTGTTTAAAATTGTAGATTTTGAATAGAAGTGGAATAAAAAAAGCCTGTTACTAATTGAAGTAACAAGCTTTTGACTCGTTTTGAGATTTTACGGATTAAGATTGCCTGTTTTGACCAAACTGAAAAGCTAAAAAAGTTTGCCTTTACTGTGGGCTTTTGGTCTCAGTGTTTTCAGTTTCCTTTTCAACTTCCTTGTCAGCTTCCGGGGTTGTTGTGTCCGTGCTGCTAGCTCCCGGCGTTGTTGTGTCGGTGTCGTTTGCTGCCGGCGTTGTTGTGTCGGTGTCGTTGGCTGCCGGCCCAGATGTTGCTGAGGCAAGGGTTGCTTTATTGGTAACCGTGTTAACACCCTTGACTTCCTTCGCCAAAGTGTCGATCTGGGTCAACTGCTCTTCAGTCTCAACCGTGCCGGTGATCGTCACAGCACCTTCATCAGTGGCAGCAACCGTTAATTGGCTGGAAGGAAGGTTAGTTTCGAGGGTATTGCGAACTTTACTTTCAATGTCGTCTTCGCTGATATCTTGCGGGTTTCCAACGGCTTCATTGCGCTGATCCCGCGCTCGGTCGTCTGAGGATATTTGAGCTTGACGGGTTTCGCTCGCCGCGTCGTTTCTAGTCTCGCGAGCGCTTTCTGCATCCGGAGCTATGGTAGCGGTTTCATTGGTGGAATTGGGAGCGTCAGAGCTTGTCTTAGAAGTGTCTTGGCAAGCAGCAGCACCTAGGACTAAAGCACCGCTCAGTAGAAATGGAATGAACTTTTTCATTGTGTACTTTTCTCCTTGGGACTGGCCAGGGTATCTGTGATTTTGAGAAATTTTACACTCATTTTTTTTGCTTGACAAGTAGCTAATTGAATGGTCTGATCTTTGGGAAAAAATATTGTTTTATACCCGCTAAAAAATTGGAGCTTCTAGAGCATTAAATAATTTTAGAAGCTCCAATATCCGACTTTTTAGAGATTTACCGTTCAATTAGCAACTGCCTGTCAGGCAAAGAATGAGGCTGGATCTAGAGTTATCAACGACCTAGGTTCTCAGCATTGCGGTCATAAACCGTTTCCGGGAAAGGCACGCCAGGAGCGCCGGTTGTGGCGTAGGCTGCATCAGCGCGATTAGGGTTGGGGGCATCATACACACCCCACTCCTCAATGCCTCGATGGTTGAGAATTGTGTCGGCGTGGCGAACCTCATCTTCAGATCCATTCACCATCACCAGATAGTCACCCTTCGCCACGCGATCACCGTAAACTTTGGCTCGCTCTTCAGGAATTCCCAAACCAACTAATGCACCAATCAAACTGCCGGCTGTTGCGCCAATGGCAGTACCGGCTAGGGTGGTAGCAATTGCAGTGGCTTCAGCACCGGCTAGCATGATTGGCCCAATGCCGGGAATTGCTAGGGCACCCAAGCCGACTAGCAAGCCGGTGATCCCGCCCAGTGCACCACCTGTCAGTGCGCCGGCGGTTGCGCCTTCGTCAGCCTTATTGCCCACGCTATCCTTGACATCAACGCCGGCAATCTCTCCCTCGCGATCAGCATCCCGTGCGATCACAGAAACTTTATTCATGGAAAAGCCACCATCTCGCAAGTCGTGGAGAGCTCTTTCGGTTTCTGCGCGGCTAGAAAAAACACCGACTGCCCGTTGATGCCGGTCAGCACCTCTGCCGGTGCTACCCACGGGTGCGTCATAAATGCCCCAATCTTGAATTCCACCACGGCTGAGAATCGATTCTGCCGCATGGATTTGCTCGTCCGTACCTTCCACGAGCACTAAATAATCGCCTTTTGAGACGCGCTCATTGTAACCTCTAGCGCGATCTTCAGGAACTCCCAACCCGACCAGTGCGCCAATCAAACCGCCGGCTGCGGCACCAATCGCGCCACCTACCAGCGCGTCCCCTAAAACAGAGGCCAAAGCGCCGCCAGCCAATACAGGGCCAACTCCCGGAATCGTCAGCGCACTCAGGCTTCCGATTAAACCGATTAGACCTCCTGTTGCGGCACCCGCTACCGCACCGGCTTTCGCGCCTTCGCCGGCTTCTTGACCCGGACGATCACTCATGCCAGCGCCGGCTATGTCCTTGCGTCCCCCAGTATCCTGAGCAACGACGGAAACTTTATGCATGGGGAAGCCAGAAGTTCTCAGTTCATTGAGTGCCGCCTCAGCGTCCCGATAGTGGGAAAAAACACCCACAGCACGTTTGTGTTGACCTATTGCCATTTTCCTTCCTCCATTATCTGCAATCTTAGCAGGCAGGCATGACACGGTTTTCCAGCCTGTCCCACTTATTTACACACTTTTTGTCAAGCGTATTCATCAGCCCCAAGGGATAACGTCACCCTCTATCAAGAGATAGATGAGTGAACAGTCCATCGCGAACTACCGTCCTTAGTGCTAGTTGTTCTTCTGATCTTTTTGCTGGCTCTTCTCAGGAACTGCCGGTTTTACAGTGGCTTTAACATCCACCGTTTTGACCCCTTTAATTTCTTTGGCTAAAGGTTCGATTCTAGCTAGCTGTTCTGGTGTCGGCACAACTCCGGAGATCACCACTGCTCCATCATCGGCTTTAACTGCTAGAGAACTTGCCGGTAGATTAACTTCCAACTTGCTGCGAATTTCGCTTTCTAAATCGCCATCTGCTCTTTTCAAAGGATCGCCGGCAACATTGTTGCGTTGCTCTCTGGCGCGAATATCAGCGTTTGCTTGCGCTCTGCGAACTTCGCTGGTGGCATCAGCCTTATTTTCTTCAGCGGTTTCAGCTTTTGGGGCGTTGGGGTTCGTGTTTGCAGTGGTATCGGGAGCATTGGAACTCGTTTTAGCCACGTCATTGCAAGCCGCTGCAGTTAAAACTAATAGACCGCTGAGTAAAAATGTTGTTAGCTTTTTCATTTTCCTTCTCCTTAATGTATTCACCAAACTTTTTGGTGACTAGGGTTAGTTACATCCCCATCCAAGTGTCTGATGGTAAATCACTGATTTGTTTTCTTTGAGCGTCGTAGATGATTAAGTCTTCAATCTGCCGCTCTGTCAGAATGTTTTGAGCAATGGCAATCTCTTCTTCTGTGCCTTCTGCCATTACCAAATAGGCTCCGCGCGAGACTCGTTCGTAATAACTTTTTGCTTGAGCTTCGGGAATGCCCAAACCAACAAAAGCCCCCATAAAACTACCCGCAGCAGTACCAATTGCACTCCCTGCCAGCGTGGTTGCCAGGGCAGTTGCTTCCGCACCGGCTAGCATAATTGGCCCAATTCCGGGAATTGCGAGAATGCCCAACCCGACCAGTAAGCCGGCTACTGTCCCCAAAGCCCCACCAGTAAACGCACCTGTCGCGGTGTTTTCTTCCGCTTGATTGCCACTTTCGGTGCTTTTAACCAAGTTGGCAATCTCCCTATCTTCTTCAGTATTTCTGGAAATTACAGAAATCTTTTCTATGGGAAAACCGGCTGTTTTTAGTTCCGTCAGTGCCGCAACAGCATCTTCGATTTTGGCAAATATGCCGACAGCGCGTTTGGTTAGAGGCAAACCCATTTGCTTTTTCTAGGGAGTTGAAACAGTGAATAAAAAATCAGTTTTATACGTTTATATTAAGTAGGTTATGCACAAGAGTTCATCAGCCTTTAGGGGTAATTTAAGGCTCTGCCGGTAGAGAGATAAAATAGTAAAAATGAAATCTTCCTTGCAAAGACATCAATTGGTTACTAGCACAATGTCATGGGGAAAAGGGTGTGAGTCAGTTAGCGTCTGGCTGTTTGAGCTACGCAAAGCAGCGCTATCGCCTCTCGGTGTACAGTTAGCGCTTTAGCGGTGTTGGAGACAACAGTTGAAGGGAATTGAGCCGCAGTTCATCCCGCCAGGGTGTTCAAATCATTGCCTCACCCTTGTTAAAGCCGGCTAAGGGCAAGAAAATCTTACGTTGATTGAAAGTCTTAATGATAAATTCCAAATTTACTGCCAATTGCCTACTAGAATGTACGGTGCCCATTTCATTGGTTGAAGGGCAGGGTAATCATCCATCAGCTTTAATTGGGCTTTTCGTAGGGCTTCTGCTTTGGCAATTTTAGGATTTGCTTTTAACTGTTTATAAAATTCCTCGACTAACTGAGCGCTAGAATTGTCGTTTACTAGCCATAAAGAAGCAATGGTACTGCGCGCGCCGGCTTTCACCGCAACTCCCGCAATTCCCAAAGTCGCTCGTTTATCTCCCTTAGCAGTTTCACAGGCAGAAAGAATCAGCAATTCAAGCTTGTTAGAAGTTTTTTGATCACTAATTCGCAAGATGCTATCTAAATCTTTAACTTTGAGACTTTTGCCCCAAACATCAATATAAGTTTGATTAGGATCAGAACTAAATTTCCCGTGCGTTGCGATATGAACTACAGAGACGGGATCTGATTTAATTGTTGCTTGGAAAGTCATTTCAGTAAAATTTTCATTCAGAAGAACCTGACTCTGCTTAGGCACTTGTTCTTGAATTTTCTGAAGCTCATTTTCAACCTGGGGAAGCGGGGTGGACTTGTTAAATATTTGTCCTTTGCTAACGCCGGCAGCTAAGACATTTAAGTTTTTCTGTGTGAGAGCTTGGGCACTTAGTAGTTGCAACCCCGGTGCTAAAGCTAAATTATAATTTTTTTTGATTAAATATTGCTTAGTCTTTCTATCGTAAAGAGCCGCCATTGGTATATTGCGTAAAGAGCCATCCAGCACAAAGACTAACGCACTTACCTCAGCCTTTTGTAAATCTTGCTCTGCCTCTCGAATTAACCAATCATAAACTTTTGCCGGCAATTCTTTATCTTCTTCTGTCAGATGAGAACTTTTAAGTTTTATGAGTAAATTCTCTAAATCCTTTTCTACTTTATCTTGACTAACTGCCGTTGAGTAGTAACGCAGTTCTTGTTTAGGCAACTTGAGAATAACTGCCAATTTATTTTCCAAAATAATAGAATAAAGAATCGCTGCTTTTGATTCTGATTTATTAACAATTTCGTCGATCTGTTCCGGTTTTGCATCTGCACAAGCATCTCTAAAAAAATCATCCAGTTCAGCAAGCTGCAATCCTTCAATGACATCACGAGCAAGAATCAAAGATTCTTGTTTTGGCGTTTCCGGTTGCAAAAGTAAATCAACTAACTCCCGATACACCGGCTCTACTTCATCCCGAAAGGAAAATTGAACATCTCGATTGAGAGAAGACAAATCTTTGCGTAATGATTGAAGGTTGTTAAAGGCAGTAGTGTAAGCGGCGATGGCTTCCGGATTATCTTCTTTAATTTTTCGGCTAATTCGTCCTAGTTGCCATTGCAACCGATAAGTAATCTCCTCTGCTTGAATAGACTGAGCGAGGTTTAATGCTTCTTCAGTTAATTTTTTAGCGATTGACCATTGCTGGTTTATTTCGTATAATTCCCCAAGATTGCCAAGCGCGTAGGATTGCAATTTCACATCTTTTAAATTTTCAGCTTCTTGCGCGGCTGTATATAATAGCTGTCCAATATACTTCCAGTCAGGCTTAACCGAGTTAGACAACACACTTTTTTCTGTCTGGGTTTTCCCTTGACAAAGCTTCATAATCGGGGGATGAGGCGTTGGGATTCGTTGTCGTTCTTCTTGCCCTATTTCTTGCAAATTTATGCAAAT
Organism: Microcoleus sp. FACHB-68; assembly: GCF_014695715.1. Lineage (NCBI taxonomy): Bacteria > Bacillati > Cyanobacteriota > Cyanophyceae > Oscillatoriales > Microcoleaceae > Microcoleus > Microcoleus sp. FACHB-68. The sequence continues at coordinate 1,291,577 of NZ_JACJOT010000008.1, forward strand.
TAAACTTTGAGCAAAATCGAGACGAATATAATTTTTTTCAGAAGTGAGGGGTAATGAATCTATCGCTAATTGAACTTCTTGCCACAAATCACTGAGATCAAGTTCATAATTTGTTTCTACCAATAAGCTTAATTTGTTTAATTTTGCCTGTAAAGCTGTTAGATTACTTGAGGAGTTTATTACCTTTTCATAGGATTTTAAAGCAACTTTATAGTAGTTTTCTGGGCGTAGTGAATCAATCGATAAATTTTCTTCGAGGTTGGGTAAGTTAATAATTAATTCTTCTGCTCGCTTGCCTAAAGCTCGTTGCGTATTGCCCAAACTAAGATAAGCGGCGCTGATGAAGTCTGGATCTATCAAGACTCTTTCAGACATTTCTAAAGTTTGCTTTAAAACCGTTTCAGAATTTTTAAGAGCGCCCATTACTCGCAAAAGCTCGCCTAAGTTAGTTAAACCGGCTACTCTCAGCGACGTGACAGGGACATTTTTAAGAATTTGCGTAGTTTCTGCAGGCGTTATCTCGTCATCTATTAACTTATTGCAGTTAAAATCTGGAATTTCTAGTGCTTGAAGTAATGTTTTGCAAGCTTGCCGGTAACGTCCATCTGCTTGCAATTTACGGGCATCATCGAGCCGGCTGCGCGTAATTTCTTCCCCCCCAAACGCTTGAGTGTAGGTATTAACCGAGTTAGCCTGAGAAACTTTTGCCAATGCCGGCAACCCAGCCACCCACAGAAATGCAAAAAGTGCGGTTAGTAAAAACCTGAAAAATTTTTGCCTAAAAAATTGATTAAGTTTCATGGTTTTTATTAATTAGAAGGGTAAGATGTTGACTGCAAACGACAACCGGCAGCGGGACTTTCCCAAGAAGGGGAGGGAGTCGTGTTAGGCGATTGCACAACAAGATGCACTACGTTATTTTCATCGATTATCCATCCTTGAGCTTCGACTAACTGCGCCGGCTGCGAGGCATTTTCTCTTCCAGTATCTTCCTCGATCTTAAACACACCAAGATTCAGCGCTTCTCTAGGATTGGGTGGTAAACCACCGCGTCCACTATTAATAAATTGACTACCTTTGCCGGCTGCTGCACAGGCGTTTTCTGGAATCTCATCTTGTGCAAAATCTTCAGGCAAATCAACTAACCCTTGGGCGGGATCAATATCTGGGTTGGTAATAGCTACAGTGCCATCAAACTCAGGCCCAAGTTGAGACGTGGCTGTGATATCACTGGAGATTGCAGAGGAGTCTCTATTAACATCTGTTCCTAAAAAGCCTTGCCGAAAGATGCCTTGGGTACTAATTTGAACTTTCCCCCCAAAGTCTTGTTCAGCATTAGCGCTGATGTCGCTATTTTCAAGAGCGGCTATCGTATCTGTATTGATAAAAATATTACCACCCGTTGCAGGGCCGGTGGCGTTGGTTGTAATGTTGCTGTTGCGGCGCAATTGTAAGTCTTGTGTTTGCAGAAAGATATTGCCTTCACTGCCGGCTCTAGTTTCTGCGGTGATAATTCCCGTATCTAGTCGAATTTCAGGGGAGTTAATGTTTAGGTTGCCGGCATCTCCTAACGCTTCCCCGCTTACCGAGATTTTTGCGTTATTCTGGATATTTAAGCGCTCGGTATTAATTGTTAAGTCGCCAGCTGCTCCACTACCTTGCGTTTGGGTAAAGATCCCACTGGGAAACTCACTTTGTCCGGTCACTTCTACCGATTGTGAGGCGTTGACCGTTAACGTACCTCCTCGGTTCGGGCCGGCAGTGATCGCTGTTAACTGCCCCCCATTACGAATAATTAACCGCTCCGTGTCAATATTTAAATTGCCACCGCGACCCTGTCCCACTGTGGTGGTTGTGATTTCTGCGCCATTTTGAATAATAACCTTTGGCGTTTGAATGAAAACATTGCCTCCATTGCCGCTTGCTTCTGAACTGACGCCGGCAGAGATGCTGCTGGGATCGACCGCTTTACCGCTGACTTCCACAAATTCAAAAGCGTGAACGAACAGATCGCCAGCATTGCCGGCACCAAAGGTAGAAGCGTTAACCTGTGCGCCATCTCGTATAATTAACCGTCCGGTGGTCACTCTCACGTTGCCCCCGTTCCCCGTGGAGGCAGCGCTTGCACCCAAACCACTGGGTAACGAGGGTTCAATAGACGTGCCGGTCAGTTCTATAAACTCAGTGGCGTTCACCGTCAAATTTCCTCCCCGGTTCTCGCCAACGGTTGAAGCAGACATCTGTGCGCCATCTCGCACAATTAGTCGGTGGGTGTTAACTGTTAAGTTTCCCCCGGCACCAGCCCCCTCACTGGAGACAAATAAACCGCTGCCTAAGCGAAGTTCCCTGGTTTGTGGATCTTCGAGCAATCCTGATTCTCCGATCAGCTCGACAGAAGAAGCGTTAACCGATACATTACCTCCCTGACCTTCGCTTCCAGGCATAGCGGCGGCGGAAATTTGCCCACCATCGCGGATTTTAAGCTGCGGCGCAGTAACGGTGATGTCGCCGCCGGCACCCGTTCCTTCCGTTTCCGCGAGGATGCCGGTAGGATAACCATCTGGGCCATTCCCCCGCAACTCGAGCAACTCGGAAGCGCGGACGGTAACGCTGCCGCCAGGTTCTGATCCTAGGGTTTTAGCCTCAATTAGCGATCCGTCAGTCAAGGTGACGCGTCGGCCTGCAATTTGAATATCACCGCTGCGTTCGCCGGTTGCATCCAGCAAACTAGATTGAGAGAGTTGGATATCTTGGAAGTTTCGCACACCGTCATATCCCAAGGCATAGCCGCTTTCCGTTAGGGTGAGGCTGACTTGACCCGCCGCCACACTTGCGAGATCAATTCGCCCTGCTGGTGCGGCCAGCAACGCATTTTCTAGGGCAAGATCGCCTCCTACGAGTGCTAGAGTTTGACCTGCCGGCATTTCTAATGCAGATCCTTGCACGCGAATTTCTGCCGGCTGTTGTCCTAATTGCAAACCGATGGGAACGCTGACGGTTAGCAGGGGTGTTGTGTTGATAGGGTTTGCGAGGAATTCGGTGCCATCTGCAAAGAGCAAACTATCAGCGGTTGTGGCGAGAAAGGAACCACCAATATCCAGCGCCGCATTGGGGCCGAACATAATGCCGTTGGGGTTAAGAAGAAACAGGTTAGCGGTGGCGTTGGCTTGAATTAACCCGTCGATATTTGAGGGTAAATTGCCTGTGACGCGGTTGATAATGTTGCGAATTTGGGGGGCGTTGTTAAAGAAAACAGTGGTGCCGGTGGTGAGTGAAAAGTCTTTAAAACTGTGAAAAAGATTGGTGCCGGCGCGGGTTCCGCCTTCAATAACAATCGTTTCACCTTCTGGCGTGACGGTGGAATTAGCCGGCAGGGTTTGATCGGGAACTATTTGGGCGGCTGTCGGGCCGGCTATCAAGAGAGTGCCAAGGAAGAGACTGCCAAACACTCTGACTCTCTCAATCACTTGTTTCATTGAAACCACTGGTGAAAATTCAGTCTGATTTTAAGATGTAAGCCTCGCCTTTTGGCGTGAATGTTTATAACGTTTAAGCCGTCATTCTCTATGACTGAGATTTTTTACTTACGACAAAACTTGCGATAGTTTGCGTTTCACTATCCACCCCAGACCGATCGCGCCGAGTACCAGCAGTCCCCAAGCCGAAGAAGGTTCGGGAACCGCTGCAACGGGTTGGTTTTCTGCAATCCCCAAATAATTGTAGTTGACTTCTCTAATTTGATAGCTACGGGAAATGAGGTAGTTAAATATTGTCGGATCGGTGCTGGGATCTCTGCTTTCTATTCTTGAAATATTTCTAAGTAGAACTGGATTTGGGTTTAAGTTGCTACCCAGTGCTAAATAATAGATGCTGTCATAAGTTGGAGCGGTGGGATTAGCCAACGTGGGATCTACATCACCCCCCTCATCTCCTCCACTAAAATCGGTATTTAAGGGACGAATTTCCCACCAATAAAGCGCGTAAGGCTCTTGAGCGAAGACTTCTTCATAGGGTGGTTCAACACCTCTGATTCCGCGAAAGGAGAGGAAGCGACGCCGCGCCCACATAAAAGGCAGAGAAATGGCGTCACTGGTTGGGTCGTTTCTGAGCTGGAGTGATAAAGTCCCACCTCGGAAAAAGTCAAATTCCAGGCCGTCGATACTCTGAAAATTAGACGTTTTTAGGCTCCAATGCGTCGGTAGTGTTAGGCTATCTTCTTCCATGTTCTTTGGTTATATTTAAGTAGTTGTTATTTAGAGGTTACGAAAGTTTAAAGCAATCTCTGTATGTTTCATGAAAACTACCTCCTTAATTCTATTAAATAGTCTGGTACTTCGCTACCCACGCATCTACTGAGCCGACAGAAGTTCCCCCTAAATTTCCGTTTGTGTATCCAGAAATATAAATGTTGTAAGCTTCATCTACTGCTACGCCCCAAGCAATATCATAGTTTTTAGATGCTAGCTTTTGAGTCCAAATATTGATGCCGCTGTCGCTGTACTTAGCGACCCAAGCATCACCGCTACCCCCATTGCTTCCCCCCACATCCCCCATACTGATTCCTGTTATATAAATAGAATTGAAGCTATCAGCTGCGAGACTCCAAGAGTTATCATCATTAACTGAGCCAAACTGCTGAATCCAAAGTTTGCTGCCGATGCTGTCATACTTGGCAATCCAAGCATCCCAACCGCCAGCATTCGTTCCGCCTAAATCGCCATTTGTATATCCTGTTAGGTAAATATTGCCAGATGGATCGACGGCAATATTCGTTGCTCTGTCATCTCCGGCACTATCAATCTGTTGCGCCCACAACTCATTGCCATTACTATCATATTTAACAGCCCAAGCATTAACCTCGCCAGCATTAGTTGGCTTCAATGGATCGCGGTCCAACCCTGTCTGAGTGTTACCCGACATATAGATATTTCCAGAGTTATCGACGGCTATGCTGCGAGCTACATCAAATTTATCTTCCGCATCATATATCCTCCCCCAGAGAAGATTGCCACCGCTGTCATACTTGAGCATCAAGGCATCGGTTTGGGGAGAAGAAGAATTGAGATTCCAGGATTCTCCCACAACATAAACATTTCCAGCATTATCAACAGCGACGTCATAAAATGTCGCTATTCCTAACTGTTGCGACCACAACTGGTTGCCATTGCTATCATACTTTGCTACCCAACCGTTAATATCCCCACCTGTAGAATTCGTCCCTCCTAACGATCCCCAAGTCCATCCCGTCAAATAAATATTTCCCGAACTATCAACAGTCATGCTTTCGGCTCGTTCGGAACTATCAGTTCCAAACTGCTGAACCCACTGTTGAACCCCATTTTTATCGTATTTAGCAAGCAAAACATCACTACCGCCAGCATTAGCTCCTCCAAAATCACCAGAGGTTTCTCCTGAAAGATAGACATTTTCCTCCCTATCAACTGCTACATTAAAGGCCGCATCAACACCTACAGTTCCCAACTGTTGAACCCAGGTCGGTTCATTAATTATGATCGTACTGCTACCTGAAGTTGCGACTTGGTAACCGATGCTTGATAAGAGCTTCAAGACTACTGTTTCATTTCCTTCTACGGGAACATTATCGGCGAATACAGTCAGGGGAATTTTAACACTATCAGCCCCGGCAGGAATGGTAACGCTACCGATTAAATTCTCATAATCACTGCCATTTTCAGCCCTACCCGCCATCTCATAATTCACCGTCAGCGGGCTGGCAGTACTGCCTGTACGGGTAATTGTAAATTCGCCGGAATCGCCAAACTCTGAAGCAATTGGATCAGTTGACCTGAGAGCCACAACCGGCTCATCAGTTGTTCCGTAAAAATTTAACTTCCACTCATTCCAAGTTCCCAGATCATTACTAGGATTTGAATACAGATCCGCCACGCGCAACTTCCACTCACCGGCTGAGGATGCACCCCAGTGGTGCGGCGTTGCAAACACCCATTTGTAGTTATTATTTTCATCAACACTCGGTTCTGCCAGCGTCGATACCGTCCCGTCGGGAGAAATTAACTCTATCATCAAATCTCCCCGGTGTTCGTGAGTGATGTCTAACATCACCTCCACCCACTCAACCTTAATATCTTCCTCAATATTGACAGTCTGTTCTATCCAGTTGGCATCTTCAGCGAAGAAAACATTCACGGACTGGGGAATCTCTTCACCAACCAACAGCAAATCAGAACCCACCGAAACTTCCGGATCAACCGGCACCCACCCAGCCGCCAACTCTACTGCTGCCGCCGCATCAATTGCACCAAACCCGTAGTTGTGATTAACCGCATATCCTGCCCCATTTGTCTGCCAGTTTGGTTCATCTTTCAAGTCGTGCCAATCATTCGGATCAGTGGGTCGGGCAGTTTCCACTAAAATATGTTGTACATCGCGCCAAGTTAAATTTGGATTTGCTTCCAGCATCAAAGCAATGACCCCAGAAACTACCGGCGCTGCCGCAGAAGTCCCACCAAAATCACGGGTGTAATCCCCCGCATCTTTGCCCTCAGTTCCCACTAAATCAGTCGTGACAATGCCATTGGTTCCAATCGAAAGTGACCAGCTTCTCAGTTGACCGACTTGTTGACCAGTATCGTCAGTAATTTCTAACCGCCAACTGCCGTTAGGATTCTCGCCATCAAAATCCGATAAACGTCCCTCAGCGCGAAAGCTGCTGTTAAATGGCGCACTGGCAAAGGCAATCGAAGCACTGGCATCATCTGTCAAAACTGTATTTAAAAAATCAGTTCCGTTACCGCCCACATCAGTAAACAGTTCTATTCTTTTACCTGATGGACTCATTAAAAACACATCCAAATCGCTGGTACGCGGATGCTGAATATTCAAAGTAACAGCCACATCAGTGATCGAGCCTACCACCCCACTGGCATTCAAATTTGAGGAAACTGTGCGGTTATCTGGAATTGCTTGACGGGCGTTAGAGATAAAGCGATACTGATTATCTCCCTTGGAATAAGCCGAGACTAAAATCGGCGCTCCTGGTTCGCTGTATGGAGCAAATTTGCCATTGTGATCGAGAGCTGCAACAGCAATAGTAGAGCGAGACTTAGCGAAAGGATTGTAATTGACATTTTGAGCCTCTGACCTGTCATTGCCGCCTGCAAAAACATAGTTATTTCCTAACCCATTTCTACCCTGACGGACTGCTAATTCCATCGCGTATAAACTTATGGGTAAATCTTTGAAAGAATCGGTTTTCCAGCTATTGTTATAAATATCTATATCTTGGTTGCGATAAGACAAAGCATCGGCAATTTGTAAGTCTGTCACGCGATTGGCAATTAGGCGCAATCCTGCTAGCGATGCCTCAGGTGCCGCACCCGTTACGCCAAGGCCGTTATTCCCCTCTGCTGCCACATTGCCCCCAACTGCTGTGCCGTGCCGGTTTGAGGTGGTAAATTGCACCGACCAATTGTTAATTCGACCGATATTTCCTGCCGTATCGTCAGCAATTTCTAGTTTCCAAACCCCGCGAGCGTCTTCACCGTTAAAATTTGCCAGCATTCCCTCTGGCCTATAGCTTCCAGAAAAGGGGGCAGATCCAGCCGTAATTGACGTGGCTGCTGCTTCATCTAATATCGTATTTGTCAAGCCGCTGCCGCCGGCTAAATCGGTAAATAACTCAACGCGCGTTCCCGACGGACTGACTAAAAATACATCCAGATCCCCGACCGAGGGGTGCGTGATGTCCAGCGTCACATTTACATCAGTAACAGTGCCATTTAACCCCGTCTCTAATTCAAAAAAAGTGGTGCTGTTATCGTCAATAGCAGGCGTTTCGACATCGCCTCTGAACTTCACGCTCAGTGGCGGTGCTGGGTCATAATCATAGGCTCTTGTTTGGATATTTCCTTCATTAAAATCACGACTCAAATCAGCGCGGTAATTTCTCCGCAAATCTGGGTGCGTGTAGTCTAAATCACCATCTACAATGCCAATCGTGACTCCACTTCCCCGGACTGAATCCCAAGCGTCGGTAATGTTGGCATCAGCGCCGGCAGTCCCGCCGGTTTGGCCCGTATTCTCCCACTGCCACTGGTTGGCAAAAAGCGGATCATTCGGCACAAGTTGCGGGTGAAGCTGGATGGGAACTAGCGGATAAGCAAATTCAACGCCATTGAGTGATTTTAATTGTTCAGAAACTTCTGCCGGCGCAATACTATCAGAAAACTGCCAAATGTAAGTATTTGGAATATAGCCGGTAGAACCTAAATCTTGAGCGCCAATAATTGTGGCTAAATTTTGGGGAGATTGTCCGGGTGTTACCCACACCACCCATTCGCGCGTTTGTGCTAGCGCACGGGGATTATAGCTTTCCAGATTCGCTGCTTCTGCAATCGCCAACCTGACAGGATTGGATAGTCCGCTGCCATCCAGATCGGTAATGACGAAAAAGCTTTGGGAGGCTGTGTTACTAGCGTTGCCGGCGTAATCGTAAGCGGTTGCAAATAACTGATAATTGCCTGGTGCTAACCCATTCAAGTCATACCTAAAATTAAATCTAGACCTGCCATTGTTGTCAGTGATAAATTCTGTGACATCACTGAGTTCCAACCGTTCACCATCAAGTTTTTGCAGCCAGAAATCAACTTTTTTAAGATCGTTATTTCCGTCAGGATCGTAAACTTTCGCCCCACTAAAACTGACTGTTTCAGCATTGGTGTAGAGTGGCAGAGTGTCGAAATACAACGATTGAGGCGGTAAATTGAGCGGCGGTTCAACAGGCGTTGGCTCAACTGGAGTCGGTTCCACCGGCATTGGCTCAATTGGCGTTGCTTCAACTGGAGTCGGTTCCACCGGCATTGGCTCAATTGGCGTTGCTTCAACTGGAGTCGGTTCCACCGGCATTGGCTCAACAGGCGTTGGCTCAACTGGAGTCGGTTCCACCGGCATTGGCTCAATTGGCGTTGGTTCAACTGGAGTCGGTTCCACCGGCATTGGCTCAATCGGCGTTGGCTCAACTGGAGTCGGTTCCATCGGCATTGGCTCAATCGGCGTTGGCTCAACTGGAGTCGGTTCCACCGGCATTGGCTCAATCGGCGTTGGCTCAACTGGAGCCGGCTCTACTAACTTATTAATACAAAAGCTTTGAATCACCTCGTTGCTGGCTGCCCCGTTGCCATCATAAGCTAGTCCTTTCAATTGATAATTGCCAACATCTAAGTTTGTTAATTTATAGGTAAAATTTGTCCATCCCTCATTATCAGTTCTGAGTTCCACAACTTCACCATGCTTCATCCACTCTCCGCCGTCTTTTTGGAGTAAGAACTCCACCTTACTTAAATTTGCATTGTCGTCATAAACTTTAGCCTCAGTCAGGGTAATGATATCTCCGGCTGTGTAAATTGGCTGTGTTATAAATTGCAATTCTTGGGGCGGCATATTGATATAGACGCGCAATTGTTCTCCAAATTCTGTAATGCGCCAATCCCTCTTTGGATTAATCACTTCATTCAGGTTTATAGCTTTTCCGCTCGCACCCGTAACTCGAAATACGATGTCGTTATAATCTTTATCGGAGCCGCTGTCAATTCGCAAATCTTCCATAACAAACGTTCTGCCATCGCCGGTGACATCGGCAATTTGTCCAACTTGGAAAGCTTCAAGTGGGTTGGCAGTGGCTAAGGAAAATAAAGGACGCTTTTCTCCGTTAGCGTTTGGATTATCAAATACTTCTTGCACCTTACCATTGGGGACAAGCATGATGCCAAACTCGTCACCCGGTGTCATGGCAACGGTTTTCATGCCTTGATACTCATCCCGGTTAAAATCACCTTCCCAAGGCAAACTGGCACTGAGTTTTGCCCCTTGGTTAGCGTCATCAATGACAATATGACCCTCGACAGAGTCGCTCAGCGCTCGTCGTGCTGCTTCTTTAATAAAGTTAGGAGAACCGGCATTATAAGCTGCCATTCCTTTTAAGCTGAAAATGGCAATTTCTCCTTCGTAGCTGCCGCCATCAAACAGAAAATCAATGCCGACTTGCCCGCTTTCTCCAACGGTAAAGAACCCTGATTCAACAGATAAGCCCGTTAGAGGATCTACTGTTAAATTAAGTTGATAATTGGTGTTTTCGCCGGCAGACAAGACTTGTAGCAAATAGTCTCCCGCCGCTAATTGATCTGCGTTGATCGCTTCGGGACTGGTGCCGGCGAGGAAGGAACTATAAAGCACGGTTCCATTACTATCTAATAACCGGACATCCGCATTGGCGCTCAAATTGGCAAGGGATACGCTGAAACTTCCTGGCTTGTTGAGGCTGAAGTTATACCAGTCAGATAGATCAGCGCTGTCAATGAAACCCGTATAGTTGTGTGTGCCGCTCAGATTACCCAGATCAGTCGTAGACATGATTATAGCTCCCTAGAAGATGCTCCCTAGTTTTGGCAAGCTTGATACCGGCAGTCTCAGAGGCTTACCAATGGGGCTGATCCCTTATCCCTCGTGAGTGCGCCGACAAAACAGCCGGTGATTGCAACACCCGTGGTGTGACCGCCCAAGGCTTATATACAAGATATAAAATACTTTCAGGCTTTATAGTATAGGGTTTTGCCTGCTGAATTCCGTCCCAAGGTCAAAATTTACCAAAAATTTATACCTTAAGGAGGATTCATAAATTTTTTATAAAGCTTTATGGTTGAGATCGGTTGTTAATGTGTTGGTTGTTAATCTCACCGCAGTTGCCTAAAGCCTTGAGAGGTCTGTGCTGCCGGCAGTAACTTCCCATTGCGAATGCCGACCAAGCGGTAGCGTTTATCAGGATCTGTTGAGACTTTGTCGGAAAATAGGGAAAAAATAGAGGAAAGCGAGAGTTTACTCGTTTGCCGGCCAGAGTAAAAAATTTGAGGTTAATGTTTGGGGGTAAAAGTTTGCTCGATCTTGCCTGTACCTTTACATTCTCAAGTATTTGTTTTGGTCTAATTTTGCAAATCTGTGGAAAAAACTCTCAGAAAAAAGTTTAATTCACACCGTTAATAATCTAGAATTAGATAAAAAAGTTGTTACAAATTAAATTTAAATTAAAAATTTTAAAAAATTCAGGCATTTTTTGTTAGGGTGTTATACATTGCATTCACCCTATTTTGAAGTTCATTGTACTGACAAATTCGGTTAATTATCAGTGGTTTTTCGTTTCTAATCGTTAAAGAAACGAGAGCCAAAGTAATGTCATCTACCAATATTGTTCATTGGTATATCTTCAGGAATACCTTAAAACCCTTAAAACCCAAGTAATCTTGTTTTAGCAAAAAGTCTGGCTTGTGGGCCATTAAAAATTAGCACAAACGCAATACCCAAACCGCTTAATACAGTTTTCCTGATTCGGTAAAGCCGCATTCCAGCTAAGTTGTATTGCCAATTACAAGCTAACTTTACAAAGGCTTAATTCTTCAGGTATAAACTTATGCAGTTTTTCATAAAAGAATCGAAGTAAGTGGCCATTATGTTTGTTCGGTATTGGTAGCAACCTCATCCTTTAGGCAGAAGAATACAAAAAACTTAAATGATATTGTTTTCGTTAATGAGAGCAATCAAAAACAAAAGCTTAAAGCGAAGTTTTCCAGTCTGCAAAAGACAGCAATATCTACTTCATTTAAGCTAAGCAAACGCTTCCTTCAAACTCATTCTTATGTACCGTTCTGGTAAAAACGCTCCCAGTGATGTTTGATAGCTAGCTGCTTTTGACACTTCTAAAAAACAGCATCGAACGACTAAATATCTGAGGCTACTTATGTCCCTGTACGAAGGTAAAATAACTGACGATCTCAGCAATGTTGTATCCAGAGCGGAATCTGCTCAAAAACTGGGCGATGAAGCGAGTTCCCAAGCTTCAGACAACGGCGTTCACAGCCCCGAAGACTCCCTTCCACAGGTGCCCGATCTCGTCTGCCTATGTCATTTGCGCTGGGATTTTGTCTACCAGCGGCCTCAACATCTGTTGAGCCGGTGTGCAAAAGCGCGGCGTGTGTTCTTGATCGAGGAACCAATGTTTGGTGCTGAACCGGCAGGACGGTTGGATGTTAGCCGGCGCGAGAATGGGGTGTGGGTAGTTGTTCCGCATTTGCCGGAAGGGATGGATGAAGAGGCGGCAAGCACGCTTCAACAGGCACTCATTGACGAGCTATTTGCAAAACACAGCATTAATCAGTACATTTTATGGTATTACACCCCAATGGCGATGGCGTTCACGCGGCATCTCAAGCCCTTGGCAGTTGTCTACGATTGCATGGATGAGCTTTCCGCCTTCAAAGGAGCACCACCGGCACTGAAAGAGCGCGAAGCCGAACTGTTCAAACGTGCAGACTTAGTATTTACCGGCGGGCATAGCCTTTACGAAGTCAAGCGCAACCAGCACCCCAACGCCCACCCATTTCCCAGCAGCATCGAAGCAGAGCATTTTGCACAAGCGCGGAACCTGTCAGAAGATCCGGCAGATCAGGCAGATATCCCCCACCCGCGCCTCGGTTTCTATGGGGTGATAGATGAACGGATGAATCTCGAACTGCTTGCTGGTATTGCCGAAGCGCGTCCTGACTGGCATCTGGTGATTATTGGGCCGGTTGTCAAAATCGATCCCGCCGTCTTGCCGCGCCACCCAAACATTCACTATCTGGGCGGTAAATCTTATCAAGAATTGCCATCGTATCTGGCCGGCTGGGATGTCGCGTTGCTGCCATTTGCGCTGAACGAGTCAACACGCTTTATTAGCCCGACCAAAACCCCAGAATATCTTGCTGCCGGTAAGCCGGTGGTGTCAACCTCCATCCGCGATGTGGTGCGTCCCTATGGGGAGCAAAACTTGGTAGCGATCGCAGATACCTCTGCCGAGTTCGTTAGCGCAGCAGAGGCGGCAATGAATCAGAATGCCGATGAATCAGCGCAATGGCTGAGTGAAGTTGATACCTTCCTCTCTCAAACGTCTTGGGATCGCACTTGGGGGCAGATGTTGCAACTGATCGAGTCTGTCATTAGCGATCGCATGGGATCGGCACAGGAGTTAGGGGCTTTGAAGGAAAATCGCAACACTGCTGCCTCAGTTCATCACGGATAGCAGCCAGTCAAGTTTGACCCCTTCGATTTAACGTTCCACCGGCAGCGACTATTCCCGGCTGCGTCGGGAGCGATTTGTTCAACAATTTTCTGCTTTGAAGCGGCCTTTTCATCCTTTGATAGAAAGTGAGAAAAGTGAGTGGCCGCCTGATTAAATACAAAAAGTGAGGTACTTCAATGTTCGATTATTTGATTGTGGGCGCAGGTTTTTCAGGAAGCGTGCTTGCCGACCGGCTGGCGCGTGAATGTAACAAAAAAGTTCTGATCGTTGACACGCGCAACCACATCGGGGGCAACGCCTATGATTGCTATGACGAATCTGGCCTTCTGATCCACAAATACGGCCCGCATATCTTTCACACCAACTCCCGCGAAGTCTTCGAGTACCTCTCGGAATTTACCGAATGGCGACGTTACGAGCACCGAGTCATTGCCAGCGTTGATGGGCAACTCGTTCCCATCCCGATCAACCTCGACACCATCAATAAGCTGTACGGATTAAAACTGACTTCCTTCGAGGTCGAAGAGTTTTTCAAGTCCGTTGCTGAGCAAAAAGAATACATCCGCACCTCAGAAGATGTCGTTGTCAGCAAAGTCGGTCGGGAACTGTACGAGAAGTTTTTCCGCAATTACACCCGCAAACAATGGGGACTCGACCCATCCGAACTCGATAAGTCAGTGACGGCCCGCGTTCCCACCCGCACCAACCGCGACGATCGCTATTTCACAGACACCTATCAAGCGATGCCGCTGCACGGCTACACCCGGATGTTTGAGCGGATGCTGACGCACCCCAACATCAAGATCATGCTCAACACCGACTACCGCGAGATTCAGAACATTATTCCGTATCGGGAAATGATCTATTCCGGGCCGGTCGATGAATTCTTCAATTATCGCTTTGGGAAATTGCCTTATCGCTCCCTAGAGTTCAAGCACGAAACCCACAATACGCCGGTTTATCAACCCCAGGCAGTGGTTAACTATCCCAACGAACATCTTTACACCCGCATTACCGAGTTCAAGTACCTGACCGGCCAAGAACATTCTAAAACAAGCATTGTTTACGAATTTCCCCGTGCAGAAGGCGACCCTTACTACCCCGTACCGCGCCCGGAAAATGCCGAAGTTTACAAGAAATACAAGGCGTTGGCTGACGCGACCCCAGGCGTGCATTTTGTAGGCCGGCTCGCAACTTACAAGTATTACAACATGGATCAAGTGGTGGCTCAGGCGCTGACGATCTACAAACAAATTCGCACCCAGCCACAAGAAGCCGGTGTGACAGATGTAGTCCAGAAGAAAATGGCTCCCGACATCACCCTGCCGCCGGCACTAGAAACCCCAGGACTTGCCCTTTCAAAATTGGAATCTCTAGGAGGCAACGGTAATGGTAAAGCCACTTCCTAACCCGCGCCTTGAAATGTGGGGCGGAGTGGAATGCACCGTTAACCGTGTACGCGACCAGTATTTCGACCAGTTAGAGCGAAACGGCCACGCAACGCGCCTAGAAGACCTCGATTTGTTTGCAGAGCTGGGGGTGTCTGCGCTGCGTTACCCCGTGATATGGGAGCGCACAGCCCCTAATAACGTGGAGGATGCCGACTGGTCCTGGGCGGATGAGCGACTCGGACGCTTGCGGGAACTGGGCATCCGCCCAATTGTGGGACTGGTTCATCACGGGAGTGGCCCTCCCCATACCAGTCTGATCGATCCGGCGTTTCCGGAGTTGCTGGGCCGGTTCGCCGGCGCAGTGGCCCAGCGCTATCCCTGGGTAGAAAGTTACACCCCGATCAATGAACCCCTGACAACGGCACGGTTCAGCGGACTGTACGGCCACTGGTATCCGCATGGCTATGATGATGCGACCTTCCTGCGGGCTTTGATCGTAGAGTGTCAAGCTACTGTGCTGTCAATGCAGGCGATCCGGCAAGTAAACCCCACGGCACAGCTAGTTCAAACTGAGGATTTATGTAAGGTTTTCAGTACGCCGCTGTTGGCGTATCAGGCAGAGTTTGAAAATGAGCGCCGGTGGCTGAGTTACGATCTGCTGTGCGGTCGTGTCAACCGTGACCATCCGCTTTGGAAGTATTTGCTGAAGGCCGGCATCGGTGAGGCTGAACTTGATTTCTTCCTTGAGCAGCCTTGTCCGCCCGATATTCTGGGAATTAACCATTACCTGACGAGCGATCGCTTTCTGGATGAGCGCCTGGAACGCTATCCAACGAGCACGCATGGAGGCAATGGCCGGCATAAGTACGCAGATGTCGAAGCCGTGCGTGTCTGTACTGAAGGGATAGCAGGGCCGCGCCGGCTACTGGCAGAGGCGTGGGAGCGTTACCATCTGCCGATGGCTGTAACCGAAGTCCATCACGGCTGCACGCGAGAGGAGCAACTGCGCTGGTTTTATGAAGTCTGGGGGGCTGCAGAAAGTCTGCGGCAGGAGGGAGTAGACGTGCGGGCGATCACAGCTTGGTCGCTCCTCGGTTCCTACGACTGGAACACCCTGGTGACTCGCCTCAGCGGTCATTATGAGCCAGGTGTGTTCGATCTGCGTTCCCCCCACCCCCGCCCAACCGCACTTGCCCGAATGCTGCGCGAGTTCTCTACTGGGGGCAAATATGAGCACCCTCTGCTTGAGATACCGGGTTGGTGGCACAGAACCCAGCGGCTGCTTTATCCAGCAGTGAGTTGTGAGGTTGAAAGGAAGCCCAATTGTGTGGAAGTTCAACAACACAGCAGAAATTCAGCCACGCCGCGCCCCCTAGCGATCATCGGAGCTAGAGGAACCCTGGGAAATGCCTTTGCTCGCCTATGCGAACTTCGAGGCATACCCTACCACCTCTTAACCCGTCAGGAAATGGATATTGCTGATCCGGTTTCTGTGGATGCGGCGTTAAGTGAGTTGCAGCCTTGGGCAGTTGTGAATGCTGCCGGTTACGTTCGCGTGGACGATGCGGAACGCGAACCTCACAAATGCCTGCGCGAGAACGCTGAAGGGCCGGCAATTTTGGCGGCTGCGGCGCAAAAGCGGGGAGTCGCCTTGCTCACGTTCTCATCGGATCTCGTATTCGATGGAGCCACAATTTCACCATACGTCGAGAGTGATGCGGTTGGCCCGCTCAATGTCTACGGGCGCAGCAAAGCGGAAGCTGAGGTCAGGGTTTTACAGGCCCATCCTTCCTCGCTTGTGATCCGTACCAGTGCGTTCTTTGGGCCGTGGGACGATTATAACTTCGTGACCGTTGCCCTGCGAACGCTCTCTGCTGGGCATCCTTTCATGGCTGCAGAGGATGCGGTGATTTCGCCGACTTACGTCCCCGACTTGGTGAATGCCAGCTTGGATCTGTTAATTGATGGCGAGTATGGGTTGTGGCATTTGGCTAATCCAGATGCAATCGCTTGGGCTGATTTCGCACGGATGGCGGCTAAACTTGCCGGTGTTAGTGCCGGCCACGTTGATGCCCGTCCTGTCCGAGAACTCGGACTTGTCGCGCCCCGCCCCACTTACAGCGCTCTCAGCAGCGAACGCGGCGTGCTGCTTCCGTCTCTGGAAAATGCCTTTTTTCGCTATTTCCACGAGCGCCGGTGACACGAGAATGCAACCCAGCTAGAGAGAATTTCACACAACCTATTTTGTAGCGCTCTCTTAGAAGAAAGTTCAAAAGATGAAATTTCAATCAACTATTTCTACAAATCAGAAAAATAGTTGATTGACTCACTTTTGAATTTTTGATTTTTCTTACGGATCAGGCCGGCACTCTGTTTAGGTGGCCGGCTGCTTTGCTGTAACCTAATAGCAGAGCAGAGTTGCATTTAGCTAGCCAGATTACCGAAAATTCTAAAAACACCTTTTATCTCGATTTAAAAGCTGGGAGTGAGTGTTCTCCATAGCTGCCATTTTATTGTGAAATTAGAAAACCTGAAGCCAGCCATATTTTTCTCAAATAGTTCGCTTTCGCAATGTGGGCGTCTTCTGTTCACCTTTTTTAATTACTAATCACTAAAAATCTTATCTATTTTTAATGGCAGGCTTTTTAGCTAGCCACCCTATCAAATTGGAAAAGCCTTTAATAAAACAATGTATTCAAAATAACAAATAACTGTAGAGCCACATCTTCTTCCTCAAGATAGAGGAGTAAGTTTAACAGATCGCTTAAATTATTGGAATGGCAAACCAAATGTATTTTCAGCAAAATCAAGCTTAACCCTACTAGACTTGGCCGTAACCAAACAGAACTGAAGAAGCTTAGTTGGTTAGCCTTGCAAAGATAAAACTTAGAAAAAGAAGTTTTGACTGTTGGTAATTCTGCGGTTTGCCGGCAGCTATGGAGCTTCTCAATTTCACTTTAGTCATTCAAAGGAGTCTGTATGAGTCTGGTTATAAAAGCGATCCAGTATCCCGAAAAGTTGGATAATAAGCGGATCGCCCAGTTTCATCGAGAAATTGAATCCGTGGTTAATGCTGGCGCGAATATTATTCTGATCGACTTCAAAAATGTCTCTTTTATTAGCAGCCCAGGTTTAATTCCTTTAGTTTCAGCGTTTAGAAAAGTTAAAGTCGCTGGATGCAAATTTTTTGTCTGCTCTATGAACGCCCAAGTCAGAATGTTATTTGAGTTAACGGGTCTGAATCAAGTCTTTGAAACGTTTACTACTAATCGAGACGATTTCCAGAAGCCAGTTTTTTCAAAAAATCTCTCATTCAAACCTTCATCATTAAAAGTGAGTCATTTAGTCGAAAAATAATCATAAAACCAATTTTGTGAGTTGCTATCTTTGTACTCATTAAGATGAAGCTTTTAAAAATAAACCTAGAACTGCTCAGGCAAGCTAGGTTTTTATTTTTTTTATTCTGGATTGTCTGGCTATATCGGGCAGCGTCACACTGACTGCGGGAAGCCAATAGTCCAGAAAGTCGGAGATTTTTTGCAAAAGTCGTAGGTTTGAATAAAAGCCACACATAAAAACAGAGGGCTTATAAGGATTAACGTCTTTTGCAAGCGGTTGAGCAATGAATGGCGTGCTTTTTTTGTATTCCAGCTCACAAAATAATGTTACAGATGCTCATTCCTTGAGATAGAAGGAAAAACAGAAAAATAGTGATTAGCTTTTGAAAAGTACGACTAAACAAAACACAATACCTGTGTTCGTTTATAAGGTGTTGAGGCGGATAAAAAATAGAACGAGTGTTTTGATTAAAAACTGATCTGAGCGTGATCATGAGTCCTAACCCTATCACTGACGATGGCTCATTGAACGGTGAACGCATCGCCTTCCCTGTTGAGCGATACCAGGTTACTCAAGAACTGTCTGAAAATGTCATTTTGACGACAGCAGACGATCTCTATAATTGGGCGAGACTCTCTAGCTTATGGCCTTTAATGTACGGCACAGCTTGCTGTTTCATTGAGTTTGCTGCCATGATTGGCTCCCGGTTTGACTTTGACAGGTTTGGCTTAATTCCTCGCGCTAGCCCTCGCCAAGCTGACGTGATTATTTTAGCCGGCACCCTCAACATGAAAATGTCTGCAGCAACTCGTCGCCTTTACGATCAGATGCCAGAACCCAAGTATGTCATTGCAATGGGCGCGTGCATGATCACCGGCGGGATGTTTAGTGCTGATTCGCCTACAGCAATTCGAGGGGCTGATAAAATTCTTCCCATCGATGTTTATATACCTGGTTGTCCTCCCCGCCCAGAAGCGATCATGGATGCTCTGATTAAGCTTCGCAAAAAAATCTCCAATGAATCCTTTCAAGAGCGCGGCAGAATTCAGCAAACACATCGCTACTATACGGTTCGTCATAAGATGAAGCCGCTGTCACCTGTTCATACAGGTGAATACTTAAATTCCTCGACTCGTAATAACCCGCCGAAGGAGTTAGGAGAGGCAATGGGAACCCTTGTCCCTCCAGCGCTTAAGGCAACCGAAACCGAGGAAGCGGCTCGGACTTAGAAAATTAAGCTCAGGTTATTTTTTGGGATATACATTGCCGGCAGCGTCTCTTCCTTTAGGTGGATTTTTATCAAGAAGACTACGCATAAAAATCTAAACTATGAGATTCTAGAAGCAGAACAAGCGTTGAAAAATTTATGTGGCTCAACTGACATTCATCAGCAGCCATCTGTCTAAAAGAAAAAAAGATTACCGAGTATTAAAAATGTCAGAAAGCAAATCAACTATTTTAGTCACCGGCGGTGCCGGCTACATTGGCAGCCATGCTGTACTCGCTCTGCAGCAAGCCGGTTACGATCCGATCGTTCTTGACAATCTGGTGTACGGGCATCGAGAACTGGTTGAAGAGGTATTAAAAGTTAAGTTAATTGTCGGAGATACTAACGACCGCGCCTTACTGGATAACCTCTTTGCCACTCACTCCATTGACGCTGTCATGCATTTTGCCGCCTATATTGCCGTCGGGGAATCCGTTACAGATCCAGGCAAATATTACCGCAACAACGTAAACGGAACGCTAACGCTTTTAGAAGCAATGGTGGCGGCGAATATCAAGCAATTTGTCTTCTCCTCCACTTGTGCGGTGTACGGAATGCCAAAAACGGTTCCGATGGCTGAAGATCACCCTCAAGATCCGATCAGTCCCTACGCAACCAGCAAGCAAATGGTGGAGCGTATCTTAGCTGATTTCGATACCGCTTATGGCTTAAAATCAGTAGCTTTCCGCTATTTTAACGCTGCCGGCGCTGAGGCAAATGGCTTACTGGGAGAAGACCACAACCCGGAAACTCATTTAATTCCTTTGGTATTACTAACTGCCTTGGGTAAACGAGAATCTGTCTCTATTTTTGGCACCGACTATCCGACTTCTGACGGCACTTGCATTCGAGATTATATTCATGTGAGTGATTTAGCGCAAGCTCATGTTTTAGGCTTAGAATACTTGCAAAAAGGGGGAGATAGTAACGTATTTAATTTAGGAAATGGCAGCGGATTTACCGTCAGAGAAGTGATTGAATCGGCGCGTCAGATAACCGGCAAAGACATTAAAATCGTAGAAAGTGAGCGCAGAGCCGGCGACCCCCCTGCCTTAGTTGGAAGTAGCGACAAAGCCCGAAATATTTTAGGTTGGAATCCCCAGTATCCAGACATCAAAGAAATTCTCGCTCACGCATGGCAATGGCACCAAAAGCGACATATTAGCTAGGAGACAATACTGGGAATTTGGCAATGCAACCTCAAGTTATTTTTGGAAATGCCGACACGGAAGGTGCCCCTCGCCGGGGTTGGTTTATGGGGCACTTTCTAGACCTTCCTGATGATCCTCGTTCCACTTCCGAGCTTGAAGTAAAATGGGCAATTCATGAAGCAGGAGAGGGAAGAAATCAGTGGGCGACAAATGCTGAAGCAACTACACTTTCTATCCTAATTAACGGGCGATTTTCTATTCAATTTCCCGACCAAGAATTTATGCTTTCTCGGGAGGGCGATTATGTTCTGTGGTGTCCGGGGGTGCCTCATACTTGGTTAGCCGAAGAAACTTCGACCATTCTTACCATCAGATGGCCATCAAAGCCTGGGGATAGTGTGGGAACGACTCGCGCCGGCACAGACAAATAAATAATGATGAGCTTGGAAATAAAACAGGGGAGCGAGATTATGTATGAGCTTGCTTACTTTTTTCCAAGCTATTAAGTTTTACAACAAATTCGCCGGAACCCTAGGCACAAACATGGAATAAAAATCTATTGTCAAGTTAGAGACCGTTAGACAAAAACCTGACGCGGGAACTCTGACATAAATGTAGCTAGGATTGATGATCCATGAGTTCGTTTGGTAAATGGCTTGAGAATTGTTACATACAACAGTCTGGTGAAGCCGGTAGCCAGAGTAATTTTGAATTAAGCAAAATGGCCTATCCACGCCCACAGTTACAACGCGCCAATTGGATGTCTCTTAACGGCCCGTGGAAGTTTACTTATGACGACAATGGGCGATTTGTTCAACCTAGTGACATTTCCGAGTGGACGCACACCATTGAGGTGCCGTTTGCGCCGGAAACGACCCGCAGTGGCATAGGCGACACCGGCTTCCACCCCAATTGTTGGTACGAACGCGAATTTGACTTACCCCCAGGCGAAGGCAGAGTGCTGCTGCAATTTGCCGCAGTAGACTATCGCGCCCGTGTTTGGGTCAATGGTCAGTTCATCACAGAACATGAAGGCGGCAACACCCCGTTTACCGCCGATATGACTCACGTCATCAATGAAAATGGGCCGCAGCGGGTTACAGTCTGGGCGCAAGACGACCCCCAAGACTTAGCCAAACCCCGTGGCAAGCAAGATTGGCAGCTGGAACCGCACAGTATTTGGTATCCGCGTACAACCGGCATCTGGCAAACCGTTTGGGTTGAACGCGTTCCCCCCACCTATATCAAGAACATTCGCTGGACACCAGACTTTGATCGCTGGGAAATCGGGTTTGAAGCATTTGTTGCCGGCGAACCGTGTAATGATATCCAACTGAAGGTGAAACTCTCCTTCGGTTGCCAAATGCTCGTCAACGATACCTACGAAGTGCTCAACCGGGAAGTTCACCGACGCATCGCCCTTTCCGACCCAGGCATCGACGATTACCGCAACGAATTGCTCTGGAGTCCGGAAAAACCCACCTTGATCGACGCCGAGATTGAGCTGTGGTGTGATGGCAAACTGATGAATGTCGTTAAATCCTATACCGCAATGCGGTGTGTGGCGATCCAGCGTGACCGCTTCATGCTCAACGGGCGTCCGTACTATTTGCGCCTGGTTCTCGACCAAGGCTACTGGCCCGAAAGCTTCATGACCGCGCCCTCAGATGAGGCGTTGCGGCGGGATGTCGAGTTAGTCAAAGCGATGGGATTTAACGGGGTGCGGAAACACCAGAAAATTGAAGACCCCCGCTTTTTATACTGGGCAGACGTGCTAGGTTTGCTCGTTTGGGAAGAAATGCCCAGCGCCTACCGCTTCACCCCGAAAGCCGTGGAACGCATTACGAAGGAATGGGCGGAGGTCATTGAGCGGGATGTCAGCCACCCCTGTATCGTGGTGTGGGTGCCCTTCAATGAATCTTGGGGCGTTCCGAATTTAACAGAAAGCGCCGCGCACCGGAACTATGTGCAAGCGCTGTATCACTTAACCAAAACCCTCGATCCGACGCGCCCGGTGATCGGCAACGACGGCTGGGAAAGTACAGATACCGACATAATCGCCATTCACGATTACGACAACAAACCCCAGCGATTAGAAAAGCGCTACGGGCCTCAAGTTGACCTGACGAAACTGTTCGACCGGCAGCGTCCCGGCGGGCGCATCCTCACCCTCGACGGCCACCCCCACCAAGGGCAGCCGGTGATGCTGACAGAGTTTGGCGGCATTGCCTATGCCGGTCGCGAAGCACCCGAAGCGGAGAAAGTCTGGGGATATGTGCGGGCAGAGGAAATTTCAGAACTGCAATTGCGTTACACAGCGCTGTTGGAAGTGGTGAACAGAATTGAGATGTTCAGCGGATTCTGTTACACACAGTTAACAGATACATTTCAGGAAGCCAATGGCCTACTGTATGGCGACCGCACACCCAAGTTTCCCATTGAAGCAATCGCAGCGGCAACTTTAGGAGGAGAGGAAGAGGACGATGTATTCTGTGGAACGATTAAAGCCGGATGGCCGCAAGCTGACCCTATACAGTCGGTTCCCCATTGACCCCGACATAGAAGCCACCAGTCCTAGTGATGAGCCGGTGCAGGCGAACCCTCACCTGCGCTGGCATCCCTTGCGAGGGGAATGGATCGCCTATGCCAGCCACCGGCAAGGGCGCACGTTTATGCCGCCGCCGGAATACAACCCCTTGGCACCAACCATCAATCCTCAGTTTCCTACGGAACTACCCCAAGGGAAATATGATGTGGCGGTGTTCGACAACCGCTTTCCCTCGCTGGCGCTGGCGGCCAAAAATCCGCCGGCCAGCATTGTGGAGACGCTGCCGGCAAATGGGGCGTGTGAGGTTGTGGTATTCACGCAAGATCCGGAAGCCACTTTCGGTTCCCTGCCACTGGATCACCTGGAACTGCTGTTGCAAGTCTGGGCAGATCGGACACGGGCGATTGGAGAAAATCCGCACATTCAATATGTGCTGCCGTTTGAGAACCGAGGTGTAGAAATGGGGGTGACGTTGTTGCATCCCCACGGACAAATCTACGCCTATCCCTTGGTGCCGCCGGTGCCGGCAAAAATGCTGGAATGTCAGCAAGCCTATTACCGGCAACACCAACGGGGTGTACTGGAAGATTTAATTCAAAAGGAAATTGCAGACAAACAGCGGATTATTTATCTGGATGAACACGCCATCGCTTTCGTGCCGGTGTGTGCGCGTTATCCGTATGAAGTGTGGGTTGCCCCGATCAAGCCGGTTGCCACGTTTGGGGATCTAACGCCACAACAGCGTCAAGGACTCGCCAGAGCTTTAAAGACCGTCACCCTCAAATATGATGGGATGTGGCACCGGCCTTTCCCTTACTTGATGGCGTGGTTTCAAGCGCCGACAGATGGGCAGCCGCATCCCGAAGCACATCTGCACGCAGAGTTTTATCCGCCCTACCGGACAAGTGAACGCCTTAAATATTTGGCGGGAACTGAACTGGCAGCAGGGTTGTTTGCGAACGATGCTTTGCCAGAGGAAAAAGCCAAAGATTTACAGGCAGTTGTCGTGAATATCGAAACGCCGGTGGCTTTATGATCCGCCTTTAAGGATTGGAAAAAGATCCCCCCACGCCACCCTAGTGGGGGGCTTTCAATTCCCCTTAATCAGGTGTCTAGAAAAATTGAAAATGCAGCAGTACAATCGAGAAAGCCTATGAATCGATTCACTGAAGAAGTCTCCACGAAGCTTGCGTTAATCCGCAACGCCCTGAGTGAAACCGAGGCGCAAGGTGTGCGACTGCGCGGCACAGATTGGTTTGCTTGGGCAACTGCCGGCGCATCTAACACGGTACTGCTCACTGCAGAAACCGGCGTGGCAGAAGTGCTAGTGACTGCCGGTGACGCCTGGGTTCTCACCGATGAAATTGAAGCGCAACGCTTTAAGGATGAAGAACTGCCCAATAATTTCAAGGTACACGTTAATCCTTGGGCGGATGCAGCTGCCCGTGAGTCTTTCGTGCGCGAAGTGACCCATGACGGGAAAGTTTTAAGCGACCGGCCTATTGCTCATGTCGAGAAGCGATTGCCTGAGTCTTTACAACTGCACAAGAAAGTGCTGATGTCAAGTGAATTGGAGCGATATCGCGAAGTGGGGCGCAAGGCAAGCGAAGCGATGACAGAAGTGCTTTTAGCCGCCAAACCGACTTGGACAGAATACCAACTAGCCGGTGCCGGTGCTGAGGCGTTGTGGGCAAGGGGGCTGCATCCAGCGCTGACTTTGGTTGCCGGTGACAGGCGGTTGCCGCTTTATCGGCACGCAACAGCAACCGGCGAATCCCTCGGACGGCAAGCGATGCTGGTGTTTTGCGCCAGGGGATACGGAGTTTATGCCAATCTCACCCGATTTGTTTCATTTGGAAAACTTCCAGATAAAGACGCTCAATTGCACCAGCACGTTCGCGAAATTGAATCGCTAGCCTTGGCAGCTTGTCAACCAGAAACGCCCCTCAATCAGGTTTACAAAACTCTGGAACAAGCTTATCACCAGCACGGTTATCCCCAAGCAATTTATCAGCATCACCAGGGAGGAACGACTGGATATTTGTCGCGAGAAGTTGTGGCAAATCCTAATACGGACGAGTCCTTAAAAGAAAATATGGCGATGGCTTGGAATCCCAGTTTGCCTGGGGCAAAAATTGAGGATACTTTTGTAATTCTTGAAGGTGGGAAGTTAGAAAATTTAACTTTCGATCCTAATTGGCCAAGTGTTGAAGTTGAAGGAAGGCAGCGCCCGGTGCCGGTGGAGGTTACATAATTTCTGATTATGTTGCATTCGAGTTTTTTAATAGCACTGTCCGGTTGTGGATGGTGCTATTAAAAAACTTTACGTTATCTCTGCTCTATCTCGTAAAAACAAGATAATGGGAGAAAAGCAGAGAAGATCAACAGCAAAGGTTCGGAAAATGGATGAAGTCGTCAAAAAAATAGCTGCCTTGGGTTTACCAGGTATCATCCTGGTAGGGACGATGGCTGCGACAGGTTTGACAGGAGCGGCTGCGATAACAGCAGCTTTGGCATTTCTGGGCGGCCCAGCAGGAATGCTAGGCGGCATTGCTATGCTAGGTTTGACGGGATTGATTGCAGATGCTCTGACAAAAATGGGGCTGGAGGACTTGCTGACAGCGATTTATTGCCAAAGGCGTTTATCTGCGCCACACGGGCAACTGTTAGAGGAGATTGAGACGTTATCCCTGTTTGATGGCGACATAAAACAAAGGCTCAAGCTGACTGTGACAGATGGCTGCGGCTGTTCGGCAGTGAGCGGGGAAGGCATTTCAGATATTACCAGGGAGGCTCTCGCCATTTTAGAAGCTGTCCCAGGAATAACACCGGCACATCACAGGGATTTTAATAGTTCCAATCCGATTATGAGGCTCAGGGATGGGACAGCGGTTAGAGCTTGGAAAAACCCCCTCGGCGTTGACCACATTTTTTTAGGCGCACCCGATGGCAGAATGATTTATGGCGGCTACGTTGGCTGGATTCACAGTGAAGACTTGAATCAGGCGCTCTCGCAGATGAGACGAGAGTTGACATAACCATCCCCGACAATAAAGGATTTTCTTTGCATTTAACTGCGTGTGCCGGCCTTCATCGCCTCATCAATTTCCTCTAGTAACGCTGCCACAAACCGCGTCGGCAAGGGCACGTTTGTATAGCCCCAAACTTCTGTTTAAAAGGTAATCGTTGCAGTGCTTTTTATTAGCAAAACAGTATTATGAATTTTCAAGAAATATTTGGTCAAGAACCGGCAATAGAAGCCAGTGCGCCCGGACGCGTCAATTTACTCGGAGAACATACCGACTACAATGATGGATTCGTCTTGCCAACGACGATCCCTCAACGCACGACGGTACAGTTAGGTTTGAGTGGGGATAAACAGCACCACTTCTACTCGCAAAATTTAGACGAACGGGTAACAATTTCACAAAGTGATCCCACCCCGTCTGGGTTCGCTAGTTATATATTTGGGTGCATCCGGCTATTAGAAAAAGAAGGCTACACGATCCCGGCTGTGAATGTGTACGTCAATTCATTAGTGCCGATGGGTTGCGGTTTGTCTAGTAGTGCGGCTTTGGAAGTGGCGACGCTGCGAGCACTGCGCGAACTTTTAAATCTGCCTCTTGATGATGTGCGGCTGGCGCAAATCGCACAGCAAGTGGAAATTCAGTATGCCGGTTTAAACTGCGGCATTATGGATCAAATGGCATCAAGTTTAGCCGGCACCGATTCGATGCTATTTCTGGATACACGCACCCTAGAGCGGCGAGTGTTGCCTTTTCCTGCCGGCGCAGAAATCCTCGTCATTGATAGTGGCGTGCATCACGAACTCGCCGCAGGAAGCGGTTACAATCAGCGTCGGGCTGAATGTGAAGAGGCAGCGCACCTGCTAGGTGTAAAAGCCCTTAGAGATATTACCGATCCGCAACTTACAGAGTCCTTACCCGAATTGCTAGCCCAGCGGGCGCGTCACGTCATTACGGAAGATAACCGCGTGCTAGAGGCTGTGGAAGGGGTGTCAGCCCAGCGATTTGGAGAGTTAATGAATGCTTCCCACACCAGCCAGCGCGATGATTACGAAGTTTCAGTGCCGGCAGTCGATAGCCTAGCGGCAATTTTACAAGAAACCCC
The DNA here is from genome assembly GCF_014695715.1 of Microcoleus sp. FACHB-68. NCBI lineage: Bacteria > Bacillati > Cyanobacteriota > Cyanophyceae > Oscillatoriales > Microcoleaceae > Microcoleus > Microcoleus sp. FACHB-68. The sequence continues at coordinate 1,318,491 of NZ_JACJOT010000008.1, forward strand.
CGGCGTCTTTGGTGCACGCCTCACAGGTGGCGGTTTTGGGGGTGCCTGCGTCGCTTTAGTGGAAACGGGTAAAGGTGCAGAGATCGCTAAAAATGTGTTGGAACATTATAATAGTGCCGGTCACACAGGACGCGTATTAGTTTGCCCAGAATTGTAACAGCATCAAACCAATAAACCTCTAGCAAAAACCGATCAACACATCCCAAATCATCTAGAGACACCTAGGCTGTTCGGTCAAAGAAAATTGTAAGTTCAGAAACCCGGCTTCTTGAAGAAACCGGGTTTTTTAAGTGCCTTGGAACCCCACACTAGGCGGAGCAAATCAACTAAAAGAAAGTCCAGTTAATTAATAGCGAAACACCGCTGCTAACGGAGCCTCAGCCGGCACTTTTTCAGGTTCCACTGCATAAACAGTGCCACCGTTCAAAATCGTTTGAATCGCTGCGGAATTCAATAAATCGTCATCACCGACTTCTGCCTCTTGATGGATCTCAATGGTATTCGTATCGCGATTAAATGTTCCCCACTGCTGAACGCCCACCGCGACAAATAATTCCTCAACTCGCCCGTAATAAGCAGCCGGCACCGCTTCTTTCAAGTCAGTGGAAGTTTTTTCAGTAATTGCCGCCAGTTCCTGATATCGTTCCATTGCCTCTTGCTGCGCTTGCAAGAATATAGGTTCCACTATTGGCAAAGCTTGCTCTTGTAACTCTTCTGGCTTCAAGTGTTCAGGATTGCCGGTGATGCCTTCAGCAACAAGATGCGGGTAAGTATTCGCTTCGCGGTAAATTGGGAACAGATACTCAACGCCGGCTAGCACTAAAGGCGCTTTCCTGTTTCTCAAAAATTCGTGCAGGGCATGATCAATCATGTGAAAATATTGCTCGATATCCTGTTGGCTCTTATCCTGATCTGGACTGCCTTGGCCGTGAAAACTTCCTGCGTGTTGAAAGGAATTATTCGTGCCGCCTTTTGATGTACTGATGCGAAACTGTCCGTCTTTGGCAGTTGGATCATATTGCAGCGCATCATCCATACTCTTCGGTAAGTTTTCTACTTCAACTTCTGTGGCACTGGATCGCGTGCATTCCAGCAGTCTAACCTGCTGTTGACTCAGCGCTAAGACATAAAATAGTCCATCGCCGGTGAGCAGTGGCATTAAGGGTTTGAGATGGAAATTATCTGCGACAACGACTAATTCGTCAAAACTCAGCGGTGAGCGATAGTAGTGGAAAAAATCAGGGGCAATAAAAATTGCTAACCCATTGTTTTGGTTTTCCCAGAAAGTTGCTTCATCGATTTCTTGGAGAGCCGGCTCTAGCATTTTCCTAATTTCTGTTTTTTCAAAGCCAAACTCTTCTAATTTATCTTCTGCTTCCCGCACTAAGTTTTTAAAACGTACGGGATTTTGTTGAATTTCTTGCCCAACTCGATAGATGGGCATATAAATTGAAACGCTTACTCCTGTCGGTTGTTCAACTAGATTTTTAAGTTCTTCTACAGACAGTAAAGTCATGGGTTTGACTCCTTGTTCAAGTGCTGTTATGTAATGGAGTGAAATAGATGCAAAGGACTCCACAAACATTCAATACGTCTCTTAAGCTTTAACCCGGCAAAATATTGATATTTTCTCTAGTAGCCACTTCTTCACGCGCCGGCATTACCTGAGACTATTTTGATAAGCTTATCTCTGCAATTGAAGCTGATGCGTCTATCTAAAGAATGACGTTTTATGATAATTCCAGTTTTTAATGAATGTTAAATATTGTAAAATAATTAGATAAAACAAATTTTTAGTATCAATTTTTATTGTATTTATCAATACAAGCAAACTTAAATTAAAATTACGCCTCTTGGGAGAAGTTTCAAACAGTTAAAAGTATTAAGTTTTCTTCAAGCGATAATCTGCTTTGGCTAACGCCATGCTCATACATTGGGAGTCAGCTAGGATGCGTTATGAGTGAAATAAAAACGATTGTTCTACCCATCGGTCGGGAACAGCCGGATGTGGAAAATGGCTCGATCTTCTTTGTGGGAACGGCAACGGTTATCCTGCGTTATGCAGGATTCACAATTCTAACTGACCCGAACTTCCTCCATCAGGGCGATCACGTACATTTAGGTTATGGAATTCGCGCGACGCGAACCACAAATCCAGCGATAGAGATTGAGGAGTTACCACCCATAGACTTACTCGTGCTTTCGCATATGCATGAGGATCATTTTGATCGCGTGGCAGAGGAAAAGCTGGATAAAAGGATTCCGATTGTTAGCACGCAGCACGCTATCGCTAAGCTGAATAAGAAAGGATTTAATTCAACTTACGCCCTGGAAACTTGGGAAAAAATAACCTTTACAAAAGGTGAAGAAAAACTTTGTATTAGTGCGATGCCGGGTACACATGGCCCTGCTTTTCTTTCCGCTGCCTTGCCGCCGGTGATGGGGAGTATGCTGGAGTTTCAAACACCTGCCGGCAAGACTCGCTTTCGCCTTTACATTACGGGAGATACGCTGATTACGGAACAGTTGAAAGAGATTCCTAAGCGGTACTCTGATATTGATTTAGGGCTGCTGCACTTGGGAGGAACAATGGTTTTTGGTGTGTTACTGACGATGGATGCAAAACAAGGCGTAGAAGCGATTCAAATTATCGCACCCCAGACAGCTATCCCCATTCACTATAACGATTACACGGTGTTTAAATCGCCACTTGAAGACTTTATGAAGGCAGTGTCAGCAGCCGGCCTTGAAGAACGAGTGAAATATTTAAGCCACGGGGACACTTACACATTTAAAGTGTCGGCAACTTAATCGCCACAAATGCAAAAAATACGCTCAAGAGAAAGTTTTGTTAACTATCTCCAAGCGCTTTACTGTTTGATGATACCTCTTACAGAGAGCCAGTTATTTTGCCGGCAGAACTGAATTTAAGCATCCAATTCATTTGTGGGGCAAGCATTCTGCCGGTTTTATATCTGCCACTGCAAGAGGTATATATTTGCGAAAATTATCGGCTTTAATTTCCACTCACGGCATCACCGGCACTCTCCAAAGCACGCTGTGGCGCTTCAAGGATTTCACCGGCTTTGTCTTTCACCGAACCAAAAAACTCTTTGGTACTCTCAGGAACCGGCTGATCAAGATTCAACCTTTCACGGAGGGTTTCACCCAAGTTTTTACCGTTAGTATTTGGAGGGAGCGGTTTCTGAGGGATGGAACTTCCTGGGCTAGAAGCCTTGTCAATTTCGTAAGCAGTGCCCTCTGGGGTCACGGCACCGGCAGCCAGTGCTTGAGTTGCGTTGCTGGCGATAAAGGGCGCACTCAAAAATAGGGCGGTTGCTACCAGGAAAACGCTCAAAACTTGGCGCAAGCGAAGATTTTTTAGCAGTGAAATGACTTGTTTCATTGAATGACTCCTTTTCAATTTTTTCGGCTTTAGTACAACTTTAACACAATTGTCTTTCTTGTTTTGAAAATTATTATTTTTCAGGGAGTCTTAATCAAGAACGAACGGGTAGGCGAACCCCTTAAAAAAATTGATTTTACCATTTTAAATACGGTGAGGGGTGAAGCCTCATTAAGTGGTTGCTTCCCTAACTAACCGTTAACATAAATAACGGCAAAAGATGGAACCTTTGCCGGCAAACCGCTTTCAGTGTTTGACTTTTTTATTAAGGCTGGCGTTGCTAACATGGTTGCCGCCAAGGCTCCCAAACCGGCAACGCCAGCCTACTGCACCAACTTCGTTGCCGTAATTGAGTGAGGCTAAATTTGATTGGGATTGGTGAAGGCGGCTGCTGCCAGCAACGCTGCCACTCCCAAGACAGTGCCGGCAATTGCCACTGCCGGATTCAGCATTATCCAGTCAGATAAGCTGGGGATTGTCAAGTGACCAAAATCTCCCTGCACTCGGTCATAACCGGCCATTGGCTCAAACAAATTGTCCGGCGCATCCTCAGACTTTGGCTCAGGAGTTCGCTGTCCCGGAAAAGCGATGAGTAGCAACAGCAGATCCACCAGCCCAGGTGAAAGCCGTTGCAGCACATCCAGCACTCGACCGACATCCCCCACAATGTAGTCACGAGTTGGATGCTCAGCGACGTGGAGGATCGCATCCGCAACCAATTTGGGGTCGTAGTAGGGTGGAATTCCTGTGGGTTTTACGCCTAACTTGGTGCGAACGTGATTGTAGTAGGGCGTGTTGATCACTGCGGGTTTGATACTCGTGACACTGATGGGGATTTTTTCGTGTTGGAGTTCCACGCGCAGGGATTCAACGAAGCCTTCAACGCCGTGCTTTGCTGCTGAATAAGGGCTTTGCAGCGGCACAGATCGCCGGCCTTCCATTGAGGAAATGTGAATCAACGCCCCCCGCCCTTCTCGTTTGAGATGGGGGAGCGCTGCCATTGCCCCGTATACTTGCCCCATCAAGGTAACGTCGATGACGCGCTGAAATTCTTCTGGGGTAATTTGGTCAAAGGTGGCGAGGACGCCGGTGGCTGCGAGGTGAACCCAGGTATCGAGCCGGCCATAAACTTCTATCGCTTTGTCGGCAATCGCTTGCACCTGAGCGAAATCTGCTACATCAGCGGTAATCGCCACAGCCACACCGCCGGCATTTTGGATCTCGCGCACTAAGGACTCTAACCCTGATTGGCTGCGAGCCGAAACCACCAATTTTGCCCCTCGTGCGGCGAACTGTAAGGCAGTCTGACGCCCGATGCCGCTGGAGGCTCCAACGACTGCGACAACCTGCTGGTTTATCGGCTTCAGTTGCATTAAATCGCGCTCCTTGTTTGTTGTGAATTTGTTTTTCTCGCTCAGGCGATAGCTGCCGGCCCGCTTTTGATCAATTGGAACCGGCAGCCTAAAGAAGATGTAACGATTGGGGATTTTCCGAAGGTGTTTTTATCCCTCTGGAGTCATGCTCCGAGCCATTTGTAGATGCTCTTCTAGGAGTGGTAGCTTCTCGGCTGCCCAGGCTTTCAAATCTTGAGCCTGTCCTTGTTGAGTTTGGCTTTGGAACAAGGAGACATCCTGGGTGTGAGCCTTGACCATTTCTTGCATATAAGCTGAGTCAAACTCTCTCCCGGAAAGCTTGGACAATCGCTCTATCTTTGCTCGGTTTTCTTCGCCCATATCTGTTGGCAAAGTCAGACCTTTTTGGCGAGCTAATTGTGTCAGTTCTTGCGTTGCTTGGGTGTGATGATCAATCATCATTTGCCCAAACTCTTTGACTGCATCACTTGTAGCTTTTTCTGTTGCGAGTTGACCAAGTTGGATTTCGGCTATGTTATCTTGGGCGGCTTTCATCACGAAATCCCTGTCTGCGGTGCTCAGAGAACTTTGGGAATTTCCCCTAGCAGGATTGTTCGTTCCCCCTGCCGGCGCATTCATTGTGCCTGGAGTATTGCTGCCGCCACCTTGGCGCTGCATGGTGCCTGGGGTGTTGCTGCCTTCACCTTGGCGCTGCATGGTGCCTGGGGTATTGCTGCCTTCACCTTGGCGCTGCATGGTGCCTGGGGTATTGCTGCCTTCACCTTGGCGCTGCATGGTGCCTGGGGTGTTGCTGCCTTCACCTTGGCGCTGCATGGTGCCTGGGGTGTTGCTGCCTTCACCTTGGCGCTGCATGGTGCCTGGAGTGTTGCTGCCTTCACCTTGGCGCTGCAGGGTGCCTGGAGTGTTGCTGCCTTCACCTTGCTGCAGCCTGCGTGGAGCGTTAGTCTCCCCTGCCGGCGCGTTGATATTTTCTGGGATATTCGTGTCTGTTGCCGGCCCGCCGCTGTTACTTGGGCCATTGGTGCCTTCACGCTGACGCATCCCTCTTGGGGTGTTCATCTGTCCTGCCGGCTCATCCATTGTGTCTGGGGTGATGACGCCGCCGTCCTCCTGGCGCATCGTGCCCGGAGCGTCACTACCCTCACCCTGCCGCATCCTCTCAGGAGTGTTCATTGTATCTCCAGTTTCACCCGTGGTGCCTGGAGTGTTCATGGTGTCTCCAGTTTCACCCGTGGTGCCTGGAGTATTCTGAGCAATCTCTAAACGTTGAGAGACAGATGGGTTAACAGTGCGGGGTGTTGCAATCTGTGCCAATACCGGCAGACTGCTCAAGGAACTGACACTGGCAATTCCCAGAAACCCAGCTAGTTTCTTGAGGCTATTTTTGCGACTCATTGTTTTATCTACCTTTGATTTTTTCAAGTGCTAAATGGCTATGCACCCTGCCTTGAAAGATCGGAATTTTCGGAGCTTTTGAATCCGTCGTCGATTGAATTTTTGTCGCTATTAACAGCGGAGCTGGAAGTCAGCAATACCGGCAGCCTATTCGCTAAATCGCTCTAACGGTAAGGAATGACTTCTTCACGTTGAACGACTGGTTTTGATTTGCGGAATAAATTGGCTAATCCACCTAAGCCGAGTAAACCGAGCAAGCCCCAATTGGAAGCGCGGCTTTTCCGGCGAGTTGTTGCAGCTTCAGTCGCACCATAAGGAGTTGTGGTGGGGCTGGGCGAGATGGTAGTGGTGGTGGTTGTGGTGCGAGTGGTACTCGGCGTGGGGGTTGTGCCTAAACCGCTTGGCGTGGTGGTGGTGCTTCCCGGCGTGATCGTGGTGGTGCTTCCCGGCGTTGTGGTGGTGTTTAAACCGCTCGGTGTCGTGGTGCTGCCGGTGCCGGTGCCTAAACCGCTCGGTGTCGTGGTGCTGCCGGTGCCGGTGCCTAAACCGCTCGGTGTCGTGGTGCTGCCGGTGCTTCCCGGAGTTGTGGTGGTGTCGGTGCCGGTGCCTAAACCGCTCGGTGTGGTGGTGTCTATGTCTGTGTCTGTATCACCGGGAGTGGAAGTCGTGCCTAAACCATCCGGACTGGTGGTGGTATCTGTCCCTAAACCACTCGGTGTGGTGCTGCCGGCTCCTGTGTCATCGGGCGTGTCGGTGTCTAAACCGCTTGGTGTGGTGGTGTCGGTGCCTAAACCGCTCGGTGTCGTGGTGCCGGTGCCATCCGGGCTGGTGGTGGTATCTGTTCCTAAACCACTGCCGGTTCCTAAACCACTGCCGGTTCCTGAGCCGGTGCCAGATCCTGAGCCGGTGCCAGATCCTGAACCTGTGGGGCTAGTAGAATTCGTGCCGGTGCTACCGCCATCGTTGGTGGTGCCGGCTCCTGAGCGGGTGGGGCTTGTGGTGGTTCCTGTCCCTGAGCCGGTGCCGGTTCCTAAACCACTGCCGGTTCCTGAGCCGGTGCCAGTTCCTGAGCCGGTGCCAGCTCCTGAGCCGGTGCCAGCTCCTGATCCACTACCGGCACCCCCAGCGCCTGACTGGGCAGAGGCAGGCAAATCTAAAGGCAGACTGGCTACAGCTATAGTAAAAGCACCCGCACAAACAATTTTCAACAAGTTAGAAGGTTTCATAATCTACATTCCTCTGGGCTTTAACATTTTTGACCGTTCTGTCTTTCTAAATCAGCTTTGTCTATTGAAGTAGCTGCTACATTTAAGCAAGCTTTTCCAAACATTTTTGACAAGGCTTCCAGGGTGTTACCTGCCTGGAACGGGCGAACTCACAAGCCTGAAGAACCGTTCAATCTGCGCTCAAGTAAGTGGCAATCTGGACGGCCCTCGCTGCAAGTTTGATTATTCCCCCTTAAGCTATGACTAATGCCTTGGTTTCGCCTACAGCCTGTAGGAGGATTTCGCTGTTTTCACAATCCGCCCTCCGGTGTATGTATTTTGGTTTTTCCAAAGAATTCTGAGGCTCAGTTAAATCCCCTTCGGGCTTGAGTCTGATAGCTTTTTGTGAAACTGGATTTTTGGGGACGCTGTTCGTCTTCTGATTCGCCTCACAAATTACTTTTGTCCTTCATCCTCAGCCTTCAAGAAGCACTGATCCTCTAATGGCACTTCTATCAAAGGAAGTAATTCAAAGTTAAGTTAACTTGTAATTAAGATAACTTTTAGTCAGAAAGTCGTCACACTTGATTCGATGCCGGCGGCACCTAACTGTTAACACGTAGTGTTCCCCCACCATTCGGAACAGTCTGGCAAAAAGATGAAAAATAAATATTTCAAACTGCCAGATTATTTCTGTGCTGCTTTCACAATACACTCCGAGGGCAGAATTATAAAACCTTCTTGATTGAAAACAGAACATTGCTCGGCGACGCGGGACAAAGCCGGCACTGCGCCTTGCTGCAATCTATTACTAGCATCAATTGCTACTTGATACTGTCGCCGCCAGCGATTTGCTGTGATATATTCTGGCGTAAAAGCGGAGTTATCGAGCAGCCAAAAATCGACTTTGTACTTTTGAATGAGCTGCTGTGCCGGCGTTAAATCCTGGCTGTACTGAGCTTCAATCAATTCCAGCACTCGTTCCCGAAATTGGCGATAATAGCCGGCATGGTAGGGAATCGCGTATTCCCGCCCAACTAAAATGGAGCGTCCAGAAAAGGAGGGAATGTTATTGGCTTCTTCCGCAATCGATGCGATCAGAGTGTCTTTGGGTTGTTGTTGAAAAAACTCATATAAAGCCGGAGTTTGTCCCACAGCATAATCACTTTTTGGGAAGGTTTTAACCAAGCTGGGATAAATTAAAATTATCACAATTATTACGCAAGAAAGCACTCCTAGCAATAAAAATATTTTTGATTTATTACCTTTCGAGATAGAATTCTTGAGTGTTTCTAAAACTGCTTCTAAGAGGATGATTAAGGTGATGCCGGCGGCAATTGCTAAGACAATTCGCAGGCTGTGTTGGGTATACCGGCTGGGCAGATGAAGTTTGAATAAAACAGCATGAGCAGCCAAAAACATGGCGAGGGAAGCCAGAAGAATTTGAGGTAAAACAGTGATGCCGGCACGCAATTCTTTGAGTAACGGAAAGCGAGACGGATAGCGGAGCAAAATCGGCAGCAATACCGCACTCCAGATAGGAATCGGCAAGCGAGAGGGCAAGATGCCGCTACCTCGCCCATCCAGCCAAAAGTTTAAAGGATCTTCGTGGAAAAAAGGTGTGCGCCCTTTGGGTAAGAATTCTGGCAGTATTCTCGCTTCTGCTGGGGTGATCACGGGGCCATATTCACTCGCATTTAAAGCGTAGGGCAACATAATCAAAAAAGCAATGGCTAATCCGACTGCACAAAACCAATATTCTTTTCGATTTTGGGGCAGTTGAATACGCCCTTTTGAGAAGTTAATGAGTTGCAGAATTAAGAGTCCGGCGCAGATGAATACATATTGGGGATAAAATAGTCCTAAAAGGGCAATAGCGATGCCGGTGCCTATAAAGGATCGGCGGAGTAAATAATATAAAAATGCTACAAATAGAGGGTAAACAAAGGCTCTAGGGGTTGCGGAGATTAAGTCATCTTTCATCCACAAGCTTTGATTGAGCAGCAATGAGGAGAGAAAGCCGGCTGCCGGTATGGGCAAGATTTGTATTGTAGAGGCGAAACAGTAGCCGGTGGTGATTAATCCTAATACCATTGGCAGGAGTTTATGCAGCATCATGGGTTCGATGCCGGCTGCGTTTATCAGTTGATAAAGGGTGGTGTATCCCCAAGGTGCAACTGATTGAAAGTAGTTGGCGATTAAATCGTTGGGAAATAGTTCTGGATCGCTAAAGCGTTGCATCCAAAATACGTGTTGTCTGGCATCGTCTTGCACGATGTATTCACTGCTAAAAGCTTGTTGCAATGCGAGAAGTGCGTAAATACATGAGAATGTTAGGCTTAAGCTGAACCAGAATATTAGTTGGGATCGGGAGGGTTTGGTTTGGGTTAAAAGTTTATGTAGTTGGGTGATCAGCATGGGGATTTTTTATTCTATTTTTTAACCGCAGATAAACGCAGATAAACGCAGATAAACGCAGATATTTTTTGGGTGGGTGTTTAAGGGTTTGAGATGGGTGATTTTTTTAATTTCCATAGCCAGAAGTTTTGGTTGTTTAATAGTAGTTCTGTTTGGCGTTTTTGCTGGGCTTCGATTCCTTTAATTAAGGTTTGGGAAGGACTGAATATAAATATATCGCTGAAGCCGGCTGGGATTTTAGGGATTTCGGGTTCAAGGACTAATTGCAGTTTGACTTTTGGATCGAGGAGGTAGCTGAGAGATAGCATCCGGCAAGTAAAACAATCACCCAGGATAGGGGAATTATCACTAATCAGAAGTGGGTTAGGTGTTTGGTTGACTATTTTGGCGATTTGGGGCAGATATTGGTTTTTGGAGGGGCTTTTGTTCCACCAAAATTGGGCTTGAGAACTGATGGCGCAGGAGAGTATTCCGCTTAAGGCTAGGGCAATTAGAATCAAGTGCCAAAGTTTTTGGTTGCGGGGATGTCTGGAGATGGGTATTTGAGTGGCGATAAGGTAAGCAACAGTGAGTTGAATACCTAAATAATAGGGAATTAGATATCGGGCGGTGGTGGATCGTAGTCCTCCTAAAATTAAATCAGGAAGGATTAAAGCGAGTGCCGGCACTCCCATCAATATTAGGATAAATAACCAAACTTTTTGGGGGGTATGCCGGCACAAAAAATAAATTGAATAGGCAATTATAAATAATATAGCGATACTGGGAGGGTTTAAGGATTTATAGCCGGTATTTAAATCGAAAAAAATATTGCTTGTGTGAACTAGCAACCGCTGTAGTAAAAAACCAAAAGCTACTTTTTGATTTGTCCAAGCAGCGCTCGTTTGAAGCCGGTTTAAATTAGCAACTGTCACCCAAAGCCAGGGAGAAAAAGCAAGAATGCCGGCGGATAAAGCGATGAGATAAATTTTAACGGTTTTATTCCAGCGGAAATTTTCGGTTTTTAAGAAATAAATGCCTTGGGCAATTGTTACGAACCAAGCAAAGAGAAAGGTATAAAGATTAAGCGCTAGGGTGGCGGCATAAATACCCCAATGTAGTTTAGTTTGAACGCGCATGGCTCGCAATAATGCGGCACTTGATAGTAAAGTGGTAACAGTCCATAAACTATATTCTCGTGCTTCTTGTGCGTAGAGAACGTGGAAGGGAGAAACAGCCATGAGTGCAATGGCAATCCATGCGACTAACGGCGACTCAAATAATTCTATGCACAACCAATAAAGAGCCGGAAATACTAACAAGCTAATTAAGGCAGATAAAGTTCTTGGTGTTGCTAGAGAATGACCCAACTGCTGCACCCAATATCGCGCCATTATATAATAAAGGGGTGGGTGTTGGGGAGATTCTATGGCTAAAGAGTTTAGAGTGCCGGCTAAGCCTTTTTCTGGATTGGGTTGTTGATATTTCTGCAAACTTGCAACGCTAATTACTTCACTATTGTAGAGTTGTTGGATTGCTTCGGCTTCGGTATGTCCGGAAATTCGCAAGGATGTGTAAGTTTCATCAATCCAATATATTTTTTTATCAATATTGAGAAACCTGAAATAAACACCAAAAATCAACAAAATTGTAATTAAAAATGTTAAGCAAGTTTGTTGCAAAGCTCGACTTTGCCCCATCTTTCTATTAATTTCTCGCACCCGATCAAGATAATTCATTCAATTGTTTTTATTTAGGGCTTTCGGCTTCAATTTTTTCGCCTAGAATTTCAAGGTTTACTTTTCTTGAGCTTTTAAAAGACAGTCTGAACTTAAGACAATCAAGTTTTTTCTGTCGAATACAGAACATTGCTGTAGAAGATTTTCTAAAACCGGCTTTCTTTTATCCTTCATTTTTTCAATTGCTTCGCCGGCTGCCGGCTGGTATTGCATTACCCATTTATTTTTTGCCACATAATTTGGTTTAAAAGCATTTTTATCTAGCAACCAAAAATCTACACCAGATTTCTGAATAAAATTTTTAACCTCGACTAAATTTAAGCTGTATTGAGCGCGAATCAAATCGAGGACTCGCTGGCGGAATTGCCGGTAGTAGCCTAAATGATAGGGAATAGCATATTGATTGCCAACCCAAATCGAGCGCTGAGCAAATGTGGGTATCCTGTCAATTTCATCGGCGACAGACGCAATCACAATGTCTTTGGGTTGCTGTTGAAAAAAATCATAGAGTGCCGGCATTTGACCTATCTTATACGCAGTTCTGGGAAAATAAGGCACAAAATAAGGATAAAATAGTAAAATTAAAAGTACGGAAAGAAACGGAAAAAGAAACAAAGCGTTTTTTTGAGAAGTTGAGGGTTTACCTGTTACCTTTCTCAACAGCGCATCTAATATAACAGTTATAGCGATGCCGGCTGAAATTGCCATCACAATTCGCAGGCTATGTTGACTATACCGGCTGGGGAGATGAAGTTTAAACAAGACAGCATGAGCGGCAATAAACATTGCCAGGGAAGCTAAGCCGACTTGAGGCAGTAAAAAAATGTTGGTTTTTAGCTGTTTAATTAAAGGAAACTGGGAGGGAAATTTTGCTAACACCGGCAGCGATAATCCCACCGCAAACATTACGGGAAAATACTTAAATGGCAACCAACTCCACTCTAAGGGAAAGAAGCCGCTGCGCTGTGCATATAGCCAAAATTTCCAAGAGTTGGGAAGGAAAAAATCACTTCTCCCACTCGCTGAGAATTCTAGCATTTTCCTCGCTTCTGCACCTGTAATTATCGGGCCAAATTCTGAGGCTTTTAAGGCATAAGGTAACATCACGAGCAACGCCACAGCCAAGCCGACTCCACAGAATAAATAATCGCCTCGATCTTGAGAAAAAGTAGGATGCCAAATGCCAAATTTTGCGTGTTTTATCCATTTCAGCCATTGCAAAATTAGGATGCCGGTGCAGAGAAACACAGACTGCGGATAAAATAATCCTAATAAGACGATTGTTACACCTGCCGGCAGCAATGAGCGCCGCAAAAAATAGTACAAAAATGCTGTGAATAATGGGTAGAAAAAAGCCCTTGGCGTGGCAGATGCTAAATCATCTTTCATCCAGAGATTTTGATTGAGCAGCAGCGAGGCAACAAATCCAGAAAACGGCACCGGCAGCATTTCCACCGCACAGCCGAAGCAGTAGCCGGTGGTGATTAATCCCAGCACAGTGGGTAAGAATTTATTCAGCAGTAGGGGATTCATTCCTAACTGTGCAAATAGCTGATAAAAAGCCGTGTAGCCGGCAGGCGCAACGGATTGGAAATAATCGGTAATTAGATCATTAGGAAATAATTGCGGATCGAGAAACCGCTGCATCCAAAATACGTGCTGCCGCGCATCATCCTGCACAACATATTCACTGCCAAACGCTTGCCGCAGCCCTAAAAATCCATAAAGGGTTGCAAAAGTCAAGCTCAAAGAAAACCAAAAAATCCACTGAGATTTGGTAGGTTTAGCCGTTGGGGCAGTAAAAAAATTGTGCAAATGCGCGATTAGCATGGCGTGACAGAATAAAGCCTTAAAAAGTTAAATTTGTCAAATTTTAATTCTTAATTGAATTAACAATACATTCTGCCTGGAGAACAACCAATCCTTGAGGTTGCAAAACGCTGCAGCGCTCTGTGACACCGGCTAAAGCTGGAACCGCACCTTGCTGCACTCTTGTTTTTGCTTCTAAATATGCCGGCTCATACTGCTTAATCCAAATACTGGTGTGAGAATCATCCTCCTCTAAAAAAGCAAAATATTCCGGTTTCAGCGCTTTCGCATCTATTAGCCAAAAATCTATCCCATACTTTTCTATAAAGCTTCGGACTTGTTTAGGATCAGGACTATATTGAGCGCGAATTAAATCGCTCGTGCGCTGCCGAATTTCGGCGTAGTAACGAGTATGGTAAGGAATTGCGTACTCCCGTGCTGTTAAAACTGAGCGTTTGGTAAATGTGGGAATATTACTGGCTTCTCCCGTTAAAGACGCAATGGTAATATCTTTGGGTTGTTGTTGAAAAAACTGATAAAGTTCGGGCATTTTACCCACTTCGTAACCGGCTCTCGGAAATTTCTTTAAGGAACTTGGGTAAAGAATGAAGGTAGCCCCTAATAGGACAGTTAAACTCAGTGCTAATAGCGGAGGGAAGAAGGGGAAACGATGAAGGGAAAATTTACCCCGCTTTTCTCTCTTTCCTTTTGCCCAAGAAAAAAGAGCATCTAATAAAACCGTAACTGCAATGCCGGCTGAAAGTGCCATTAACATTCGCAAGTTATGTTGCGTATACCGGCTGGGAAGATAAAGCTTAAACAGCAAGGCATGAGAGGCAATAAACCAAAACGTCGAAACCAGTAAGATTTGGGGTAATATTGCAATGCCTTTTGTGATTTGGGTTGCCAGGGGAAAGCGGGAAGGAAATTTTAACAAAACCGGCAATAATAACCCGACTCCGAGCAAAATAAGAAAATAACTATGGGGTAATTTGTACCATTCTCTTGGAAAAAAGCCGCTGCGATCTCCCCATAACCAAAACTTCGAGAAATGATTGCGGAAAAAATCACTCCGTCCGGCTTTGGAAAACTCTAACATTGTTCGGGCTTGAGCGCCGGTGACGACAGGGCCAAATTCTGAGGCTTCTAAGGCGTAAGGTAACATCACCACCAGCGCCATCCCCAAGCCGGCGGCAACAAACCCAAAATCGCGCCGATCTTTACATAGACGGGGACGCCAGCCTTCCCAACGCACTAACTGCAAAATGAGCACGCCGGCTGAAATCAGCACGCATTGCGGGTAAAACAACCCTTGCAGGGCGATCGCCGCGAGGCAGGGAAACAGCGATCGCCGCATCAAATAGTATAAAAACGCGAGAAACAGCGGATACAGAAACGCCCTAGGGGTGGCTGAGGCGATGTCATCCTTCATCCACAAATTTTGATTCAGCAGCAGTGTGGCGATAAACCCAGCCGCCGGCACCGGCAAGATTTCCATCACGCAGGCAAAACAATAGCCGGTGGTGAGTAATACCAGGGCGAAGGGCAAGATTTTACTGAAAAACAGGGGATTGACGCCGAGGGTGGCAAACAGCCGGTAAAAAGCGCTATATCCAGCCGGCGCAGAGGATTGATAGTAATTGGCAATCCAATCATTCGGGAATAACTGGGGATCGATGAAGCGCTGCATCCAAAATACGTGCTGCACGGCATCGTCTTGCACGACATACTCGCTGCCAAAGGCTTGCTGTAGCCCCAAAAAGCTGTAAATCACCGCAAAAGTCAGGCTTAACGTCAACCAAAACACCAATGGCGATGATGATTTGCCGAGTGGGGCGCTTAAAAATCTGTGCAAATGCGATATCATATCAATTTTGAATTTTGAATGCGTGGATTTGGGAGCGCTTAAGCAAGCTGAAATTGGTATTCTAAGTAATTTAATTCATGCAAGGTTATAACAAATTCAGATGATAGCGGTCAGACAGAGGAATGAAAGGCTCAAATCAGAATAGTATATGGGGGTGATGGAATAAATGTAAGCAGGAGTGGAAGACAAGTCATGGGCGAAGGCAAGATATTGGGTGAAGAAGGAAACCCAACCGCTCAAAATTTAGGAGCGATTTGTCCGGCTTTTTCGCTCGTGCTGCCGGTTTATAACGAAGAATTAGGCATTACGACAACGCTGGATCACCTTCAGGAAACGCTTCAGGGTGTTGGCAGCAAGTATGAACTCGTTGTTGTAAACGATGGTTCTACAGACAGAAGCGGTGAAATTTTACGCGCTCGTTCTGATATCCGGCTCGTCGAACACCCGCGAAATCGGGGATATGGTGCCGCACTGAAAACCGGAATTCAACACGCTCAGTATCCCTTAATTGTTATTACAGATGCGGATGGCACTTATCCGAATGAGCGAATTCCCGAATTAGTTGCACTGGCGATGCACGCAGATATGGTTGTCGGCGCGAGAATCGGGGCAAACGTTCAGTATTCCAATATCCGGAAAATTCCTAAGTGGTTCCTCGTTCATTTTGCCCAATGGGTGGTAAGGCGTCGGATTCCTGATTTGAATAGCGGGTTGCGAGTTTTTCACAAAAGCGTTGTCGAGCGATTTCTCAATATTTTGCCCGACACATTTAGTTTTACAACGACGATCACGCTGGCAATGCTAACGAACCATTATTTGGTTCATTACGAGCCAATTGACTATCGATTTCGGGTGGGTAAAAGTAAGATTAAACCGATCCGCGATACGTTAGGTTTTATTCAGTTAATTCTCAGAACCGGCGTGTATTTTGCACCGCTGAGAGTGTTTTTGCCCGTAGCCGGTATATTCTTTGCCGGCTTCCTCTTCACACTTTTTCAAGATATCTTTGTTCGGGAAGATTTAACAGAGAGAACACTTATTCTCTTTGTCGCTGCTACCCAGATCGCGATGTTTTCGCTTCTAGCAGACATGATTGATAAACGTAATATGCGGTTGTAAAATCAGGGAGCAATCTTGCCTTGCCGGCTCAAATTAAACTTTACCGCGCACCGCTGTTAAATATTGCCCTAAAAAAGGCAAGCCGGCAAGGGCAGGAATGACATAGCGCGACGTACAAAGTAACCCCAGCGCCGCAGCAGTTGGCGCATTAAAATAAGGCTGGTAAAACAAAATCAACGCCGCATCACGAGTACCCACACCGGCAAACGTCAGCGGCAGCAAACCAGCCAAAATCGCCAGGGGAGAAAGGGCAAGATTTGCCAGAAAAGGCGTCCAAGCATTGAGTGCGAGAATAAAAAACCAAATTTGTAATAGATGGCAAAACCAGATAAAAATAGAAGTGCCGGTGATGATCGCTAGCTGACGTTTATCGCTCCAAAAATAATCGTGCATTTCTGACCAGGAGAAGCGCATTTTGTCAAGTTTAACTTTGAGTTTTTTAGGAGCAAACCGGCTCAAAATCGTAAAAAATAACTGGGCAAGCCGGCGAGAACTTAACAACAGTACACCCGCCAGCAAGCCGGTAGAAACCCCAGCCGTCATCAGCCAAAACAAAACATCCTTGTGCCGGTAAAATATTAACCCAAACACACACCAAAGCAACAGCGACAACATATCGCAAGCCTTCTCAAACACCACCAGCGACAGAGACAGGGAACCGCTCAAATGTCCCTTATCTCGCATAAAATAAGCCTTCGCAATATCCCCCATCTTCGAGGGCAGCACCATATTCAACGTGCTCGCAGCCAGAATTAAACCATTCGCCTCACCAAAACCCAACCCTCTGCCGGTGGGCATCAACTGTTGCAAACGCCATGAAGTCAACATCGTCAACGGCACCACCATACCCAGACTAATTGCCATCCAAATAACATTACAATTTTGAAAAACCCTAATTAGCCCAAGAAAATCAATTTTAGAATAAATAACCGCCAAAATAATCAGGCTAACAGCCAAAGAAATAACTCGTTTCATATATTAACCATCATCCCTCAACCATTACCCATTCCCCTATCCCCCAACCCTAAACCCATCTGTATCCATCTGTGTTTATCTGTGTGCATCTGTGGTTAAAAAATCTTACTCCTCCCTCAACTCAAAATCAACCCGCTCATACATTTCACTCAAAGCAATTGTAAAATTTATCGAAGACAAAGTTAAAACAGCATCCGCCGATTCATAGTAACTCAACAGCCATTTGCCCTCAGAAGTTTTAGAAAATTGTTCAACATGAAACCTATATTGGTCAATCAGGATATATTCTTTAAACTCAGGAATTGAGCGATAACAATCAAACTTGTCGCCTCTGTCATAGTTTTTCGTTGATTTTGATAAAACTTCAACAATTATTAGTGGATTCGTTACAGTATCCGTACGATTTTCATAATAAACCGGCTCCCCTTCAATCACCATAATATCTGGATAAGTGTACAATTTATAATGCGTCATCCACAAGCGCACATCGTTCATAAAAACGCGATAATTTTGCCGGCGAAAAGCAAAATGTAAATTAGCGTAAAGATTTCCTATGATTTGGTTATGATTAGTGGTGCCGCCTGTCATGGGTACGATTTCTCCATTTCTGTACTCACTTTTGTATTCAGCCGCTTCCTCCAGCGCCAAATACTCTTCAGGCGTGTAATAACGTTTTTCTGTTTGTGCCGGCATCATATCTTCCTCCCAATGTAGTGGAACGATCTCACCATTCCTGTACTCACTTTTGTATTCAGCCGCTTCCTCCAGCGCCAAATACTCTTCAGGGGTGTAATAGCGTTTTGGTGGCGGTTCTTGCATAAAAAATGACACAACTTAACTTAATCTTTATTGAATCCTGGAAACAGCCTTAACCGAAGTTGCCAAAATTTTCCCTTGAATTAACTCAAACCTAATAGTTTCAGCAGAAGTGCTACGGATTTTTTGACCTTGAAATGAAACTTCCTCATTAACATTAAAAGCCGCAGTGGCAGTTTTTCCATCCGGGCTAACTTGAACTTTTAAATTTGAATAGGAACCGTTGTAGTTCTGCATCATCTGAAATCCCTGTTCCAAATACTGGCGATACTCTTGCCGTTTCAAACGAAGTGTCTGAGAACCAGACGCAGCCTGAACAGTTATTTCAATCGCAACATTAGGAGACATAAAGTTAGTAATTGTCTCAGCATTTTTATTTTTTGTAGCAACCCTCATTTGCTCCAGAATATTGCGGATTTGAGTTTCAGTAATTTTCTGCGTTTGTTGAGTTGCTTGTGCTGTGAAATTCGGGAGCGATGCCTTCGCTGATACTGGGCCAACCAGACATAAACTCAGTGCCAAACCGGCCAAAATCGCTTTGGTATAAACGCTCAAATACATAACGTGTTCTCCTTTGCCTTGATCATTGATGGAATCTAATGGGATAAAATGAATTGTAGCGACAAAAAGACCGCACATAGCTGATCGGCACTATTTTTCAAGTCCCTCAGCAATATTATGAATATAACCAATCGCTTTTGGTATGAGAATTTTGCCTATTTCGCCTCAGCGAGATAGACAAATATTCGCTAATGTAAATCAAAAACTCACTAAAACAAAGCCGGCACTCACTAGCGCCCTTGCAAACGCGGCTGCACAATACGAGCAAATTCTTCGCGTCCGTCCTGAAGATTTGCCGGCACACCATTCGGGTATTTATCCGCGATCAAACCCTGTAAACGTTCAACCCGGTTGCCTGGGTTTGGGTGAGAACTTAAAAACTCTGGCGGTGCTCCCCCACTCCTTGCCGCCTCGAATATCTTCATCACCTCGATCAACCCCCTCGGATCGTAACCGGCTTCACTCATAAACCGCACACCCAGCCGATCACTCTCCAACTCATCCTCGCGTCCATAACGCAAACTCACCATTTGGTTAACAGCCTGCGCGAGCACTGCCCCCTGCCTTCCACCCCCCTGTTCATCCGTCGTTGCCACACCAACAGCCGTTACCAGCGCCCCACCAAGCTGCTGTTTTGCCAAGTGTTCAGCCCCATGCCGGCCTATAACGTGACCGACTTCGTGGCCCAGTACACCCGCTAGTTGAGCTTCCGAATTCATCTTTTTTAGCAACGCAACCGTAACAAAAACCTGCCCCCCAGGCAGGGCAAACGCATTCACCGTCTTCGCATCAGCCAGCAAATGAAATTCAAAGGGATAAGGTGAACTAGAAGCCACCGACTGTTTCACTACCCGCTGTCCTACCTGATCGATATAAGCTTGCAGCTGCTCATCTGGGTAAAGACCCCCAAACTGTTGTGCGATTCTCTGCCGGCCCTGAAGCCCAAGTGCCACCTCTTCCCTGGGTGAGAGTTTTACCCGCTGCTTTTCCCCTGTGATCGGGTTTTCTACCGTACTCGTGAAATAACTAATTAGCCCAAAAAACGCGACTAAAAGCCCCAACCCCATACGGAATAACAATCGGTTCACTGCTTTTCTCCCATTGGTTGCCAAATTCCTGGTCAGGAGACTACCATGCAGCTACTAAATCTGACATCTGTCTTAAGGTGACTTTTGCCGCCGGCATTCCTATTTCACTGTAGATTGCCCTTAAGGTTCTGACAATTTTTCAGCTTGAGAAAACCAGCCAAAATTAAAAATTAACCCTTAATATTTATAACCGGCGCTCCACTTTTAACGGTTCACCGGGCGCGAGTTTTTTAACTTCATCCGTGAGGTCTAACCAAGGCTGTAATTGACCTAACTGAAACGTGCGACTCATCACCACATAAATTGAAGTTTGGTCGCAACCAATGCCGGCAGCCACCACCTTTTGCCAGGAGTCTGCTTGCAATTCATCTGTGACAATCCATCGACCATTTTCCCACCGCAACCGGCGCGTGAAACGAAAGGGCGCATCTTGCTTGCCGGTGATTAACATTTTTTGCAATAACTTGCGAATTAAGTTCGGAAAAAACCGCCCGAAACCAAGCATCACGACCCGCAATAAAATTAATTTTGCTGGCGTCATTTGTTGCTGTTTCGCCCACCCCAACTGACCTTGAATTGTAATTTCTTCTTGATCGAGCTGGACTTGATACGGGCCAATTAAATGCCCCACCGCATTTTTAACAGAGTTTCCTTCACGTACCAATACAGAAAACTGCGTATCAGAAGCAACCAACTTGCGATCACGAAACAGTTTAAACACCCCACCTTTATTAACCGCTAAATACAGTTCTGTAGAGACACGAGAACTTTTGTCTATGCGGCTGATATCGTCATCAAAACTGCGGTCAATTAAAAGTTGAGCTTCGGGCAACCAAACACGACTGCTGGGACGAGGAATCGGTGTGGGTCGTTCGGGCGCAAAATCCCGCCAAGCGAGTAAATAATTCCAGGTATGATGACCAATGATGTGATCATCCGAGTGAGAAGCCGCCAAACCGGCAGCCAATCCTTGCAAAAAATAATCATTAATTCTTAGGGCATCTGGTAGCCAGCGACCGGCTAATTCAAACCCGTGGGGGAAAAAATTGTAAGTGTTGCGACTTGCATATTCACCGCCATAAGATCCATCCGGGTGCATAAAATGGCCGGCTAACTCAACCGCTTTTGTAATGACTTCCTTCAACCTCACATCCGGTTTTAATTGGTGAATTTTAGCCAAACAGGAAATGGTCAGGGTATGGTATCCCGGATCGCAACCCTCGTATTCCTGAAACCAGCCTTCTTTACTTTGCCAATCTAGCACCCGTTCTAAACGTATCGCTTTTGCTCGTTTCCACTTCGAGGTTTTTAATAGCTGAGAAAGCAATTCTAGACACAACACAATTAAAGCTTGGTGGTTTGTTAGTTGCCCACTTTCATTGTGATTTGCTAACCAATCAGCCCGTTTTTCAAAAAACCTTACCGCCTCATCACTATATAGACCCATTAGCAAATAACTTTCGATACAAGCTAGTAGGGAAAAAGCCGCCGCCCCGCCGGCCCGTTCATAGGGAAAATAATCATCACAAGACCCATCTGCATGGGCGCTGCGGGCTGCGTAAAGAATGCCGGCTTCTACGAAATCCCGAATCACCGGCTGCCGATAAAAAGGGTTATTTGGCACGTTTGTATCGTAAGCCAAAGCCAAGGGCCAAACAAACTCCTGAGACATCCCACTGGGAAAATCTATAATTTTGTAATGCCAGAAGTTGCGGTCAAAGCAACCATAAGTCGGGCTGTGGCGATTACGATCTAACAGCGTTAAAATTTTCGGAATTTGTGCCAATGCCTCACGGGCAAACAAGTCTCTCATAGCCATTTTAAATTTTAGATATTAGATTTTAAATTACGCTTACCAGAAAATTGATACTTAATACTTTACAACTTTATAAACTCATAATTTCTTTAACTCTTCCACTCAGGACTCAGCCCTCCCTTTTTATCCCCTAAAATCCTTGCGTCGCAGTCGCAGTTGAATTTCTTCCATCAGTTTACGGTTGGCTGCCAGTAAATCAGCAACTAACCCTAAAATCCATAACTGAAAGCCCATCAAAATTAAAATGCTAGCCAGAATTAAACTGGGAATTCGAGTGCGTTCAGTGCCGGCAAAAAAGTAAATTAGCCAGCGAATGCCAAGAGTTACACCCATACTAAACGGTACGCTCCCTAAGAATAAGAAAAAGCGGAGTGGTTTGTATACCATGAAAATCCGCAAGATCGTAAATAGGGAACGTAGCACATAGGAAGGAATGCTCTTGACCAAGCGGGAGGATCGTAACACGCCATTGGTGCGAACCGGCACAGAGGTGATAGCCATCCCTTTTTGGCCGGCTTGAATAATGGTTTCTAAGGTATAGGTATATTCATTAAAGACATTTAACTGCATCGCCGCCTCCCGGCTAAAGGCGCGAAAGCCACTAGGCGCGTCGGGGATATTGGTATTGCTAGCAAGGCGCACCACCCAACTGCCCAACTTCTGCAAGAATTTTTTAGCCGGCGAAAAGTGTTTGATTTCTGTAATGGGGCGTGCTCCCACCACAATTTCAGCTTGCCCTAACAGAATAGGCCGGATCAGCTGAGGAATATCCTCCGCACAATACTGATTATCCGCATCCGTGTTGACAATGATATCAGCACCGGCTTTCAGCGAAGCTTCTAGCCCCGCCATAAACGCTTTTGCTAACCCCTGGTTGCAGGAAAGACGAATAATATGTTCGACACCACACTCCTTCGCCACTTCAACCGTGCGATCTTGGCTGCCATCATCAACCACCAGCCACTCAATGTGATCCACCCCAGGCAGTTGGCGCGGTAAGGCTGCTAGCGTGACGCCTAGGGTATTTTCCTCGTTGTAGCAAGGAATTTGGATAATCAGTTTCGTCATGGGTTCAGAGGTGCTTGCTGCCCAGATTTTAGTTGCAGCCGGTGACTTTCCACACTAGCCGGTTATGAGTTGCGCCAACTCAATTGTGTGCGGCAACCGATCAGACTCTATTTAATCAGTTAACGCTCGTGCATTCACAAAGCCTTTAAACAATTCACTCAGGGGCGTATCTCCCAACCGCAGGGTTGCTGCTTCACTGACTTTCTACGCACCCCACAAGGCACCCTAAAAACATCTTAAGTGTGCTTAGCATTTTTAGCTGATGTCTGTGGTATGTTGTCGAAAGTCTTAAGAATGACAATTTGGTATGAACTTAAAGGTTAATTCTAGCGTCTTCTTTTGCAGAATCAATAGGGTGCAATTCGTCATGTTAATGTCATCAATAATTTTTACCGTTATTAAGCTTTTAACCCGGCTCGTTCAAAACGTAACTGTTAAGTTGCAGAGCGTGCTGTCTTGCTTCCTACCAAGTCCTGAATTCAACGTTCTGTACAGATTTCCCTCCAAAGAGGTGTTAAAGCACCCGTAAACCTATCAGATCCCTATTCCCTGTACCTCGGAGCGGCTGATTAAGTGTATGATTCAGGAACAGACTTTAAATATTGAAATCCCCCAATCCTTACTGACTTCTTTGACATCTCTCCCTTCAACTGAACCTTGGCTGATCTACGCCCTTGGCGGCGGGTGGGGTCATTTAGTTCGCTCTCTGAGCTTCGGTCGAATTGCAGCAATTCATAGGCCGGTGATTATTCTCTGCAATAGTCCTTATGCGGCTCACTTATTGCAATATGAAGCTTCTGATCGCCTGGTCTATGCTGATTCATTCCTTGCAAAGGAAACCGTAAAGATACAAAAACAAAAAGAAGAACCAGACGACTGTTTAGGATTGCTTTCTACTTTGTCAATGTTGCCTTTCTCAGAAAATTTACGTTTCACCCTTGAGGATTCAGAATTATTAGGAGCAACTGATCCATTGCCAATTGTGGAAGGTTGTTATCTCCATGTCATTTCACCCATCGCATCATCTAGCGCCATTAAAAATCAGGTGCGTCAAATGCTGGCAGAGGAGCAGTATGAGTGTGTAATTGTAGATACTTTCCCCAGAGGACTTGGCGGAGAACTGGCAGAGATATTGCCTCAATTGAGCGCCTCGAAAGTTTTAATTCATCGAGACATTAATCCGGATTATGTTATTGCTAAGAATTTGCCGGATTTCGTTGCAGATAACTTTGATTTAGTAATTGTGCCGGGAGAAGGTGAGGAGATGCCTTTGGCAGAACTTCCCCAGGTTCGACATACTGCGCCGTGGTTGATCCGCAGCGCCGGCGAACTGCCAGATGTCATTCATGCGCGGACTTTATTGGGTTTAAATCCCACTGACACTAACCCGTTGATTGTGATCTGCGCTGCCGGTCGTGCTGAAGAGTTAAGCTTGTATGGCAACTTGACACGAGTGCTGGCTGAATCGTTGCCTGGAGTGACGGTGCGGTGTTTAGCGCCAGAGTGTCCAGAAAATTGTCCGGCAGAATTGTGGGTGTTTCACTGGCCGGGAATTGAATGTTTGCCGGCAGCGGATGTGGTGGTGGGAGGTGCCGGTTATAACACTTTTTATGAATGTCTCTCTGTGGGTGTTCCTTTGGTGGCGTTTGCTTTTAAACGTCAGTACGATCGGCAGGAAATGCGTGTGCTACGGTGGATAGAGAATCAAGTAACCGTGCCGGTGAAGCTGGTTGAAAGTGTAGAGGGTGCACTCTCGGCTGTTTGCGATTTCCTCAATCAGGCTAACAAATCAATATCCTCAACCAAAATTCCAAAAGCGTACCTTAATGGTGCTGCCGGTGCTGTCAAACTGATTGAGCAAATTGTCAGCTATAGCTGATGCCGGTGTCTGCGAATTCTTTACTTTTTATCAATTGCATCGGGTGTTTCTGCAAGCCATTTACCAGATTGCTATCATTAAAACTTAAAGAGTTTTACGATCAGCGAAAAGCCAATCACGAATTTAGGTTTCTATGCCGTTGAAATTTTCTCAGGATATTGAGTCACTTCTCAAACGATTATCCGAAACTTCTCTTACCCTCGCAGATATTATCACAGAAACAAAGGAACGGGGATTTAGCCTAGTTATTGGCTTGATTACGTTACCCTTTTTGTTTCCCATGCCACCCGGATTGACTGCTGTTTTAGGGATCGGCAGCTTGCTTTTAGCTGCACAGATGGCCCTAGGCCGGCGCACCCCTTGGCTGCCAAAAAAAGTTGCTCAGTTTCAATTTCCCCACGCATTTGTCCTACTACTGTTAAAAAATCTCAAGAAAATCACCCGCATTTTGGAAAAATTGACCAAGCGCCGGTTGCCGCGAATCGCAGACAATCCCCGCGTTTGGCAAATGAATGGAGTTTGTATTGCTTGGCTGACGCTGTTACTGATGTTGCCAATTCCTTTTACAAACCCGATCCCCACGATTGGAATTTTGCTGTTTGTTGTTGCGACTTTAGAATCGGATGGTTTATTAATTTGTATTAGCTATATCTTGACTCTTTTAATTACCTTGTTGTTTGCGTTCATTATTTATACTCTCTGGCACACACCCGGTCTATTACAAAATCTGTTTCAATAACACCCTTGACACTTGATGATGTTACGTGCTATGTTCTTACGCAATGACATCTAAGATCAGCATCCAGCTTAAAACGTGGGCTGCTGTCTCAGATGCGGTATAAAACGGCGGTTCTTGCTCTAGTAAGGTACAGACGCCATCGTCAGAAGCCTTACTAGCTATAAGTCTCAAACCCTATTGAGAACCGAACAAATAGCAATTTGTGATCTAGCAAAGTACAGAGGTACTTGTCAAAAGGGTTACTAGATCTAATCGAGGTTATACCTTCGATGACAAAGAATTGCTACCAAGTAATACCGCACCTGAGACATCAGCTCACACCTAGCACCACTTAAACGTGTTCGCTTAGTGTGAGTTGTTCTCATTTTATGGACTTGTATTTGGGAAATTATCCCTATATCCTGAGTAATCCAGCAGTAGCATTCTTTACTACTTCTGAATTGCCGTTATTGGGAAATATTTCTCTGTTGCAAGTCTTTTGAGCAAAACTCCGTGAGTGCTAGATGCGTAATCTACCAAAGCTGTCATGTAAATAAATCGCAAAAAGGAAGCGTAAACATGGCAAAAAAGAGTTCAAAGCGAATGAGTTCAAAGCAAAAGCGCAATGCAAGAGAGAAACTCATCGCTTTAGACGGTTCATATTGTGCTTGGTGCGGGAAAGAACTACTTGAAGATCAGTTAACAATTGACCACTTTACTCCCTTAAGCAAAGGCGGATCTAACTCTTTTGAAAACTTGCGGCTTGCTTGTTCGCCGTGCAACAAGTGGCGCGGAAATAGTCGATTCCCTCCTGGCTGGAAACCCGTAACCTGTTGATAACCGGCACCCAAAACTTGTAAAAATATTTATTAGGCGGGTAGGTATCCTACCTGCCCTTTCCGTGCGGTGAATGAACTTAGCAAGAAAAGAGATAACAATGACAAAAATTCCACAATTTAAAGATGAATCTCTTTTGCGCCTTGCACTAACTCATCGTTCTTATGTTAACGAACACCCGGATGAACGTGAAAACAATGAGCGTTTAGAATTTTTAGGGGATGCTGTGCTGGGTTATTTGGTCGGTGAACTGCTTTATAAGCGTTATGATGATATGACCGAGGCGCAACTAACGCGCTTGCGCTCTGCTTTGGTAGACGAAAAGCAGTTAGCAAAATTTGCAAGTCAGCTAGGCATCGGTGATTTAATGCGGCTAGGTAAAGGCGCAGATAAAGATGGAGGCCGGCAAAACCCATCATTGCTCAGTGATACCTTTGAAGCGATTATCGGCGCGTACTTTCTCGATTCAACAATTACTCCAGTTCGTGCTTTTATAAATAAGCTATTTATTCCTGTAGCAGACAGCATTATTTTTCCCGATTCTGATGAAGACCCTAAGAATCTCGTAGACTCGAAAAATCGGTTTCAACAATGGGCGCTAGCAAAATTTGGGCAAAATCCTGACTATGCAATTATTGATGAGGATGGGCCGGCACACGCGAAAGAGTTCACGGCTGAAGTGTATGTTAAAGGAAAAATGTACGGAGTTGGCAAGGGCCGGCGCAAACAAGATGCTGAAAAACGAGCTGCTGAAGTGGCATTGAGAAAGGTTGGTTTGGTGTAATTCTAAAATAGCTGCTTATTGCTGAAGGAAAACAGTGGATTACTATTAAAAAAAATCATAGCGAATTTTTTATTCAGTTTTCCATAATGCGAAACTTGCATAAGTTAGCTTTTTGTTTTAAAACCGCAGATGATAGCCCAGCTTGCCGTTAGGTTTATGCAGGTAAATGCCGATAAGCTTAATGATTAAAAATGTCTTTAATTGTGGGATTATAAGATTTTTATTTAAACACAAACGGCTTTTTTACTAAATTCGCCGAAAGAAAACTTAACTCTGGCAAATGTCATCAAATCTTTAACCTTTAGAAATACTGAAGATTTAAAAAAAAATGAAGTTTTTTAAGGCTTTCGGGGTGATGATCTAGAGTGGGTGTTTATACAGGAGGTATGACTAACGTGAGTGCAATCCACGATGAAAAATTAGAGCTAGAACCAAATAGCAATAGGGATTTATACCGGGAAGGTAATGCTTTTCTGGATAGAGGCCGCTACGAAGAAGCGATTGCCAGTTATGACAAAGCTTTAGAACAGGAACCGGCAGACTATTGGGTGTGGTATAACCGGGGCATCGCTTTGGATGAATTAAACCGGCACGAAGAAGCAGCCGCCAGCTTTGGAAAAGCCTTGGAATTGCGCCCGGACGACTACTGGGCAACTTACCAGCGCGGCGAGGCTTACCGGCACGCACGCTGCTACGAAGATGCCCTTGCCAGCTACAATCGAGCGGTGGAACTGCGGCCCAAAGACTACTGGGCGTGGTATAAACGGGGATGTGTGGCGTTGTATGACTTGCACCGGCATGAAGATGCCCTCACCAGTTTTGAGAAAGCCATTGAAAACCGCTGGTGGGACTACTGGGCATACTACCGGCGCAGTGAAACCTTGCACCAGATGGGACGCTATGAAGAGGCTTTGGTAAGCTACAGCGAAGTGCTGGAAATGAGACCCAATGACGCTGCCGGCTGGTACAATCGCGCTCAATTACTCGACGATTTAGGCCGGCATGAAGACGCCCTCGTTAGCTATGATTGCGCCCTCGATATTAACCCCGAAATCACCGAAGCTTGGTATTTGCGGGGCTTAGCGCTGGGAAATTTAGGAAGTTACGGAAAAGCCATTGCCAGCTTCGAGAAAGTGCTGGAATTGCAACCCAATCACCCAGAAGCTTTACTCAACCGCGCCATTACCCTAGATGAATTAGAATGCCCGGAAGAGTCCCTCGCCGGCTTTGATCAACTTCTCACAATTCAACCCGACAACCCAGAAGCTTGGTTTAACCGGGGCATTGCCTTGGGCCACTTAGGCCGGCATGAAGAGGCCATTGCCAGTTACGAACACGCTTTAAAATGGCAACCAAACTATCCAGAAGCCTGGAATAACCGGGGCATGGCATTCGATGAGTTAGGCCGGTACGAAGCGGCTATTGCCAGTTATGATCAAGCCTTAGCCCGCCGGCCTGATTACGCCAGAGCACTGAATAACCGAGGCATTGCCCTTGCTAAATTAGGCTGTGCCGACGATGCGATTGCCAGCTACGATCAGGCTTTAAAATGCCCCCCAGACTATCCCGAAGCTTGGACTTGGAACAACCGCGCCCAAGCATTGCGGCAATTAGGTCGCATTGAAGACGCCCTTGCCAGTTACGATCAATCAATGGAGATTGAACCGGAAGAACCGGATACTTGGTACGGTCAAGCTTGCTGCTATGCCTTACAGGGAAATGTGCAACAGGCAATTGAGAAATTAGAACAAGCAATTTTGATCGATCCCGATCAATACCGGCATCTTGCCGGCAATACTTCAGATTTTGACAGCATTCGATCATCCGAACAATTTCAGGCTTTGATTGCAGGAAAAAGTCACCATTGAGAAGAGAAATTCTGAATGGGTGAGTGTGTGAATTTTAAAAGAGATTCTTCCATTCAAAATTCACCCATTCAAAATTATTTTCCCTTCACTTTGGATTGTGCTTAAGGGTAACACTTTCAAAGTTCAGTTCCCCTTATACTCAATTCAAAATTGCACTACTGCTGGGGGTTTAGATGAGCCACAAAGAAGAATCTCAAGCCTTGGAAATACAGGGTAGCGTCTTAGAAGACCCCACCCCCACGGCAGCCATGAACGCCGGCGAAAAGCAAGCACCGGCAGCCGGCACAAATGAGTATCTGGATTACTACAAACGCGGTAGCGTCCTCCACAATGCAGGCCGGCTTGAAGACGCTTTGGCTAGCTACGACCAAGCCTTAGAATTACGACCGGATGATTATTGGGCTTGGTATCAGCGCGGCAACGTCCTCGACGACTTAGGCCGGCATGAAGAAGCGGTTACCAGCTACAACAAAGCCCTGGAAGTGCGCCCGGATGACTACTGGGCTTGGTATCATCGCGGCATCGCCTTACAAGACTTAAAATGTTACGAACAATCTCTCGCTAGCTACGAAAAAGCCTTAGAATTACGACCAAATGACTACTGGGCTTGGTATCAGCGCGGCATCGCCCTAGATGATTTAGGCCGGCTAGAAGATGCCCTCACCTCCTTCGACAAAGCCCTAGACATCAAACCCCATGACTACTGGGCACAATACCGGCGTGGGGAAGCGCTGCGTCATGCCGGCGATTATGAAGCCGCAATTACCAGCTACAATCAAGCTTTAGAAATCAAGCAGGATGATTACTGGGCATGGCATCGGCGAGGTCTGGCCCAGGAACGCTTAGGTCGCATTGAAGACGCCCTTGCCAGTTTTGACAAAGCCCTGGAAACGAAACCGAATGACCCGGAAGCGTGTTATGACAAGGCTTGCTGTTATGCCGGTTTGGGTAATGTTGAGAAGGCGATCCAAAACTTGCGCTACGCCATCAATCAAAATCCTGACCTTTACAGCAAACTTGCTAAAAAAGACGCAAAATTTAACGCCATTCGCAGAGATAATCGGTTTTTGACGTTAATAGAAGGTAACGAGGGGAATGATTGATAGGGGCATGGGGGATTGGGCATGGGGGATTTTCACGCCCTCTGTCCTTCCTAGTCCTTAGCTTCTAGTCCCTAGCTACTCCCAATTCTCATATACTGAGAATTAGAAGCTATTCCGTGTACCGCTGTCTTTATGAGTCCCTATCAAGCCTTTCACGCGCTACGCATCCCTAGCGGTCATAATGACGTAATGGCGAGTTATAACAAAAATTTGGAATGCCGGCCCGATGGCTACTGGGCTTTGTATCAGCGCGGGAATGCCCTGCGGCAGGCGGGTCTTTATGAGGACGCCCTTGATAGCTATGAAGAAGCCTTAGCCTGCCGGTCAGATGACTACCGCGCTTGGCATCAGCGTGGAAACGTACTGGCAGAATTACGCCGGTATAACGATGGCATTGCCAGCTATGACAAAGCGTTGGCGCTAAAACCGGCATACTACTGGAGTTGGTATCAGCGGGGTCATGCATTGCGTAATGCGGGCCGGTATCGCGACGCCGTTGCCAGCTTCAACAAAGCTTTGGAAATTCGACCGGATGACTACTGGGCTTTGTATCACCGGGCAAGCATTTTCCTGTATAACTTGAACCGATCTGAGGAAGCGCTTGCCGGCTACGATCAAGCTTTGGAACTCAGGCCAAAAGACTACTGGAGTTGGTACAGGCGGGGTATCGCACTGTTTGGCCTGAGTCGCTATCAAGATGCCATTGCCAGCTATGACAAAGCCTTAGAATTCAGGCCGCGCGACTATTGGGCCATTTACCGGCAGGGCGATGCCTTACTGTGGTTAGGCCGGTATGAGGATGCTATTGCCGGTTATGATCGCGCCGTCGATATTCAACCCGACTACCCAGACGCCTGGGTTTATCGGGGTCTGGCGTTGCAGCTTTCAGGCAGAACTCGCGATGCCATTGCCAGCTATGATCAAGCGCTGGAACTCGATTCCTATGTCTCCGATGCCTGGTATGGCAAGGCTTGCTGTTATGCCTCACAAGGTGATGTGCGGCGGACAATCGAACACCTGCAAAAAGCGTTTGAGCTGAGTCCTGATGAGTACCGGCAGCCAGCCACCGCTGAGCCGGCTTTTGATGCGATTCGCGCTTCTGAGCAGTTTCAGGCATTGCTGCAAGATTAATCCTATAGATAAGTCTGTCGGCTAGAGCAACGCGAAACTTAACGTTGACAAGCATTTGAAACGTTGAGTTGAGAACCCTCCGTTTCACTGCGCCCAACCTACCTCAAATGGTGTCGCGCCTGCTTTTCTTCAGCCACTCTCCCACTCAGGACTCAGCACTCCCCAGAGGCCGTTCGCCAGCAAAGTATTAAATAAACTTTTGATTTCTTCCAATTTTATAAGTTAATCAACTCGATGTTTGTCAATAAAAAGTCCCAATTAGATTTTTTGCTTTCTCTCAAATGTTGATTTAAAAAGCAACAAACCGAGTCGATTTGCGCTATAATTAAAAAGGTTGTAAAACCCTACAAAATGCGTAAATTTAAAGCCTATATAAATCAGTAAATTCACTCGTTTGAGTGAGGGGTATTTCCCATAGAATATAGGGAGTTCCGAGCGAAGACTCAAACAAAGCTCGCTCTCCAAAAATTGGAAAGCTAAGTTGTTTCACCGACGTATTTAAACAAATATTCGGTTGATTGAATTCAAGTGAATCCCCAAGCAGAAATGCAGAGTCAACGCAGGCATGAATGATGAATAATAAGCGCTTAATAGATCTCATCGAACCCCGCACCCTTAATATCACCCTGTCTGATATTGCTCAGGGGGTGAGAAGGCCGATCGAGCAACTTTATTTTCCCCGGCCTAAACCGGAAGACGAAACACCAGAAGATGCCTGGAAATGGGCGGCGCTGTTTCTAATTGTCGTGTCGGGTGAGGGAGGCCGGTTTGGCAGCTATCGCTCCTTGCCGTGCTGGTTGGAAGCAGTAAAGGAATTACTCTCTAACTGTGATAATTGGCGAGTTTTAGAAGAACTAATTTTGCTCGTAGAAAGTGACTTGGAAACCTATCGCTACTCAGAAATACAGCGGGAGCGGTTGCGGGATTACTTAGATGAGCAAAAGTACAGGGTGAAAGACTTAAAAGAGCAAAATGCGGGGCTAGATAGTGCTTGGGAGTGGGCAAAAGGTTGGGTGCCGGTACTCAAATCTTGTCTGAATGAAGAATCACTAAATATTGCCTTGCAACTCTACAAATCCCAGAAATCTCAGTTTGAAGAGTATCCAGAAGTTCTAGAGTGGGTGCTGCAAATTGGGCGAGAACAGCGGGCGTCTTTGCGGAGTTTGTAAACGTTTCGGTGGGCTTTCAGAAGCGAATTCTGAGGCAATAAAAATCAAGGTTATTGGCAAGCCGGCTATAAAATTTGTAAGATTTAAAGTCCGCAGGGGTGGACTTTGCTTTTATAGCCGTGCTTTCAATTCAAAAATATTTATTTAGATAAAATTTTATATTCACTAAAAGCAACACCGGCAGGCTGATTCATTTTATCGTCTGCCGGCAGTTTTATTGCTCAATCACTGTCACTCCTTTTTGGTCGGTTAATCTAAAATCAAGTTTCTCACAAAACTTGCTGCTTCTCATCTATTCCCAAAAATGTTAAATCATCCACATAAGTTGATTCTTGTTCAGATATTACTTTAAAAAATATTGCGAATTCCTTGGCTACAAAAAAAACGTGCTTTAATAGATGGAAATCAAAAAAGCGGGTTGTGCAATTGTAGCAAAAATAACCTTAGTAATCTGCTCCAACGATTGTCTCTTAAATTTAGAAACTTAGTAAACCTTTTTTGTTAAAATTTTTCTCTAAATAAAATTAAACCCTCATTCTTCACAAAATAAATGAATTCTAACAGTCCCACTCAACTTTTGCAGACAGGCTTTCGCGTCGCTTTGGGAGGTGCTCTTAGCTTGATCGAACTGCTGGGAAACTCACAAAAACGACAAGACAATCTCACCCAAGTCCAGCAAGAATTGGATCAAGTTGTCCAAGAATTAGCTAAAAAAGGTGAACTTTTGGAGCGAGAAGCTCTAAACTTTGTGGAAACGTTGCTCCCCCAAAATAAGCCGGCTTCAAAATCTCATGATTACATCGAACGTGCCAGTGAGCAATGTTTTCGTCAGCCTTTCGATATCAAAGGAACGAACCTTTATGGCTTTGTATTAGAAGGAAGTCTGCACAAGTTACAACAACTGTGTGATAAATATCTCAACGATCCAGCTAACGGAAAAGTTCACTACCGGCCAGCGACCCATTATATTATTCTGACCTTTGGAACCCTAGAATCCTTAAGTTCAAGAGATAAACCCGACCGCGATAGGGGTTATATTGACGAGCAAGAAGTTGTGATTTGGATGCTGACAATGGTTGGCCAACAAATCGGGCCGGTGTTTAAAGTAGACCGCATGGCTTGGTTTGTCCCTTATATTTTTGTCAGTAATTCACCGGCATTAGTTTCGGGACGTGAAGTTTATGGAATTCCCAAAGAACTCGGAGGATTTCAAATTCCGCCGGCTAATACGGAACCCGAATGCTTGACTTTACACGCTCATACCTGGAAAACGCTGACCGCGCAAACCGAGGCAAAATGGGAAAAACTGATCGAAGTTTTACACATAAAGAAGAACAGCGAAGCTCAATCTCCTAAAATCTGGGCAACCTATAACGAGGCTGTTAGAGATATCGCAGACTTGCTGTTAGGGGATAACAATACTATCGAAATTCCCGGCTTAGGCTTGCCAATTCATCTACTAGAATATCTCATCGAAGCTGAAGTTCCGGTTGTTATGTTAAAGCAGTTCCGCGATGCAAAAGATGGCCAAAAAGCTTGTTACCAAGAAATTTTAGAAATTCCGATGAAACTCTCACGATTTCATGGGGGCCGGCTGCTAAGTGTTGGTGGCTTGAGCGAAAAATTTAAAGTTAGCATCTACAATTTTGCCAGTCACCCGATTGTCAGCGAATTGGGGTTAATAAGAGGCCAAATGCCGGCAGAAGACCCGATAAATTTACCAGTCAAGCTGGCGTTTGAGCTGAACTTTGACTTCACAGTTGAAGATGCCAAAGTAATTTGGAAAGCTTCTGAAAAATCAAGTTGCCAGTAAAACACAGCAAAATTTTAACCGTTTGTCCTAAATTTTCAATCGCAGCCGTCCTCACAAATTAAACACATAAATAGCAATGTCTGAAGCTACTGAAACCAAAAAAATTGTGTTGTTAGGAGGAGGAATGGCGTCCCTAACAACAGCATTTGAACTCACCAACCAGCCGGGATGGAATGCTAATTACGACATTACTATCTATCAAACAGGTTGGCGTTTGGGTGGTAAGGGGGCAAGCGGACGCAACGTGCGGCCTCACGAACCCTATTGCGAACCAAACTATCGCATTGAAGAACACGGATTACATATCTTTTTTGGATTTTACCAGAATGCTTTTCAAGTGATGAAGCAGTGCTACGATGAACTGGGATATGATGGCCCATTTACGTCAGTAGAAGATGCTTTCAAACCCCACAGTCTGATTGTTCTCCAAGAGTATCTAAATGGCAAGTGGGTTCAATGGCCACTCAATTTTCCCACGAATAAATTACTGCCTTGGGAAGCTGGGGGAATAGCTACTTTATGGGAGCATATTTGGACAACACTTAAATTGATGCATGAGAGTTATGAAGATTTAACTGTTTTGAATTCTAGCCTGTCAGTTGATAGCGTTTCTAATTTGCAAACAACCCCAACGTGGTTAGAACGCTTGATCAAACAAATAGACTTGGGTTGGGCAACGTTAAAATTAACTTCAGAAACCGCACTTTTTCACTTTCCTGATAAGCTGGTTCAGTTACTCCTTCACTCACCAGAACGTTGGTGGGAGTGGTTTGAAAATACTACAAAAGAGATCGGAACGATTTTGGAGAAAACAGAGTTAACCTCTGAGGGAACGTTCCTTTATCTCGCTTACAAACTGGCCGAATCTCTTTCTAACAACCCCAGAACTCACCGCATCGAACATCACAGAATTATTAAAAAACTCATCGAGCGCTTCATGGAGGGGTTCCAGCTCAAAATAGACCAAGCTATCGAGCTGGATGCTAACACTTTTCGGCTAGTAACTCTCCTAGATTTGGGCGCTGCCAATATCCGGGGTTTAATCGCAGATGAGATAGTTTTTCATGGCTCTCTAGATCCTTTAGATGAGTTTGATTATAGAGATTGGCTGCGGAAACATGGCGCACGAGAAACAACCCTCAATTCAGCGTTTGTTCGGGTGTTATACGATCTCGTTTACGCTTTTCCGGGAGGCAATATCCAACAACCCGAACTGGCAGCCGGCACAGCTATTCGCATCCTAACAACTGTGATTTTCCAATACAAAGGGGCGATTATGTGGAAAATGCAGGCCGGCATGGGAGATACCATCTTCGCCCCACTTTACAAGGTGCTAAAGCGGCGAGGCGTTAAGTTTAAATTCTTTCATCGAGTTAAACAGCTCCACCTTTCTGAAGACGGGAAATCGATTGAGCGCATTAGCATTGGCCGGCAGGTCAATTTGATAGACAAAAATCAAGAATACGACCCGTTAATTCAAGTAAAAAGACTGCTGTGCTGGCCCAGTGAGCCACGATACGAACAAATCGAAGAAGGCGAAAAACTGCAACAAGAAAACATCAATCTGGAATCTTTCTGGAGTCCGTGGACTGATGTGGAAGAAGTGAATCTTAAAGCCGGCGAAGATTTTGATATCGCAGTTCTCGGCATTTCTCTGGGCGGTTTGCCGGCGATTTGCTCTGAACTGATTCAGGCGAATCAAAAATGGCGCGATATGATATCAAAAATCCAGACAGTGGCAACTCAGGGAGGGCAGATATGGCTCAAAGACAATTTGCGGCAACTGGGATGGAAAATCGCCAGTCCTGTTGTGGGCGCATACGTCGAACCTTTAGATACCTATGCTGATATGAGCGTTCTGCTTGAACGAGAAAATTGGCCTAGCGAACATTATCCCTATAACGTTGCCTATTTTACAGGTGTAATTGCAGATCCGGGAATTCCCCCCAGTCATGAATATGATTTCCCAGAAAAAGTTCAGAAACAAGTCGATAAACAGGCGATTAATTTCCTCCAAAATCATATCGGACATCTGTGGCCAAAAGCCACAACTGCAGAAAATCCTCAAGGACTGAATTGGGATTTACTTGTTGATTTGGAAAACCGCCAAGGAGAGGAACGATATCATGCTCAATACTGGCAAGCCGGTATTAATCCATCAGATCGTTACGTGCTTTCTGTTCCCGGCAGCACTAAATATCGTCTCAAAACAGATGAATCTGGCTTTGATCATCTCTATCTGACGGGCGACTGGATAAACAACGGTTATAATTCGGGATGTATCGAAGCAACCGTGATGTCAGGAATGCAGACTGCACAGGCGATTTTAAAGCAGCGCTTTCAAACAAAGTACCAAAAAGAAATTCTTAATGAGAGAGATTCTTGGATTTGAAAAAGCGGGGAGGGAAGCCTGATCCCTCCTATTTCAGAGAAAATCCCGTTTTTACTTATATCCCAGTAGGGGCAGATAATTCGGGTAATCTATCTTTTGCTTCACACATAAATTATGACACCGAATGCTATGCCCTCTGGGTAAGCTGAGCTAACGCGCCTACAGTCAACAAAAACTGCAAATAACAACTTAATAAAAATATCAAAATTATGCTGAATCTATCAGGATACACTCTAACCGAGAAAATCTATCAAGGGCAAAAAACAGTTATTTATCGCGGGTATAAGCACCCAGAGCGACAGCCGGTTATCGTTAAGAGTCTGGCAGCCGAGTTGCCTCATCCTCTGGATATTGCCAGTTTTAAACATCAATACGAAATTTTAAACAACTTAGATGTACCCGGAGTCGTAAAGCTTTTAGGTCTGGAAAGATATCGAAACAGTTTTGTTCTCATCATGGAAGATTTTGGAGGGCAATCACTGACCGAATTTATGAGGTCTAAAAAGATTAATTTAAAAGAATTTTTACAAATTGGCATTCAAATTACAGAAATTTTAGGAAAATTGCACAAAAAAGGCATTATTCATAAAGATATTAAACCGCAAAACATTCTAATTAATCCCAGCACTAATCAAATAAAAATTACAGATTTTAGCATTTCATCACGCCTTGATAAAGAAACACACGCAATTGCTCACACCAATGCTTTGGAAGGCACCTTCGCCTATATTTCGCCAGAGCAAACTGGAAGAATGAATCGGTCGCTTGATTACCGCACTGATTTTTACTCTTTGGGCGTTACTTTCTACGAAATCTTAACGGGTGAACTGCCTTTCAAGAGTAACGATCCAATGGAATTGCTACACTGTCATATTGCCAGACTGCCGGTGCCTCCCTGTGAGCGAAACCCTCTTATTCCCCCTGTGGTTTCATCTATCGTGATGAAGTTACTGTCCAAAACTGCAGAAGAGCGATTTCAAACGGCTGAAGGGCTAAAGGCTGATTTAGAAGAGTGTCTATTTCAACTGCAAACAACTGGCAAAATTGACAGCTTTTCACTCGGTGGTAAAGACTTATCGAGTCAACTTCTTATCCCACAAAAACTTTACGGGCGTGAGCGGGAAGTGCAAACCCTGATGGACGCCTTTGATCGCGTAGCGTGTCTGCAAGAAAAAGAAGTTAACACCGGCACGACTGAATTAATGCTGGTTTCTGGTTATTCAGGGATTGGCAAGACAAGTGTCGTTAACGAAATACACAAGCCTATCCTAGGGGCGCATGGTTATTTTATTGCCGGCAAGTTTGATCAATATAAGAAAAACATTCCTTACGCCGCGATCATTCAAGCGTTTCAATCCTTGATAGAACAAATTTTAACAGAAAGCTCTGAAAAGCTGGCTGTTTGGAAAGCAACTCTTTTAGCCGCACTGGGTGAAAACGGTCAGCTGATTATTGATGTTATTCCCGAAGTTGAACTGATTATTGGAAAACAACAAGATGTTCCGCAGCTAGGGCTATCTGAATCTCAAAATAGATTCAATCGGCTTTTCAAAGAATTCATCAATGTCTTGGCCACAAAAGACCACCCGCTCGTTCTATTTTTAGACGATCTTCAGTGGGTAGATTCTGCCTCGCTCAATTTAATTCAACTGCTATTATGTGATCCTGATAGTAAATACTTATTGATGATTGGGGCATATCGAGATAACGAAGTTACCCCTACACATCCCTTCATAAAAACATTAGAGAATATTCAGCAAAGTGGGGCGACTGTTAATCAGATTGTTCTTCAGCCTTTGGCTCTTAGTCATGTCAATCAGCTTGTTTCTGATACCCTTAAGGATTCAAATCGATCACAATTGCTTGCTCAGTTGCTCTTTAACAAAACTAGAGGAAATCCTTTTTTCTTGACACAATTATTCCAAACTCTGCATTCTGAACAGTTGCTAATCTTTGATTTTAACACCGGCAGATGGCAGTGGGACTACGAGCAAATTCAAGGAATTGGCATTACAGATTGCAATGTTGTCGAACTGGTTGCGAGAAATCTCAGTAAATTGCCCGAAGTAACACAGACGGCTTTAAAGTTAGCTGCTTGCATTGGCAACTCGTTTAACTTAGAGACTCTGAGTGTGATCAATGAGGAATCGGCTTCCATTACAGCCGCTCAGCTTTGGCCGGCACTTCAGGCCGGTTTATTGCTGCCGCTCTCGCAAAATTACAAAATACCACTGCTTTTTTTACCCGAAGAACTGAACGCGATTCCCTTAAGAGATTCAAAGGTTGACTGTAAGTTTTTGCATGACAGGGTTCAGCAAGCCGCCTACTCCTTCATTCCAGAATCGGAGAAAAAAGCCACTCATTTTAAAATCGGCCAGTTATTACTAAAGAACACCACCCCAGAAGAGCGAAAAGAAAATGTTTTTGCCCTGGTTAATCAACTAAATTTTGGCACAGACTTACTTGCGGAGCAGGCAGAAAAAGATGAGCTAGCTGCTTTAAATTTAATAGCCGGTCAGAAAGCGCTGGCAGCAACAGCGTATGAAGCTGCCGTCAAATACTTAAATATTGGCCTTGAACTCCTCACGCCTGATAGCTGGCAAACTCAGTATGAACTAACACTGGAACTTTATGTAAAAGCAGTGGAAGCGGAATATTTAAATATTAACTTCGAGCGGTCTGAACAGCTAGCCAATATTGTTTTACAACACGCAGCTAATTTGCTCGATAAAGTCAAGGTTTATGAGCTAAATATTCAATCTTATGTCGCTCAAAACCAATTAATTAAAGCCGTCGATACGGGAATTTTTGTCGTAGAAATGCTGGGGGTTTCTCTTGCTCACCCAGATGCCGGCAGGGAGATCATTGAGTTACCAACCCTCAAAGATATAGAACAGTTTCCAGAAATGACGGCTCCCGATAAATTGGCGGCGCTTCGGCTTCTCATCACAATTTCTGGGCCGGCTTCTTACGGTAAGCCGGAATTGTTTCTACCCATTGTTTTAACTCAACTCAATCTGTGTCTCCAACACGGTCATTCGGCTCTGGCTGCTTACGTTTACAGTATTTATGGTTTGCTTTTGTGTGCCGCGCTGGGGAACCTGAATGCCGGCTATCATTCGGGGCAGCTTGCTCTTAAGCTGCTAGAGCGTTTCCGCGCTAAAGAACTCAAAGCTAAAGTTTACACACTCTTTAATGTAACGACACGACACTGGAAAAAGCTGGCTAGGGAAACCATTGCACCCTTACAGGAAGGCGTTCAAAGTGGGTTAGAAACTGGAGATTTAGAATATGCCGGTTACTGTGCGCTGAACTGTTGCGCTCATGTATTTTTAGTCGGTGAGTATTTAGAAACTGTCGAAAAAGTTCAATCTGAATACTTCGCACTCTTGCTCAAACTCAAGCAAGAATTTCAAATCAACTATGTGAAAATTTGGAGACAGCTTGCTTTAAATCTTTCTGGAAATGTCACCGATAAATATCGATTAATTGGTGAAAGTTTCAATGAAACTGAAATGTTACCTCATTTGGAAAAAACGAATAATCGGCTGTCGATTTTTGTAACTTATTTAGCAAAAACAATTCTCTGTTACTTGTTCAAAGATTACGCAGCAGCGATTGAAAATGCTGCCATTGCTGAAAAAGATAGCATTTCCGCACCGGGACACATGACGGTTGCCGTTCACAATTTTTACTACTCACTGGCGCTACTGGCTCAGTATCCTAATCTTGAAGCAGACGAGCAAGAAAAATGCCTTTCTATCGTGGCATCGAATCAAGAAAAGTTAAAAGTTTGGGCGTCATCTGCACCATCCAACTATAAACATAAATATGAGTTAGTAGAAGCGGAAAAAGCCAGACTTTTAGGACAAAATTGGGAAGCAATGGAGCATTATGACCAGGCCATTGCCGGCGCGAAAAAATTTAGTTATATTCAAGAGGAAGCGCTGGCTTACGAACGAGCAGCAGAATTTTATTTAGCTGCCGGCAGAGAAGAAATTGGCCAGACTTATATAAAATCTGCATACTACGGCTATGTGCACTGGGGAGCGCAAACGAAAGTTGAAGATTTAGAGTCACAATATCCCCAAATTGTTGCCCGGATATTCGCTAGTAAAATTGCTTGTGTCGAGGAAAATATAACGACGACCTCGACAACGGGCGCGGCTGGGGAGGTGCTGGATTTCGCAGCTGTGATCAAAGCCACAACTGCTTTGTCTGGAGAGATAGTGATAGATAATTTGCTCAAAAAGTTGATGAAAATCACTTTAGAAAATGCTGGAGCGCAGAAAGGTTATTTAATTTTAGAAAACAATGGAGAGTTGGTGATAGAAGCATCAGGAGAGATGGGTAAGGATGAAACTATCTTGCTACCATCGTTGCCAGTGTCGGCTTTTCAGAATCTCCCTATCTCTCTTCTCAATTATGTAAAAGTAACTCGAAAACCTGTCGTTTTAAACAATGCAGCTAGTGAAGGAATTTTCACAAGAGATGCTTATATCATTAAAACCCAGCCGAAGTCAGTTTTGACTATGGCGATTGCTAACCAGGGAAAATTCATCGGTTTAGTTTATTTAGAGAACAATCTGGCTGTGGGTGCTTTTACCCCTCAACGATTAGAAGTTTTAAAGCTTCTTGCTTCTGGAGCGGCGATTTCTTTAGAAAATGCTCGTCTCTATGCCCATTTAGAATCTGCTAATCAACGATTGGAGGAATACAGTCAAACTTTAGAGGTGAAAGTTCAGGAAAGAACACTGGAGTTACAAGAAAAAAATGAGCGGCTGCAACAAACTTTTCAAGAATTGCAGTGGACTCAATCTCAGTTGATCCAAACAGAAAAAATGTCTTCTTTGGGACATCTGGTTGCTGGAATCGCCCATGAAATTAACAACCCCATTAATTTTATTCATGGAAATCTGGCTTACGCAACTGAATATACCGAACAACTGCTACAGTTGCTCACACTTTATCGCCAGACTTACCCCACAGCTACGCCTGAAATTGAAGCTGAACTAGAGGCGATTGACTTTAATTTTATAAAGGAAGATCAGCCGAAATTACTGGAGTCGATGAAGACGGGGGCTGAGCGCATTCGCACAATTGTTTTAAGTTTGCGGAATTTTTCGCGGTTAGATGAATCTTCCATGAAGCCAGTGGATATTCACGAAGGCTTGGAAAGTACGTTGCTAATCTTGCAAAACCGGCTCAAAATTGATGCCGGCCAAACTAGCATTTCTGTCAGAAAAGAATACGGCAATTTACCGCTAGTGGAATGTTATGCAGGGGAACTGAATCAGGTGTTTATGAATATTCTTAACAATGCCATTGATGCGTTGGAACAGCGTTTTGGGCATTGGCTTAAAGATGAAACGATAGATTCTTCAACCACTCCCCACATCCGGATTCGCACGGAAGTTACAACCGGCGAACGCATAATTATCCGTATTGCCGACAACGGTTCCGGCATGAGAAAGGAAGTGCAGCAACGAATATTTGACCCGTTCTTTACAACCAAGCCTGTGGGTTCTGGACCCGGCTTAGGGCTGAGTATTAGCTATCAAATTGTGGTAGAAAAGCACGGCGGCGTCTTGAAGTGTGTTTCAACATCTCAAGAGGGAACAGAATTTATCATTGAAATTCCTCAAAATCAGCAGCGCCGGCATCTGTATCGCTTCTCAAAAAATTCTGCCGGTAATACAGTCAATTAGTTGTAGTTTTAAAGCCTCACACCCTCACGTTCACATCTAAAAGTACAAGATAAAGCGGTTTTTCACGAGGTAAGGAATACGCACAAATAAAACAATAAGTCAAGGTATCCGCTCCCTCAAACCGGCCCACTTAACAGATATGCAATGATGCAGTAATTACCTAAGCAGGTAGCGAGCGCGGTGCTTTTCTGCTAAATTTGCATCGTTAAGTCGCTACCAAGATTAATCTAGAAGTAGAAGCCCTTCTATTTCATCGGGAAAATCCCAGCAAACCTAAAAAATTGCTAACAACTTACTAGAATGAAAAGCCGCATCCTTCGGGTTTATGCCGATACATCTGTGTTTTGCGGCATCTGTGACGAGGAATTTGAACAAGCGAGTCGAGCCTTTTTCCGTCAAGTTCAGAGTGGGCGCTTCCGCCTCGTCACCTCCGTAGTTGTGCAAAATGAAATAGAGCCGGCACCGGCAGAGGTTCGGGAACTCTTTGAAAAAATCCTTGGCATTGCAGGAATTGTTAACCTAACTGAAAGTGTTCTGCAACTTCAGCAAGCTTACCTAGATGCAGCAATTGTTACCCCAACCCTAACCATCGATGCCCTTCATGTTGCAATGGCTACCGTCTCCGAGTGTTCTGCCCTTGTGAGTTGGGACTTTCAGCACATCGTCCATTTTAAAAAAATTCGCCTATATAACGCGATTAATTTATTGGAAGGATACTCTCAAATTGCCATTTACTCACCTGTGCAAGTCATTCCTTATGAAGACGAACAAGAAATTTGATTGTGTAAAAATGAAACGTCAGGGCAGCGAGGGCATTTTAGATAAAATTAAAGACATGAACCCAGAAGATCAGCTAGCTTACTGGCAGAAACACACAGAAGCTTTGCGGAAGCGCCAGCAAACTAAACGCCGGGATAACTTAAATGCCGGCTTGATAGCGGTTGATTCTCCCACCGTCAGCTTTCCCACTCAAACAAAAACATTCGACTGCGTGCGGATGAAAAGAGCGGGAAATCAAAAAATATTTGAAATAATAAAAGATATGACCCTAGAAGAAGAACTCGCTTACTGGCAAGAAGCCACGGAAAAACTGCGCCGGCAGCAACAAGCTGTTCGCCGGCACAACCTGGTTTCAGGCAACTAAATCTAGCAATGGAAAACTTACGCTCCCTTGAAGAAGCCCTTATGCAATACGATCAGCACCTTACCACTCACCCAGACGACTACAAAGCTTGGAACAACCGAGGCGTTGCCTTAGAAAAATTGGGTCGCTATCAGGATGCGATCGCCAGCTACGACAAAGCTTTAGCCCTCAAACCCGATCTTGCCGAAACCTGGAACAACCGAGGCATTGCACTCACCGAACTTAACCGCGATCAAGACGCACTAAGATGCTACGACCAAGCTTTAACCCTACAACCAAATCTATCTCAAGCTTGGAACAATCGGGGGGTTTCTCTGCGGAAACTTGGTCGCTACCAAGCAGCCGTTGCCAGCCATGACAAAGCCATCGCCATTCAACCTAACGACTGGCAAGCTTGGAACAGTCGCGGCATCGCTTTGTATGAATCAGGTCGTTACCGAGACGCACTCACCAGCTACGACAAATCTTTAGTGATTAAACCCAACAATTGCGAAACTTGGACAAATCGAGGCAATGCCTTGGGGAAACTGGGTCGCTATGAAAACGCAATTGATAGCTACGGCGAAGCTTTAGCAATCGAACCAAATCAAGCGCTAATTTGGTATAACAAAGCTTGCTGTTACGCACTGCAGCGTCAAGTAAATCTAGCCGTTGAAAGTCTGCAAATTGCTCTTAATTTAAACCCTGAAAGATATCTAGAAATGGCAAAAATAGACTCAGATTTTGATAAAATTCGGCGAGATGTAAGGTTTCGAGTTTTACTTCGAGGGCCAGTCAGTTAACCGTTTAATGCCGGCAGCTACGAAAGATAAAAAAGCAATTAAAATTTATAACTTTATGAAGTCGGCTTACAAAACTTAGTTTTTTTCAGTTTTGCATAAATTTCGTAATTTAAAATCGGCAACTAGAAGAACAGCAACAATCGGAGTTAACGTTTGTCTAAGTTTGATAAATAAGCTAAAGCGCATCTAATTCGCTACTTTATGGGAACAAATCGAAATCGGTAAATTCTTCCCCCCCTCCCCCACTCTTCCCCTCTCCCCCTCAATCTCGACAGATAAAATAAAACAGTTGCTTATAAGATACGGATATCTGCTGTTTTGAATGGTAAAGCATAATGCTTATGTCTTCTGATGCCGCTAGCATGAAAACCCTCGCAAAGAGCGACCCTAAATTTCTAGAACTGAAAACTCGTCTGACAGAGATCGACGACATCGAATCAGCAGCGGCATTGCTGCACTGGGATCAAGCCACTTATATGCCCGTCGGCGGCGCACCGGCACGAGGTCGCCAACTCGCCACTTTGCGGCAAATCGCCCACCAAAAATTTACCGATCCCACCATCGGGCAACTGCTAGAAGATTTAAAACCCTACGAAGACAGCCTCTCCTACGACTCCAACGAAGCCAGCCTCATCCGGATCGCCCGCCTCAACTACAACCGATCCGTTTGCGTACCGGCATCCTTCATGGCAGA
This sequence comes from Microcoleus sp. FACHB-68, assembly GCF_014695715.1. Lineage (NCBI taxonomy): Bacteria > Bacillati > Cyanobacteriota > Cyanophyceae > Oscillatoriales > Microcoleaceae > Microcoleus > Microcoleus sp. FACHB-68. The sequence continues at coordinate 1,363,147 of NZ_JACJOT010000008.1, forward strand.
ACTTTCTCACCACCGATCCGCATCCTACGAAGCTTGGGCGAAAGCGCGACCGGCCAACGACTTTTCTATTGTTCAACCTTACTTGGAAAAAACCCTAGATTTAAGCCGCGAATTGGCCGGCTTTTTTCCCGGATACGAGCATATCGCTGACCCACTGATTGACTTTTCAGATGCCGGCATGAAAGCATCTACCCTGCGACAGATATTTAGCCGGCTCAGGCAAGAACTCGTGCCCATTGTCGAGCAAATCACCTCCCAACCGGCAGCCGATGATGCCTTCCTGCACCAGCATTTTCCCGAAACCAAGCAACTAGAATTTAGCCGTAGGATCATTGAGCGCATCGGCTACGACTTCAAACGAGGCCGGCAAGACAAAACCCTGCATCCCTTCATGACCCGATTTTCCACCGGCGATGTTCGTATCACCACCCGCGTCTACGAAAACGATCTGGGACAAGGACTATTCAGCAGCATCCACGAAGCCGGTCACGCCATGTACGAACAAGGCATCTCCCGTGAATTTGAAGGCACCCCCCTAGCCAGTGGCGTCTCCTCCGGCGTCCACGAAAGCCAATCTCGCCTCTGGGAGAACCTCGTCGGGCGCAGCCGGGGTTTTTGGGAATGCTTCTATCCCCAACTGCAAGGCGTCTTCCTCAGAGAACTTGGCAATGTTTCCATCAACAAATTTTACCGGGCAATTAACAAAGTCGCCCGCTCCCTAATCCGTACCGACGCCGACGAAGTCACCTACAACCTGCACGTCACCATTCGCTTCGATTTAGAATTAGCCATGCTCGAAGGTTCCCTGCCGGTGCGCGACCTCCCCGAAGCCTGGAACGAGCGTTACCGCAGCGATCTCGGCCTCGTCCCCACAACAGACAGCGAAGGCGTCATGCAAGACGTACATTGGTACAGTGGCGTGATTGGCGGGATGTTTCAAGGCTACACCCTCGGCAACCTGATGAGCGCCCAGTTTTATGAAACAGCCCTCAATATCAATCCAGAAATTCCCGTTGATATTGAGCGAGGCAATTTCACCAGCCTGCATCAGTGGCTTCAAGAAAACATCTACCAGCACGGACGCAAATACACCGCAGATGAATTGCTTGAGCGCGTCACGGGCAGTCCTTTGAGCGTCGAACCCTTTATCCGCTACATCCGGGGCAAATACAGTGAACTCTACTCGCTGTAAAAAGTGTGAGATTTTAACGCTTTTTATACTACAGAGGGAGTCCCCCTCAGGGCAGCATTTTGTAACTTAGTGGTTGTAAAAGCTATTAATTTCTACAGGGGAGGCTTCATGTCTGATTTGTTACAAACTGTTATCGAAAGTAGTGAAAAAAGCGATCTTCGGCAATTTATCAGTGATATCCGACAACAAGAAAAGCGATATTTACTCAGAAATGACATCCTAACTGCCTTCGCCGACTTCTGCATCAATTACCAAAAGCCCGAAGCGTTTGCTGATTCTTCCGTTTTAGGTAAATTTATTTACGAAACTCAGGAAATTATCATTGAGGAGGACAGTATCTGTCTGATCGTGCGCCCCAAAATTGCCTCTCAAGAAATTTACCGGCTCACAGATGACTTGAAAGTTGAACGGCTGAGTGCCGAAGAGTTACTGGATGTGCGCGATCTTTTTGTCAAGCACTTCCACCCCCACGAAGGAGATGTATTCGAGATTGATTTTGGGCCGTTTTACGATTACTCCCCCACTATTCGCGACCCGAAAAACATTGGTAAAGGAGTGCAATTCCTCAACCGATATTTATCTAGTAAACTGTTTCAAGACCCCAAACAGTGGCTAGCGGCGCTGTATGATTTCTTGAGCGTCCACAGCTACAATGGCATTCAACTGCTGATTAACGAACGCATTAAAAACCAGCAGCAGCTTTCTGATCGGATCAAGCAAGCGATCAAATTTGTCGGTGCTCGCCCAGGGGATGAACCCTACGAAAACTTCCGCTTGGATCTGCAAGTGATGGGCTTTGAACCGGGATGGGGTAACACTGCCGGCAGGGTACGCGAAACGTTGGAAATTCTCGATGAACTGATTGACTCGCCTGACGATGCCGTTCTCGAAGCTTTCATCTCCCGCATTCCGATGATCTTTCGCATCGTTTTGGTGTCTGTGCATGGCTGGTTTGGCCAAGAAGGAGTTCTAGGCCGGCCTGACACCGGCGGCCAAGTTGTCTACGTCCTCGACCAAGCCAAAAGCCTAGAAACTCAACTGCAAGAGGAACTCTCCCTAGCCGGTTTAGATGCCTTCGGTGCCCAGCCCAAAGTCATCATTCTCAGCCGGCTGATCCCCAACAGTGACGGCACCCGCTGTAACCAGCGCCTGGAAAAAGTTCATGGAACCGATAATGCTTGGATTTTGCGCGTTCCCTTCCGCGATTTTAATTCCAACCTCACCCAACACTGGATTTCGCGGTTTGAAATTTGGCCTTATCTGGAAACTTACGCCATTGATGCCGAAAAAGAACTGCTGGCAGAATTTCAAGGCCGGCCTGACTTTATCATCGGCAACTACTCTGATGGCAACTTAGTCGCCTTCCTGCTAGCGCGTCGCCTCCAGGTTACTCAGTGCATTGTCGCCCACGCCCTAGAAAAATCTAAATACTTGTTTAGTAACCTTTACTGGCAAGAATCGGAAAAGGCGTACCACTTCTCCCTGCAGTTCACCGTCGATTTGATTGCGATGAACGCCGCCAATTTTATCATCAGCAGCACTTATCAAGAAATTGTGGGAACGCCAGATAGTGTAGGGCAATATGAGTCTTACAAGTGCTTCACCATGCCGGATTTGTATCACGTCGTTAATGGAATTGAGCTGTTCAGTCCCAAATTTAACGTCGTGCCGCCCGGAGTGAATGAGAGCGTATATTTCCCCTACAGCCGGCAAGAAGATCGGCTCAACAGTGTCCGTGAACGCCTCGAAGACCTGCTTTTCCATCAAGAAGACCCCGCTCATATCTTTGGCAAACTCGACGATCCCAGCAAGCGCCCGCTGTTTTCAATGGCACGCCTCGACCGCATTAAAAACCTCACCGGCTTGGCAGAATGCTTTGGTAAGAGCAAGGCATTGCAAGAGAGCTGCAATTTAATTTTGGTTGCCGGTAAATTGCACGTTAATGAGTCAACCGATCACGAAGAACTCAGCGAAATGGAGAAGCTTTATCGGCTCATTGACGAATACAATTTGCACGGGCGTGTTCGCTGGTTGGGAGTGCGTTTACCCAAGAGTGACTCCGGCGAAATTTACCGAGTCATTGCCGATCATGAAGGGATTTTTGTCCAGCCGGCCTTATTTGAAGCTTTTGGTTTAACAATTTTGGAAGCCATGATCTGTGGCGTTCCTACCTTTGGCACTCAATTTGGCGGACCGTTGGAAATCATTAAAGATAAAGTCAACGGATTTTACATCAACCCCACAAACTTGGAAGAAACCGCCGAAAGAATCCTGGATTTTATTACTAAATGTGACCAAAATCCTAATTACTGGCACCAAATTTCCAAAGCCGGTATCGAGCGAGTTTACAGCACCTACACCTGGAAAATCCACACCACGCGGCTGCTATCTTTAGGCAAAATCTACGGTTTTTGGAACCACATCTCCAAAGAAAACCGTGAGGATATGCTGCGTTACATCGAATCGCTGTTTTATCTGCTCTATAAACCCCGCGCCAAACAGCTTCTCGAACAACACCAGGAACGGTAAGAGAGGGCATGGGGCATGGGGCATGGGGCATGGGGCATTGGGCATTTCTCCCCTCTCTCCAACTAGCCCCTAGTCCTTAGTCCCTAGCCTCCTAAACTGCGTCCCGCACCATGTAATTCTGGTGCGGGAGTTTCAGTCTCTTTAGCATTTAACTTGCGGTTAAATTCACGAATTCGGCGAGATAAAAGACGGATAATATTGACCGCAATTCCTGGGGTTTCTTCAATGGCATCGTAGAGTTGCTGCTGCGTTAGCATCAGACAGTCACAGGGTTCCAAAGTCGTGACAGAGGCAGAACGAGGTTCGGCATCGAACAACGACATCTCACCAAAACAAGCACCTTGCTCAAGTTGTGCCAGATCCTGCTCTCCCAGGTGAACCCGGACTCGCCCAGAAACGACAATGTAGAGGGAACGCCCCTCTTGTCCTTGAGTGAAAATCGTGTGCTGAGCTGGAAATGAAAGCTCATCCATCACAGAAGCCAGCCGGACGAGAAAATCATCCCGTAGCTCTTTAAATATCGGGACTCCCCTGACAAATAATAGGCGGTCAACGCTAGTCAGCATTTAAGTTGTTCATCCTCAGGATTCCGGTTGCCTCTAGAGAAACGATGGAGCGGGAACGTTGAATGATGAGGGGAAGAACAGTTTAATTCATCATTCATCCTTCATTAAGTTGCCTCAAATCCGGCTATCCCCGGATAATTGGAAGCGCGGTTTGCTTCGCCGGCCTGGTCGAAATACCCCCGCCCCGATGCAGTTTCTGCTGAATTGCTAACGGCCAATTCAGCCATCATCTGCTTAACTTGGGCAGCAACGAGTCGATCGGGATCGTTTTGCAGCATTGGTAGCAATTCTACCAATGCGCGTGGCGAAGCGACTCCCAGATAGGCAAGTACCGACTCGCGCACCAAACCTCTGGGATGGCGCAGACAAGCGAGTGTCTGATCCGCCGTCAGACTCCAACGGGCGGACCGGGCCAGATGGAAACAGCAAGCCAGGGGCCAATCGGAGAGGAAATGGCGTAACTCTAGCAGCCGGCGTAGGCGATCGCTGGGAGTCATGGGCTGATAAACCAGGAGTTCTGACAAGTTTTGCAGTTTTTCCCGATCCTCGCGCCGGTCTAACACACTCAGCAGCGCTCGTTTAGTCGGAATATCCAAAGTATTATCTAAAATTTCCAGCCCCCGCGCCATATTTGACCGCGAACCCGATTTCAAGTTAAATGAGGCTGCCTGAATGCTCGTGTGGGGATAAAGGAACTTCATCAGCAAAAATAACCGATCTACCGCATCCGCTTGCAGATCCCGCAGCGCCCGTCGCAGCAGTTCTGCTTCCTCACCGGCAACTTGTTCTGCCGGCAGATCCACCAGTGCCGCATAAAGCTGACCGAGGAACCTCAATTCCTGGTCAATTAAGGTTTCTACGCCACTACGACCCAAACGATCCAACACCCCTTCAATCCCGGCTTCTTGGGGCATTTTCAGCAGAATCCGGAGAATATTACGCCGGGTTGTACCCCAAGCCGTCATCAAGTGAGAAGCCAGGGCGTCTAGGGCTTCCCGCGTGCCGATCTGGCCTAGGGCACTCCAAGCGTGCATCCGCACTAAATCGGGCTTGTGAGCATCTTCTGCAAGTACCACAAGCGGGTTAATGATTTCGTTATCTAATCGAACCAAGGCACGCAGGGCGGCTTCGCGGGTGGATTTATAGTAAAGTCCACGCAGCAGAGAAGGATAATATTCCTCTAAATGTGTGGATGCGATCACATCCAGCAAAGCGCAGCGCACCCGCAACGATTCATCCTGTAAGAGGTTGGGGATATAAAGTCGCAAGCCTTGCAAATAATCGGCCTCGCCCAGCGCCCGACAGCCCATCACCCGTTCCCGTTCTTGTTTATGGGTGAGCATTCGCCGCAGGGCGTTGGTGGCTTCGGCTTTTTGCTCCCGGTTGCCCCGGCGCATGATCAGGGAAGCGGCGGTTCCTCGCACCACGGGGTCTACTTGGGGTTGCAAATAAGGTCTTAAAGCTTGAATATCTGGGGCTTTCTCGGTTAGCCAGACGTAGCGTAAACCTAACGCTAAGACTTCTGGCGGCAGGGTGTGCTCGATCAGCGCCCGCACTTGGGGAAGGTAGGCGGGACTGGGATGGTTGAGCATCGTCTCCAGACTTTGGCGCTGCAAAGCCGGCGGCAGGGTTACCAGCAGCGGCGCGAGAACTTCACCAACATTGTTGGGATCGATTTGGGTGAGGAGTTCAATACAAGAGCGTTTATCGGCTTCTGTACCGGGCTTTTCTAAGGTGTCTACCACGGCACGTTTGAGGACACGCAGATCCACGTCTGTCACCCCCAGCCGGCCCCTTTCAGCGCTGGAGACGAGCAAGCCGACATAACGAGATCGCAGCATCCAAACGACGTACACCCAAGCCAAGGCTAAGAGCACAATCTGACCGACAAAAATCCATCCCTCTAATTGCACAACTGCGGCATCTGTGGCTTTGGGCAGTACAAAGCGACAGAACCAAATGGTTGCAAAAATCATCAAGCCAATCACGCCGTCGGATAGCGGCTCAGCAATGCCATTGACGACGGCCTGCACGTCATCACGATTGGCTTCTGGGATAGGTTGGAATAAGACGGGGCTAACCCCTTCAAATAGGGTGTAGTGCAATAGTTCTTCAAAAAACTTGAGAACCACCAAACCGGAAAATAAGGGCAACAGGTTTGTGAAAGAAGTGATTACGGAACCTAACCCAATTACCGCCAAACCAGCCGGTAAGATGATGGCGGAACCAAACACGCCCATGCGTTCAACGAGCCGGCTAGAGACAAACCACTGCATCACGAGTTCAAAGATGCCCAGAAAGCCGTTGAAAACGCCAATGAACGCTGCGATACCCAGACTTTTATCGCCTAAATCTTGCTGTTCTAACTCGCTTAAGAATTGAAAATCAACCAGGATATTTAGCAATTCTGCGAGGACAAAAAAGGCGATTAAGGGGACGACGTAGTGCTGGATGGGACCGCGTAGCCGTTTGTTGGCGAATTCTGCCTGTTCATCCTCTTCTTCTCTGAGGGGAGAGTCGGGAAATGCTTGTTGGTAAGCTTGACTGAGATAGTACAGGATGCCGGCTCCTAGCACCATCATCAAGCAAGCCATGAGGATGACATTATTCAGTCCGACTAAATTGAGAAAGAAGGGCAGGGAAAAGCCGCTAACAACATCGGCAAGCAAGATACCGCTGCTGATAATCGGGTAGGTGCGTTTAATTTCCCGAATGTTAAAGAGTTGGTTGGCGGTGATCGAGGTGTTGAGGTCGTTGAGGACGTAGATCCCATCCAGCCACAGACGCATCAGAAAGACGGTGATACCTAGGATCACCGGCAGCCCTAATCCAACCCGGAACAGCAGTAGGGGGGCTGCCATGATCAGGGCAATCAACACAATCACTCGGCGCAGGGGCAGGATGCTTTGCAGCCACGTATACAATGCGCCTAAGGCAGAACCAATAACGGCACCGGAGATATAAATCCACGGCAGCTGTTCTGCACCATATTCGTCTAAGAACAGTCCAACTGTACTGGCTTCTAGCCAGAGAACTCCCACAGAGGTTGCTGTGTAGAAAGCGAACATCAGGAAGGTTCGTTCTGCTTCCTCTGGCCGCAAATTCACCCACTGTAGAAGTATCTGCCCCCATCTTCCCCCAAACCGCTGATCTCTCAGTTCCATGCCCCGTTCATTCCTGTGTTGTAGATATCCGAAGATGGCTTTTGTGCTAGCTGTTCGGTCAGCCGGTCGGGGTTGGTTTTGCGGGTAAATTGTCTGCAATTGAGCCAAAATTGCGCTCTCACACTCGCCCGTACCAGTCACATATCTTTTGTGCTATTCGTTATTAATTTTTTGAGCGCTGACCTTTGAGTGCTTCACCAACCACGAACCGATGAGCTAACTTGCCTTCGCAGGATTCGCCGGCAATTTTGCACCGGCATCGCTAGCCTCTGAGGAGGATACACATCCTCGTCTTCTTCCCCACTCGCCGGTAGGGGTACGAGTGGCGCATCTATTTTGAGCAGCGCTATCGTCAAGGCGTAGCGCTGCCCACTTATCTATCCCGCATTCGAGCCGGTGTCAGCTCTTATCTTATGCGACTGATGTTATTACTTTTTGGGGGAGAGCAACATCATCATACTACGCCCCTCTTTTTTGGGCGCTTGCTGAACTTCAGCAACTTCTTGCAAATCTGTTGCCATCCGCTTCAGTAAGCCTTCTGCCAAGTCTGTATGCTGAATTTCTCGGCCCCGGAACATAATGGTTGCTTTAACCTTATCTCCATCATGAAGAAAGCGCTTTGCTTGATTGATCCGCACTTGGTAGTCGTGATCTTCAATCTTGTAGCGCATTTTCACTTCTTTGACTTCAGCAGTGTGTTGCTTTTTCTTAGCTTCGCGGGCTTTTTTCTCCTGTTCAAACTTAAACTTGCCGTAGTCCATAATCCGGCAAACAGGTGGATCTGCCTTGTCACTCACAAGCACGAGATCCAGTTCCTTTTCGTAAGCTTGGCGCAAAGCATCTTGCGGCGTCATGATTCCCAACTGTCCTCCGTCGGTATCAATAACGCGTATCTTGGGAAAGCGAATTCTTTCGTTAATTTGGGGTAAATCGCGATTCGGGCGTCTCTTTTCTATCACAGGCGTTATAAGGTATGAGGTGATGGGAGCGGTTAGTTAAGGGTTTACGTGAGCTATTGGGTGAGTCAGTGAACAGCCTCAAACTTCTATCAAGAAATGTCATGATTGAGGCAGTGGTTAAGAAGGCGATTATTATATCGTATTCAATCCATGCACAATGTATGTGAACTTGTAATTGCCATTCTACTCAGTCTGACTGAGTTTCTGTAACTGTGTTAATCTATCTTCGGAAATAGCTTGCCTCAAAAAGCTATAGCCATTGGAAATGCAGACCCAAGGCTATGGCCAAAACCATTAAAATTGAGAAGAAAGTTTGTAAAGTAATTTTGAGTTGAGGCAAGTGTGACTGTTTCCAGGCAATGGCAGCAACGAGTTGGAAGTCAGCGGGACTGGATCTGGCGCGGGTGGCAAACTCGCTATACTTACCTACGCTCTCCAGGGTTCGACCGGCAGGGCGAATCCCCAGTCGCTTCTTCTCCCTTAATTCTACTGCATGGGTTTGGGGCATCGATTGGCCACTGGCGAAACAATCTGGCTGATTTGGCTCAGCATCACACGGTTTACGCATTAGATATGCTGGGCTTTGGAGCGTCTCAAAAAGCACCGGCTCAGTACAATGTATCACTGTGGGTCGAGCAAGTCTATGAATTCTGGAAGACGTTTATTAATGAGCCGGTTGTGTTGGTGGGCAACTCGATAGGTTCTTTGGTTTGTCTGGCGGCGGCGGAGGCTCATCCAGAAATGGTGCGGGGCATTGTGATGCTCAGTCTGCCTGATCCCTCTGTACGAGAGGAGGCGATCCCGGCATGGTTGCGACCGATCGTTACAACAGTTGAAGGAATCGTGGCCTCACCGGCATTGCTGAAAACGATATTTTATTTTGTTAGACGCCCCTCAATTGTTCGCCGTTGGGCCGGCATCGCTTATGCAAATCCGACGGCTGTAACAGAAGAACTGGTGGAAATTTTAGCCGGCCCTGCTCAAGATCGCGGTTCCGCCCAAGCTTTTTGCGCCATTCTCAAAGCAATGGCCAGTTCCAAATTTGGGCCAAGCGTTAAGAAAGTTCTGCAAAACCTAAAAATTCCGATGCTCTTGATTTGGGGACGTGAAGATCGCATGATCCCCCCCGGACTCGCCCGTCAGTTTGGCCAGCATAACACCGGCTTGCAGGTCGTTGAGCTAGAAAATGCCGGCCACTGCCTCCATGATGAATGTCCAGAGCAAGTTAACAAAATGATCTTGGAGTGGCTGAACGAGCAGTGTGCCGGTGCGCCGGTTTCGCCTTCCGTCTCAACGTCTTCTGCCATCTTCAGCCCCTAAAAACAGCCTTTTGTCGCTTCAGCACAGCGCCGATAAATCAGGGATTTGAGCAGATTTCATCTATTTACCAAAACATCCATCCCCAAAGAAGTTGACACTCGCTGCAAAAAAAGCGCAAAGTAAGCCCGTTACCAACATTTGCGGTACAATGTCTGCCCTTGAGGAACTAGAACACAGGGACTAGAGACTACAAACTAGGGATTCTACCGTAGCTAAAAGCCAATCAAACATTTTGTTTTGACTTTTAACCAATAACCGTATCAGACTCACCGACTTTTGTTTTGGCATAACTCAGGAATATGAAACTCAGCATTCTAGCGATCTGCACACTGTTAGCCAGCCTCTGTCTACCGAATCCAGCTTTTGCTGCCAATCCCCAACACCTCAGACGCTTGCTTGATACCAATGTCTGTCGCGGCTGTAACCTCAAGGGCGCTAACCTGAGCAAAGCCGACCTCAGCAACGCTGACCTTCGGGGTGCTTTACTAACGAATGTGAACCTACAAGGGGCTAATTTGTCTGGTGCAAAACTGCATCGCGCCCACATGAGCAATGTCAACTTAAGCGGCGCTTCTCTGGTGGGGGCTGATCTTAAAGGAACTTCTCTGGATGATGCTGACTTAACAAATGCAGACCTCAGACAGGCTCAACTGACTTTTGCGACGTTAATTCGTGCCAACCTGTTGAACGCGGATTTGAGGGGCGCTTATTTTGTTGGTGCGAATCTGCGAGATGCAAATCTAACTGAAGTAGATTTATCGAGTGTGATTTTAACAAGAGCAACGATGCCGGATGGCAAAGTCAACAAAGAATAGATGAACGCAAAAGGGAAAGGGTAGGGGCTAATAGTTTATGGTTGATGGCATAAACTATTCGCAAGCTTGCAATTAGCAATTTCAGTAAAAAGCAATGCAGACAGCAAAACTAGGCCAAAGATTTTCGCTGTGCTGGGGATTGCTAACAGCCCCAGGCTGCCGGCAGTGCCGGCCTTTAACCCTCGGCTTTGCCGGCATGATGATGATGTGTACGCAAGAAATTGCTGTGCTGCCGGCACAAGCAGCTATTTTGTCAAGCTGGAACTTTGACTCAAAAAATAACCAGCTGGAATTGATGGTGCAGGAGGGGGCGCAGCCGAGCTTCTCGGTGTTGAGCCAACCCCCACGCATTGTTTTAGACCTCCCCAATACTGATTTGGGAGTCAATCCCAGCCAAAAGACTTATTCGGGCACTGTGCGTCAAATTGAGGTATCGCAGATCCAGGGCGGAACGACCAGAATTGTGATGGAGTTCGATCCCGCAGTTGTTTTAGACCCCGCCCAAGTGCGGCTGCAACGAGTATCAGCACCGATTGAAAGCGGCCCATTCCGAGATCGGTGGGTTCTGCGTCCCTTCGTTGCTACGGCACCCATCGGCACAGGTGGTTGGCAAACTGCTTCACCCCTACCACCAGCAACTTATAGCAACCCTCAGTCTGCTGCTGTCAGCGTTCCACCTTTGGAACAGACCAATTTCCCGCGCCCAACGGCAGTGGGTGAGTTTGACCAGCCCTTCCCTCCTGCCCCGCAACTGCCGCGATCAAATCCGCTTGGCACCCTTCCTCTAGCACTTCCCACAGAAACCTCTGCTATTCCTGTCCCCTCGGCAACGGTGATGGTGCCTTCTCTAGAAACGCAATCACCTGTGGGGATAACAAAAGTTGGTTTTGCTAATCCTGCCCCTGCCGGCCTTCCCAAGCCGCGAGGAAATGAGATTTTGCTGCCGGCAGGGGCGCAACTGTTTGTCCGTTACGCGGGTGAAAGAATTGTGAAGTTTCACCCCGATTTAGACCGGCAGGAAGTCTTGTTTCTAGATGCGGCAATTTTTGATAGGGCCGGCAACTTGATTGCGCCTGAAGGAACGCCCGTGATTGGACGGTTTGAAAGCAATCGCAAGGGCAGCCGGTTTGTCGCTCAAGCCATTACCCTTTTTGGTCGCAATATCCCCCTAGCTGCCCAATCAGAACGCTACAAGAAACCTAACCTTCTGCAACCGGGTGGAATTATGGAAATCCGTCTGAAGGAAGCCTTGCGCTAAGGGAATGGGGATTGGGGATTGGGATTAGGGAATTTGTAACCTCTCTTCTCCCTAACCCCTAGTCCCTAGTGCCTAGTTCCTAATTCAGGTTCCTCTGTTCAAAAACCCTTGAATTTGCCGGATGGCTGCCGGCGCAATGTTAAACAATGCCCAGCTTGCGGCCAGAGCGATAGGGCCAACAACGATAAGCACACGCCAATCAAAGTCCATTTGGGTTTCCCTCTTTTAAAAGATTGTTACACCGTTCTCATTTGTAATATTTTGCGGCGAAAGGGGCGAAATTGCTAGACCTTTCCCTTAATTGAGCGGTGAGCTTGTTAAGGCTTGGGATCAAGGGCAAATGAGGAACCGGCAACGAACTCTTTAAAATCCAAACTCTCACACCTTAATTTGGATTAGTGGGGGTGGGTGAATCCGAGATTGGTGCCTTTGCCGGCATGAACCAAAGCCAGTTGCTCATAGCGTTCTGCGTGTTTTATCAGTTCAGCGGCTTCTTCGGGGGAAATCTCTCGCAACCGCTTTGCCGGCACCCCCACAACAAGGGAAAAGGGTGGCACATCCTTTGTCACAATCGCGCCGGCTCCAATAATGCTGCCGGTTCCCACGCGCACACCGTCCATCACCACAGCGCCGATCCCGATCAGGCTACCCCGTTCAATGTAAGCACCGTGAACCACGGCTCGATGACCGATGGTAACGCATTCTTCTAGAATTGTTGGCTGACCCGGATCGCCGTGTAGAATCGCACCATCTTGGATATTGGTGCACGCTCCGATTTCAATTTTTTCCACATCTGCTCGCACGACTGCGCCATACCAAATACTCGCGCCGGCAGCTACGGAAACTTGACCGATAACCGTGGCATTCGGGGCGATAAAAGCAGCGAGAGAAAGGTCAGCAGGGGGCCAATAAGAGACCTGTATGGGTAAAGGTTGGTTAAAATTGCTCACCATTGTTTGCCGGTTAATCAGAGAATCCCCGTAGAATTTGAGCTGAGGGCGGAATACCCACAGCTATAATAAAAGCACTGAAACTGGCGCATAAATAATATGCTGGTATGCACTTCATGATCAATCCAGGCTTGCAGTACCCTATTTTTGGCTCGGAGATTCAATGCCCCCACTGCCGGCAAACGATTCCGGCACTTACGCTAACAGATACTTATTTGTGCCAACGTCATGGTGCGTTTGAGGCAAATCCGAAGACGGGGGAATTGATCCATCTTCAATCCGGGCGTCACTGGCGTCGGTGGAACAATGAGTGGTATCGGCAACACACCCATCCGGATGGGATTCGATTTGAAATCCATGAGGCACTTGATCGCCTCTACACCCAAGGTTTCCGCGCCACGCGGGTGATTATCGCCCAACGCTATAAAGACTTAATTAGCTCTTATTTGGAGCGCAGCACGCCTTGGCGGGGCCAATCTGACTCTCCCAAACCCCGACTTTACGGGCTGCCGGTGGAGTTTAGCCCCGATCCCGCAGAAGAACCCTGCTGGGAAGTGATTAATTTTGAGCTTGACAAAGAGCCGGGGGTGCCGGTTCGTTACCCTTATTTCCGGCTGTTTGAGTAGGGTTGGGTTTCGCCGACTATTTTTGCACCCACTGCTGACAATCACTCAAAAAAACCCGCTCATATCGCAGCGGGTTCAATCAATAATTTTGGTGCCGGCGCAGACTGTTATTTCAGAAAATCCGCCCGTACTCTTGACAATTTAAATTGATTATGCATCACGCTTCCATTCGCACTGCGAATATTCACCGGGCGATGGCGTTTTACGAACTATTGGGCTTTAGTGTTTGTGAGCGCTTTACTGCCGGCATCACCCTCGCCTGTTGGATGGAAGGGTTAGATGGGCGCATAGAATTAATTCAAATTCCCCAACCCAAGCCGGCACCGGATGCCTTTGAGGATGAACATTATACGGGTTATTATCATTTATCGTTTGACCTCACCGACACCGCAACAGATTTACCCGGTTGGTTAAACGCTTTAAAAGAACGGTTTACCCAAGCTGCCGGTGAGCAACCCGAACAATTCCAACCTTTAAAAATTCTATTAGAACCCACCCAACAGATGATTGGGGATCGTGTTTACGAAGTTGCTTTTATTGCGGATACGGATGGGTTGCCTTTAGAATTCTTGCGCTGTTTAAAAGGGTAAAAAGTGCAGGAGTCAGAGGAAGATAAATTAGAATAACCTACCGGCAAACCAAAACACAAGAATTTTGCGGGCGAACATCTTGATGCTTTTCAGGCAACGGCGCTTTTATTTCAACAGCATTTGAGCCATACCCAGCCGGCACTCTAGACTCAGCCTGTTTAACCGCTGATAAACCAATTGTTAGACAAAGTGCAGTGATTGCCAAAATTCCAAATTTCATCTGATTTCCCTCCAATAATTGCAATATTCAGTTTTCAAAAACGCGCTTTTCTGCCAGAAATAGCAAGTTGTATTCAGTTATTTTCTTGCCGATTTCTCTGAAAACTTATAACAACGGGCTATTTTTAGTAATAACGCCGCTCAATCCATTCGCGCATCTCAGCATCAGAAGCTACACAAATAGATCGTCCTGTTGTTGGATCGTAAGCGTGCCAGCCGGTTTCACCGTTGCGGTCAGATGTTTTCCAAACTCGCAGTTCATGGCCGCTTGCTAACCACACAAAAAGGCGCTGCCAAACTGTTTTAAAGATTAAGGGAAAGCGTGTCGAGGCATTTTTCGAGGCGTTTAAAGATACCTGAGATACCGCTTCTGGAGTGTGAGAGGTTGTCATAACTAGAACCTCATGTTTGCTTTTGAATCTGTTACCTTTACTTTCTCCTAATAGAGATTGACCTGAGAAGGTACAGATTGCTAGAGTTTAGCTAGTACAGTTGCCACAACTAAAAGTGTTCTAGTAAAACTTAGTAAAACTGTACTAGCTAAAGCGGTTTTGCATCGCTTATATTGCTTAACATCCCTCTGCTGTCATTCTGAGGAAGAAACGCACCGTGATTATTCCACTGGAGCGACAATCATCCAAAGCCGTCTATCTGCAAATTCGGGATCGCATTAGCCGGCTTATCAAATCAGGTGTTTTAAAACCCGGGGACAAACTTCCCTCAATTCGGGCGTTAGCTTTAAGTACACAAGTCAACAAATTAACCGTTATTGAAGCCTATAGCGTCCTGGAAGCTGATGGGTTAATTCACGCTCGTCAAGGCGCTGGTTATTTCGTCAGTAAGCCCGCAATCGCCTGTCCCCAGCCGGCTTCAACCTTTGCCCCACCCCAAGATGTGATTGTATCCGAACGGCAGGGGGGGTCATTTTTCAACGTCATCATGAGTTCACTGGATGCGCTGCACCACTTAGGTACGATTGATTTCAGCAGTGGGTTTCCCCTCGACTCAGGATTAGAAGATTTACAGCGCATTGCCAGACGCGCAGTCAAGCAAATGGCTGAGGCTTTATTTCACTATGATGTGCCGCAAGGACAGTTCACTTTGCGGCAACAAATTAGCCGGATGTTGGTGCAGCGAGGACTGGAAGTGACGCCAGAGAATTTGATCGTCACAAATGGTTCACAGCAAGGGTTATCCTTGGCAATTAATTACTATGTGAATCCCGGAGACTGGGTGATTGTAGAAAGTCCCACTTATCACGGGGCATTGTCAATTTTGTGTTATAGGGGAGCTAGGGTGATTGGCATTCCCATGACAGCAGAAGGGATGAATTTGGAATTACTTGAGCAGTACCTTTATACGCATCACCCAAAGCTGATTTACACAGTTTCGACGATGCACAATCCGACAGGGGTGACAACGCCCCAATCTCACCGGCAGCACTTATTAAGACTAGCTGAGCGTTATGGTTGTGCGATTTTAGAAGATAATGCTTATGAAGGTTTAAATTTTGAGCCAGTGCCGGCACCGATTAAAGCGCTAGATCGGCATGATTGCGTGACTTACTTGGGCACTTTTTCCAAAACTTTGATGCCCGGTAGTCGCGTGGGTTACATGGTAGTAACGGGAAAAAATTACCAGCCTTTTGTTGAACGTAAATTACTGGGCGACTTACATACTTCAACGGTTTCTCAGGCAATTATTAGTGAATATCTTGCTTCCGGGCACTATCGCCGCCGGCTGAGTTATTTGCAAAGCCATCTTTTACAAAGCCGGAATGCGATGTTAAGTGCTTTGGAGCAATACTTCCCTATAGAAGCTTCTTGGACTGTTCCACACGGCGGTTTATTTTTGTGGGTGCATTTACCAGATGGTTTACCCATGAAATCAATCTGTCAGAAAGCGGTTTCTCAAAATGTTTTAGTTACTGATGGTAAGGCTTTTTTCCCAGATGAACAGGGATATCCAGCAATGCGGCTGAATTTTTCTCATACGCCGGAAGAGATTGAGCGCGGAATCTCGGTTTTGGGTAAATTGTTGAAGGATGCTTTGGTTGCGTAAGGGCGAAGCATTCGAGATTTCAACTTTTGTGAAGAACCGAACTGTGGCTGCCCGAAACTCTGGCGAAGTGTAAGGGCGAAGCATTCGGGATTTCAACTTTTGTGAACAACCGAACTGTGGCTGCCCGAAACTTTGGCGAAGTGTAAGGGCGAAGCATTCGGGATTTCAACTTTTGTGAAGAACCGAATTGTAGCTGCCCGAAACTCTGGCGAAGTGTAAGGGCGAAGCATTCGGGATTTCAACTTTTGTGAACAACCGAACTGTGGCTGCCCGAAACTCTGGCGAAGTGTAAGGGCGAAGCATTCGGGATTTCAACTTTTGTGAAGAACCGAACTGTAGCTGCCCGAATGCTTCGCCCCTACTGTGTAAATCTTCGGTTCTTCAAGTATGACAAAGATATTATAATGGAGGGCACAAAAATTTCAATTTTGAAGGGCAAGAGGGTGCTTAACAGTTATGAACTATAACCCGGAGAAACATCATCGCCATTCAATTCGCCTTAAAGGATATGATTACAGGCAGGGAGGTGCGTATTATGTCACCATTTGCTGTCATCAAAGACGATTTTTATTAGGAGAGATTGTAAGCGGGGTAATGCACTCAAATCACATCGGTGCGACTGTTCAAGCTGTTTGGGATAGTTTACCGCACCATTTTCCATTTTTAGAATTGGATGCTTTTGTCGTGATGCCTAATCATATACATGGAATTCTTGTAATTGTTGAAAATTATAGCGAAGCATCTGTGCCAGAGGATAATGATACTCCATTGATCTTTTCACAGAGGAAGATTTCCCCTAAGCCGGCAGAGCAAACGATACCCCCTCGCGGCACACTAGCCGGTTCATTGGGGGCAATTATTCAAAACTTTAAATCAGTGACCACGCGCCGAGTCAATCGTCTAACGGGCAATAAAGCGACAATCTGGCAGCGCAACTATTATGAAAAAATTATTCAGAATAAAACCGCTTATCAAAATATCAGGCGATACATCATGGAAAATCCACTCAACTGGAACGAGGATGAACACAATCCGAGCAATAAAATCAATAAATAAGCAATATCATAAAATATGTAGGGGCGAAGCATTTGGGCGCAAATACATAAAATATATGAAAAATAACTATACCCAAATGCTTCGCCCAACTCTCCAGGTAACGCCCCTACGGGGGAATTTATAAGAATTTCGGCAGCAAAAGCGCACCCATCAATCAGAGAGATGGCAGAAAAGAGTAACAACCGATCCCCTTAAAATCTCCACAAGCCTATACTTGTAAGTAGTACAGGCAATCATACTTGAGGGAAGGACATGGCTCCAAATCCCATCATCATGCAGGCAGTCGAACAGATGGGCTACCGCGTCACAGTCGGAGACGTAGCCACCAAAGCCGGCTTAAATATCAATCTGACTGAACGAGGATTATTAGCCCTTGCGTCCGAGGCGGGTGGGCATTTACAAGTCGCAGACACCGGGGACGTTGTCTACCTATTTCCCCCAAACTTCCGGACAATTATCCGCAATAAGTATTTACAGATACAACTGAAGGAATGGTGGGAAAAAGTCTGGCGGGTGTTATTTTACCTGATCCGGATATCCTTCGGGATTGTTTTGCTGCTTTCAATCGCCATAATTTTTCTGACGATTTTTGCCATTCTCACTGCCACTAATCAAGATGGTGACAGCAGAGGCGAAGGCAGCCATTCGGGTGGCGGGATGATCTTCATGCCGAGTTTCTGGATCGGGCCAGATTGGTTCTGGTTTTTATACTGGGATTATGACAATCCCCGCCGGCAGTACCAACGCCGGCAATCTCCCGGTGAAGGTAACCAGATGCATTTTCTGGAAGTCGTCTTCTCCTTCCTTTTTGGCGATGGCAATCCCAATGCGGATCTGGAAAAACGCCGGTGGCAAGCCATTGGTAACGTCATCCGCAACAACCAAGGTGCGGTGATTGCCGAACAAATTTCCCCCTATCTAGACGACACCGGCACCGGCTACGCCAAGGAATATGAAGAATATATGCTGCCGGTGCTCAGCCGCTTTAATGGCCGGCCTGAAGTCAGTCCCGAAGGCCAATTAGTCTATCATTTCCCAGAGTTGCAAACCACCGCAAAAGAACACCAGATACAGCCGGTGCAAGCTTATTTGCGGGAAGGGCTGTGGCGCTTCAGTCAGGCAAATTCTAGCCAACTCATGCTGGCAATCGGGTTGGGTGCAGTGAATTTTATTGGTGCGCTTGTTCTAGGTTCCCTATTAGCCAGTGGCACAGCCGCAAAATTAGGGGGCTTCGTTGCCTTCGCAGCCTCAATTTACAGCGTTTTACTTGCATACGGAATCGGCTTTTTGGCAGTTCCTTTAGGCCGGTATTTCTGGATTCAGTGGAAAAACCGCAAAATAGAATCCCGAAATCAAATTAGACAAGAGCGTGCGGTTATTTTAAATCAACCGGATGCTGAATTGCAGAAAAAACTTGCCTTTGCCCAACAATTTGCCGCACAAAGTATTATTGGCAGTGAAGACCTGGCTTACACAACAGAAACTGATTTAATCGAACAAGAAATCGAGCAAACAGCCAAACTCGATGCCGAATGGCAGCGCCGGCTCAATAGCGGAGAGTAAGGGAGAGTGGGGGAAAAATACCCCACTCCCAATCTCTAATCCTTGGGACGCTTGAAAACTAAAAAGCCGTAGCCATAAGCCGGCGTATAATTCAAGCCAACCATTTCCCAACCTTCCTCTCCAACTTGATTGGCGTATTCATGTAGAGGCTTATTAATGCTGGGATCTCGCGCTTCTTGACCATTCACGCTTTGGGCGCGGAGATCCCCAGCAAAATAGTCAAACCGAACGAACAGATATTCCCACTTCGGCATCATGCCCCTTTCAATTTCAGACAACATTCCGTCCCATATAAATATTTTCTAGATTTGTTAGAAAAAAATTCCTAGTCTGCTAATTTCTGCCCTTCCTAATAAATGGGACACAGACAGAAACAAACATTCAGATGCCGCTACTCTACCTGGATTGTAGCTAGCGTTGCGCCTTGGTAATAATGGGCCAAAATCGACTGGTAGGGAACGCCCCGCCTAGCCATGTTGTAAGCGCCCCACTGACTCAGGCCAATTCCGTGACCGAAACCGTAGCCTTGAATAACAAAAGCAGTGGGAACCGGCTTAGAATTGCCTTTACTAGGCTGCTGACCGCCCTGCGGGTTCACCTTAAAGCGAGAGCTTCTCAGTCCCAGTGTGTCTCTGAGGGCATCCCCACTCATCGACCGAGTGCCGGCATCCCCAACCACTTTCATCGTAATAATCCGACCTGTGGGCGTGGTGCGTTCGGGTGTCATTGACACCACATTGCCGACGCCAGAAATCAAACCGCTGAGTTCTTCACGGGAAAAGGTTTTTGTCCACTCATAGCCTGGTGTTCCCCGATCATCATCCGGAACGCCGCGCAAGTAGGGGAGGGGTTCTTCCCATACATCCTCGACGTTTTCCGTGTGTCCCCCAGAGGAAGAATGGAACACTGCGAGAATAATTTCTCCATTATGGGTGAGCACTTGGCCGGCTGTGGTATCCACGGCTGCATAGGTGCCAGGAGATTCTGTTTCAACGCCTTTGTAAACCTGCCATCCCTGGTTATCGCCCACATCATACAAGCCATTTGTGCCGGCCCCGCGTTCGTGAAGGGCGTAGGAACGTGCAGCCACCGCTTGCGCCTTCAGGGCTTCTTGGGGCCAACCGCCGTCCATTTCGGCACCGAGAACACTGTAGAGATATTTTTCGAGATCGACGTAATTAACCGCTGTGATGCCTTTGCCGGTGGGAACCAAGAGGGTGCGGCCTCGATACCAGCGATCATTAATGTAAATATAACCGTCGCCGGTTGGCTCGATCCAAATCTGACCGGCTTGCCAGCGGTTGATGGCGACAAATTTGCCTCGCAGTTCCGCAGCAAAGCCATTCATGCCGGCGAGTTCGCCTAAAACTTGACCAGCACCATTGCGAACGATCGCGTTCGTGGAACTGCCGACTTTAACCTTACTGACCTCCTCTTCAATGGCCACTCGCATTTCCAGCGCTGCCTGAGCCGGTGCTAGCAGCATCAACCAGATTAGAGTCGAAAGCCACCAGGAATGTTTTCCCCATTTCATCGGCTGTTGAACTCGTGAGAGCACAGAGAAGGAGAAAAATCTAGCACTCATTTGGATAAATTCCCCTTACAGTCAAAAAAAGCACGAATGACAAGCGCTTCTGCGATTAAACTTCGCCGTCAAAATCAAACTTAAAAGCCATTTGCCAATGTGGCACAATATTAAAACAATTGATTCCCCCTTGGGTAGTAGTTCTCGCGCTTCTTTTCGGCTTTGCGCCAGCCGCCGGCCCTCATCAAACAAAATGTCGCCGGTGTGCAATTTTGGCCAGCGCCGTAAAAACCTTTAATAAAGTGTAATTTGCATTCCGAAATTCAAGTGCTGTAGATACAATAAACCCAACACAGATAAACCAGCAAAATCGGCACAGCCTTTAAATGGGGCATCACCGCAGGGGTGACTATTATGTTTCAGACGGCTACACAAAATCGAGGCACTACGGGAACAGAGACCAGTCTCGACGTTGAACTGCGTAAAGTTTTTAAAGTGTTTAACGGCGAAACGGCTGTACGCGGTGTCGATCTCGATATCCATCGGGGAGAGTTCTTCAGTATTCTTGGCCCTTCTGGCTGTGGTAAAACCACCACACTGCGCTTAATGGCCGGGTTTGAGACGCCGTCAGCAGGAGAGGTCATGATTCGGGGCCAATCTATGACCCAAGTCCCACCCTACCGGCGGCCCGTTAATACTGTCTTTCAAAGCTATGCCTTATTTAACCACCTGAGTGTCTGGGATAATATTGCCTTTGGACTGCGAATTAAACGCCTAGGTAAAGCAGAACTTGAAGATCGGGTAAAAGAAGCGCTCAAGCTTGTCAAAATGGAAGCCTACGCCAGCCGGTATCCAGCGCAGTTATCGGGGGGACAGCAACAGCGGGTGGCTTTGGCGCGAGCACTGGTGAACCGACCGGCAGTCGTATTGCTTGATGAACCCCTCGGTGCCCTAGATTTGAAACTGCGGAAGGAAATGCAGGTAGAGTTATCAAATCTGCATCAAGATTTGGGCTTAACGTTTATTATGGTTACGCACGATCAGGAAGAGGCGCTTTGCTTATCTGACCGTATTGCCGTGATGAATCATGGCCGCATTGAGCAAATTGGCTCCCCCAGCGAAATTTATGAGCGACCCCGCACACCTTTCGTTGCAGATTTTATCGGGGAAACCAATCTGTTTAATGGCAGGATTGAAAATCAAGACGGCTCAACCCTCCAGATTTTGACTGAGAAAAAGCTCAAAATTACGGTGCAGCAGCCAGAAGTTTGGACTCAATTAGGCTCCGGAGAGCCAGTGGTTGTCAGCGTGCGACCGGAGAAAATTCAGTTAAATTTGTATCCACCAAACCTCCCGACTGACTGCTTTGAGGGCCGGCTAAAGCACGTTATGTATTTGGGCACCCATGTACATTATGTGGTGCAGTTAGTGTCAGGAGACACCCTAACCGTTATGCAGCCTAACACGGTTGGCAGTTTGCCGGATGCAGACACTCCCATTTATGTTTCTTGGTCGCCCACAGATTGTATTGCGCTGCCGGCTTAAAAAACTGGGCAATAATGCTGGATCTGGGAAAATTCTCACCTTTAAATTTTGAATCGTTGAATGCTTGAATTCCTGAGTTAAATTCAAGCATTCAATGCCTAAAAAATGGGATGTTAACCTATTAAAAACGAATGCGAACACAGGAAAAATCACAGAAAACCCTCCTTTAGAGCGAGTTTATAAAAGCTAGCAGCAGCCAAATACTGAAGGCTGTAATTTTAGATGAGCCATTCGTCATCTAAAATAGAAAATATCCAATCTGCAATTTAAAA
The DNA here is from genome assembly GCF_014695715.1 of Microcoleus sp. FACHB-68. Taxonomy (NCBI): domain Bacteria; kingdom Bacillati; phylum Cyanobacteriota; class Cyanophyceae; order Oscillatoriales; family Microcoleaceae; genus Microcoleus; species Microcoleus sp. FACHB-68. The sequence continues at coordinate 1,385,357 of NZ_JACJOT010000008.1, forward strand.
TCCGCTGACTGTTCATCGCTGACGATCCCTAAAAAACAGTGCCTTCAAAAGATTTACACGCATCTGGGTTCTCCACAACACGACGCCGGTTCTTACAAGCATCAACTGCGGCAGTCGTGGGATCGACGCTATCGAGCTGTGGGTGGAGGCTGGCTAATGTGCAATCCTCTCCTGGCCCGATTCCGCCCACCAAAATGTACATCTACACTTGGGCGAACTATACCGATGAAGAGTTGCTCAAGAACTTCTCCGAGCAAACCGGCATCGAAGTGATTGCTGATGTGTTTGAGTCCAATGAAGCAATGCTTGCCAAAATTCAGACCGGCGGTGGGGGTGCCTACAGCATCATCTACCCCTCGGAGTACATGGTGAGAAAGCTGATTGAGCTGGAGATTTTGCGAGAACTCGATCACTCGCGTTTGGTGGGAATTAAAAATCTGTACCCGCGATTTCAAAATCCCGACTACGATCCGGGGAACCGCCACAGTGTACCGATCAGCTGGGGAACCACCGGCCTGATTTACAACCCAAATAAGTTGCAAAATCCTCCACAGGATTGGAACTACCTCTGGGATAACCAGCGAGATTTGTCCCGCCGGCTCACCTTGCTTAATGATCTTCGCGAGGTCATGGGTTGCGCGTTAAAAAGCTTAGGCTACTCCTACAATTCCACCAATCCAGAACACATTAAACAGGCGTATGAGAGGTTAGTCGCACTCAAGCCGGCAGTGGCAGCGTTTAATTCCGACGCATGGCGTGATCAAATATTAGCTGGTGATTTACTGATGGCAATGTGTTATTCATCAGATGCCAATGAAGTCATCTCAGAAAATTCGGAATTAAAATATGTACTGCCAACAAGTGGGTCTTCCTTATGGATAGATACCCTCGTCATTCCCAAATTTGCCCCCAATGTAGAGGGCGCTTATGCTTGGATTAACTTCTTATTGCAGCCGGCAGTGGCCGCAAAGATTTGCGAGCGATTGAGTTTTGCAACCCCTAATCAAGTAGCTGTTAATAAACTGCCTGAAGAAGTTCGTAACAATGTCGGCTTGTTTCCGCCAGAATCAGCCTTAGAAAAGTGTGAAGGTCTCGCGCCGCTGGGAGAAGCAAACGAACTTTATGAACGCTACTGGACAAAATTAACCAGTGGGTAAATCGTCACGGATTTTCGCTCTTTTGTCAGTAGCGAATTCTTCATCATTCATGACAGCAAACAATTTGCAATTAGCCAATAGCAACTAACAATTAATTCCAGAGGAAATCGGTGTCTGTATCTACTAAAACCTCCCCTCCCGTTCCCCCACAGTCTCAGCCCGATGTCCGCCGGCTGGGGTCAAACTTGTTAGGCCCAGCGGTGTTACTTGGCCCCGCCGGCTTGTGGTTGCTCTTGTTGCTAGTGGTGCCCACCCTAGTAATTTTCGAGCTAAGTTTGGTGCCAAATATCCGACCTGGGGATCTGGTCATTCCTTCAGGTTTGGGCAACTATCTGCGAGTATTTGAATCCCTGAACCTCCAAGTCATGGGGAGATCGCTATTCTTTGCCATCGGCACTACCCTGATTTGTTTGAGCCTGGGCTTTCCCGTTGCTTATTGGATTGCCTTAATGACCCCCCAGCGATGGCGAAATCTGCTGCTGCTGGGCTTTATTTTGCCTCTGTGGACTTCTTCTCTCCTGCGTTCTTACGCTTGGGTAACGATTCTACGACCCACTGGCGTGCTTAATTTATTTCTCACCAGTTTAGGATTGCCGGCTTTGGATTTACTTAACCGCAGCTCAGCCGTTTTGATTGGCATGAGCTACAGTTATCTACCCTACATGGTTTTGATTCTATACGCGTCCCTAGAAAAACTTGATCGGCGCTTGCTGGAAGCTTCAGCAGATTTGGGAGCCAATCCGATTGAAACCTTCTGGAAAGTAACCGTTCCCCAAACCTTCCCTGGAATTGCCGCCGGCTCACTGTTGGTTTTCATCAGCAGTTTAGGCGATTTTGTTGATCCAGAATTGTTGGGTGGGGCATCTAGCATGACCGTCGCCCGCTTAATTTACAACCAATTTTTGGGAGCTACTCAAAATTGGGGCTTCGGTTCAGCGCTGAGCATGGTTTTAATTTTTCTCGTCAGTATTGCAATTGCGCTTTTACTGAAATATGGCGATACTAAGCCACAAGGATAAAAACAAGCTGAATAATCCTTGCTTTTTCAGGAAATTTATTTGCAGTTGAAATCACTTTTTATTAATGAGTTCGGCAATTCCATAAAAGCAGAAATCTAAACTCTAAACTCTAAAATCGGTATGACAGAAACGGTGAGCCATGAACTGGAGGAGATACCCGTAGATATGGTGCAATCTAAACCTAAATTTCAGGTTTCTTGGCAGGTTGTTTTTTCCCTGGTAATGTTTGTTTTCATGTATCTGCCAATTGTGGTTCTGACTGTTTATAGCGTTAACCAGTCTCCCTACAGTGCCGGCTGGAAAGGATTTACCTGGGATTGGTATCTCAAACTCTTTAGTGACAAACGAATTTTAACGGCGCTGCAAAATAGTTTGACGGTGGCTTTCAGCGCGGTTGTCATCTCAGCAATATTCGGCACCCTGCTGGCGGTGGGTTTGGCTCGTTATCGATTTCCTGGTAAAAACTTATTTCTAGGAATCTCTTACCTACCATTAATTATCCCAGATATTGCGATTGCGGTGGCTACTTTGGTATTTCTAGCAGCACTGCAATTTCGTTTAAGTTTGTGGACGATTGTAGCAGCTCATGTTGTGTTTTGCTTGGCTTATATTGCTCTTGTTGTTTCCACCCGGCTTGCAGATTTAAACCCACATTTAGAGGAAGCTGCCCTTGATTTAGGCGCGACGCCGGCAGAAGCGTTTATTAAAGTCCTATTACCTCAACTCATGCCAGGAATTATCTCTGGTTGTCTCTTGGCATTTGTCCTCAGCATGGACGACTTTTTAATTGCTAGTTTCACTTCCGGTACAGGTGCAACAACGCTGCCAATGGAAATCTTTAGTCGCATTAGAACCGGCGTTAAACCCGATATTAATGCCCTGAGTGTGATTCTAATTCTGGGATCAGGAACGATTGGATTTATCGGTCAGTATTTAAGCAATCAAGGCGAACAAAAGAAACGCTAAAATAACAGCTTTTTCCCATAAAAATAGCAGGCTTCTTGCCTGCTATACAGAAAAAAATTAGATTACCTAAGATGCAAGGGGTAGGAGCCAGGACAAAGTTGAGAATAGCATTAGCCCCTAGCCCCTAATTCCTACACCAGTCTCAGGTTAGAATACTCAGCCATGATGTCATCTGAGGTTAAGGTGTCACCGGCAGCTTGAGGTGTCCAGAGAATTTCTACTGCCAACAGTTGTTCGCTGGAGATGCCGCCAATTTGACGCAGTGCTTGACGTAAATCGTCTGAACTATTGATCGCCGGCAGTTGTAGTTTGCCTTGGGTAGCAACGATAATCGAGACGACAATGTATTCTCCCGGCCCTTCCGTGTTCGCCAATTCTCCACCGCGTTGATCAGCCGGCAGATAGTTTTGAGCCTCCGATCCGCGCAGTTGGTTATTGACGTTGGAAAGAGTTTCTGCAGTGAATTTGCTGCGTTCTGTCAAAGACAGTTGGTTGAATTTAGCTTCTGCTGATTCTAAGCGAGCTTGCTGCGATTCGGCTGCGCCATAGAACAAGTATTCAGGATGACGCAATAAAGCGAGGGAGGCTTCTTGCAAAACTTGTGCCCGACCGGCAGCTGTGCCGGTGTCTGCTCTTTCAGCCAGTTCGTCTAGTTCACCTTGCAGAGAACGTGCTTCAGCCAGCAGTCCCACTTGCACTCGCGCCACAGAAACCGTGGGGTTGTTGTATTCGAGCTCTTCGACTGAAGTGCCGGCGCGACGGAAGCTTTGTACCAAGAAGTTCGCAATTGCGATAAAAATCAAGATCGTAAAGATCCCCCCAAATCCACCGCCGACGCCCCAGAAGGGAAGCAGGAAGGGAAAGCCAAATCCACCGCCACCGGGGTAATATCCGCCGCCTCTTGGGTAGTATCCGCCGCCTGGTGGTGCGTAGGTGCGCGGAGACGAGAAGGTGCGACTGGGGGCACTAAATGAGCCACCGCCAATCCGTCCGCCGGTGCGGGCTGCCAAGGCTCCATCCGCATGAGAGAAGGCTAAGGTAATCACCAGCCCGATCACCAGCAGGGATTTTACAAAGGGTTTGATTAACGAAAGCAGTTTGTTACGCATAAATATTGTCCCTATTTCTTCCGACGATCAAAGCTTTTCTGGCTTTGGGGGTTGCCATACTGACGATTGCTTTGGCCGCTTCTCTAGCTCAATCTGCTTAGCTTGGGTCTTGGCTGGGTGTCAGCAATGGCACCCTTCTAATCTATCGCCTTCTCTCACCCCTAGGGAGCCATCTCAGGGCAGATCCCTGGGGGAGATATCCGTACTTTAGGAAGAAGAAGAGTATCAGTTAATCTGCTAAGCCGGTTGCGTTTGAATTTATGGATGCTGCCGGCATGGGTTGAAATGAATAGGAGAAGCCGTTTAGCAGTTTCTGCCGGCACCTTTAAAATCAGAGGCTCACAAATTCTGATTTTCTTTATAAAGAAATGGGTTCTTAGCTTTTTTAAATTTTTTCCATACAAATTAGATGTCGTTAAGTTAAAACTTGACGTAGATTTTTAGGTTGCAGCGCGTCATCACTCAAATTTTCCCTGAATTTTCCATCACCGGCTTAATGTTCTAAAGCGGTTTTCTGTAAAATGCACCCTGCCGGCGATGGGAAAAATTCGAGCTAACCGCCCCCAACAATCGTGACAATTTCCAGGCGATCTCCTTCCTGCATTTGTGTGTTTTCCCAAAACTGCCGGTGTAAAATTTCGCCGTTATACTCCACCGCCACTAAACGCGGGTTCATCCCCATTTGCTCCAACAGTGCCGGCAGAGATATTTGGGGTGAGCAAGTGCGAATTTCCCCATTCACTTGTAGGCTAATTTGTCTGGTGTCACTCGTCATTTTTTAGGTTAAAAAAGCGTTTATCTGTTCCTTGCCATTTTTTCCAGTTTATTTGCCATTGCTTAATAGCCGATTAAAAATTACTTTTAACCATTCACGTAAGCAATTGCTAAGAGTAAACTTATCCCTCCGCACTTTTTAAAGCTCGCATCGTTTGCAGGCGAGTTAATTGGGAGATAAAATACTGAGTCACCAGGGTTGGTTGTTCGGCTTGCATAATCGCACGTACCACTGCAACGCGATCAGCACCGGCATTGAGCACATCATTGAGATTATTCATATCAATTCCCCCAATGGCAAACCAGGGAATCGGTGAGTGATTGGTGGCGTAGCGGATGTAATCGAAGCCGGCAGCCGCTTTCCCAGCTTTAGTTGGCGTTTCATAAACCGGCCCGACCCCAATATAATCCGCGCCTTCCTGTATCGCTCGTTGCATTTCCTCTGGATTCGTAGTAGAACGACCGATTAAGCGTTGAGGGCCAAGCATTTGCCGCGCTAGGGCGATTGGCACATCTTGCTGTCCTAAATGAACCCCATCTGCCTCAACGGCTAAAGCCAAATCCACACGATCGTTGACCAGAAAAAGCGCACCGTAGCGCCGGCATAACTTGCACAGCTTTTGAGCATTTCTGAGGCGTTCACCGTCGTCAGCGTTTTTATCTCGATATTGAACCAAAGTTAATCCCCCTTGCAGCGCCGCTTCCACAACTGGAAACAGATGTTCTGAAGGAGAAGTCACTAAATAAAGGTGCGTTCGCAGTAGAAGTTGAAGCCGGTGATAAGCGAGTAGGCTGCTTTCCAGGGTGTAAACGCGATAGCGCATCTGCTTAAAAGTCGCGCCCATATCCGGATGATACAATTTGCCGTACTCTTCTATTACCCGCAGGGCTTCTTCCACACGGCAAAAATTGGCTTGCAACAACTGCTGGATGCTAGATCGCTGTTCTTCTTGAGGATGGCTTAACTCGGTTCCCAGATCGCCTGGAGTGTCTCTTGCTGATCGCAACTCCGGCGTGTGCCAGCTTGCCAATTCTTGGCGCAAATGTTTGCACTCCCCAGCAAGTTGGGCACTATTAATACCGAACCGGCACCATTCTTCAACAATTCTCAACCCTTCGCGAGCGCGATCTAAGTTTGCATCTAAAATGCGGCAGAGGGCCGGCTGACCCCCTAGGGACACAAAGCCTTGCGGCTTTTCACTCAAGCTATGTCGATCGCCCATCAAAACACCCCCATGAATTTTCAATGTTAAGAATTATCCGCCGGCAGTGCGGTGCCGTTGGAGACTCAATTGAGACCCCATGACCAGAACAGGGACAATCTAAAATTTTGCCATTGCTCCTGGTTATTTTAATTATTTTTAAGCGATGAGCACCGACTTGGCAGATCCGACAAAATGAGAGGCAATGATTTTCAGCTTTGCTCAGTAAACCAGACGGGATTCATTCCATCTGTAGATTGTTTTAACTGTCTCATTTGAGCGGGTGCACGTCCATCAAGAATCGGTTAAAGTCTAAACCACCGTTGGAGGAGATCCGTGAGTTTGTTATACTCCCGCAACTGTCAAAGTAGCGCAGCCGCCAGCCGGCACCACAGCTTGATGCAGCCAGTCGGTAAGGATCTAGCCCGTACAGGGTTAGGATTGGCCGCCACAGCCTTACTTTGGTTGTCTCACTCAGCCGCTATTGCTCAAACACCATCGGTTGGGGCGATTCCAGAAGCGCCTCAACTTGACCTTTTGATGGCCCAATCACCCTCACCCAGCACCATGCTGTATGTCAATCCCACGTCTGGGAAGGACTCAGCCGGCAGTGGGGCCGAAAGTGCGCCGTTCAAAACCGTCACCCAGGCTTTGAGCGCAGCAGGGCCAAACACTGTAATTTTATTAGCACCGGGGACTTATAATGCTCAAACCGGCGAAACGTTTCCGCTAATGCTGAAACCGGGTGTCACGGTTCAGGGTGATCCCCGCAGCCGTGGCCAAAATATTACGATCGTCGGGGGCGGTGCCTTCCTCAGCCCCTCGGTGGCCACGCAAAACATTACCATTTTGGCCGCTGATAAAGCTGGGCTAACAGGAGTGACTGTCACCAATCCCAACCCACGCGGTTATGCCTTATGGGTGGAATCGAGCAGCCCTCTGGTTGCAGATAATACCTTCACCGGCAGCACCCACGACGGCATTTCTGTGGTGGGAACCAGTGCGCCGGTGATTCGCGGCAATTACTTTAAGCAAAATGGGGCGAACGGAATCACGATTTACGGATCTTCCCAGCCTCAAGTGCAGGATAACGTTTTTGAAAATACGGGATTTGGCATCAATATTGGCCAGAATGCCGCGCCGACGTTAACTGGCAACCGGATTATCCGCAACCGATCAGGCGTTTTGGTGCAAGCCAATGCGCGGCCCGTATTGCGGAACAATCAAATTGAAGGCAATGTGCAAGATGGCGTTGTTGCCCTGGCGCAAGCTCAGCCAGACTTAGGGAATGGGGGCGAACGGGGCGAGAATGTGTTTCGCAACAATGGTCAATTAGATATCAACGCCAAAGCTTCCAATCAAGTGATCCCAGCCTTTGGCAATCAAATGTCGAGTGATCGCACAAGCGGTCAAATTGATTTAGCCGGCAAGGTGGCTTTAGCCCCCAGGCCGGTTCTTCCTCAACCAAGGGCGGCTAGTTTATCGGCAAGAACCAATACTCAGCCGGCAGTAAACAGCGTTCAGCCGGCAGCTACCCCTGCACAGCCAAGCGTTGCCAGCAATCCCCAACCTGTAAGGCCGGCACGCACTGGTGCCCCCGTTGCCGCCTCTTCCTCACGCCCCTACAAGCCGGTGAGTGCCTCACAAGCCGCGATTGACATCCCCGTTCCTCCACCCTCATCAGCCAGCGCCAGCCGAGTGTCGCCTTCTGAAAGCCTGTCAACGCTGCCCATTCTCGCCCCACCGCCTCCCAGCGCACAAGCCGCAGCCCCAGCAGTCCTGCCGGTTCCTGGCCCTGATATCCCCTTGGGAGATGGTGCTTCCCCACCGGCGGCTGCCGGTGGTGGATCTGCGGCGCTGCGCTATCGAGTAATCGTTGAAACCAGTGGTGAGCGAGAGCAAGCTCGTGTGAGAGCGCTTGTTCCAGAGGCATTTCGCACATTCCTCAACGGTCGGGTGGTGATGCAAGCCGGCGTCTTCAGCTCACGAGATAATGCCGATGAAATGATGGAAAAGCTGAAAAGGCAGGGGTTTAAAGCCACGATGGACGAACTTGAATAACTCAGCCGTCCCTTATCCTCAGTCTTTAGCAACGGATAGAGACTGAGGACAAGGAATTGAGGCGAAATGCTCTGTTTTTACCCAGTAATTTGGTCAACGACCCACTCAAATGTTGCCATGACTTGCTGGAGTGTCGTTTCATCTTGCAAGGTAGACAAACGCAAACTGGGTAATCTTCTTTCGCTGGGATCAGCGGGTAGAGACAGACCGATGGAACTCAGTTGGTTTCTGAGTTCCAGCCATTTCTCTTCAGAATTAAAAGGCCGTTGTGAGGCGTAGTTGCTAGAAGAAATTTCTAGTTGGCCAGCAATATCTACCGTGAAAAGTTCAGGCAGTAATATTCCCTTATGCTTTAGCTTGGCTGCAAAGCCCCCGTATGTGTCGCCGGTGCCCCACTGAACGCTTACGTCAGGTTCTTGCTCACGCGCCCATTCATAGATTTTTTTGGCAATCTTAGCCTCATCTCTGCCTTGTCTAGCTGCAAATTCTTGGAAGAATGAAACTTCATCCCACCGTCTTCTCTCACGAGTTGCACTAGATTTTTTGTGTTGGGCTTCCGCTGTTTGGCCGATGATTCTAGGCACTAAAGTTTTTAAACCGTTCTCACTTACATATTGTTTGATTTCCACAGCCAGCACTTCTGTAGGGTCCATTTGTTCGTTAAGAAACTCCACCACCCGTTGCAATTCTGGGGAAATGTCATCCGCTACAAAAGCTAAACGAACTTTACCGGCTTGTAAATTCGTTTTAACTTTTTGCCAAAACAATTCTTCATCAGCGTCAGATCCTAAAAATTCTTCAAATATCTGTTCGGGATCGCGACCTTGATCTCGACAGTTCGATTCAAACTGGACAACAATTGACTCAACCGGCCAGTAAATGACGACATTCGCCGCATAGTCAAGCATCTGGCCCATGACTTCTCGCCGGCTGCGGCTGTCGTTACTGCTTTTGACTTCTACAAGGGTGGGAATTGCATTCTGATCGAGAAACAAATGATCAAGCGACCACTTTCCATTCCCCTCTTCTTCCGGGATTGCCATCTCTCGTGCGATCAATAGCCATCGTCGGGGAGTCGCGCGATCTATCTGGTCTCCAGCTAAAAGATTGGGATATTTTTCTAGCAGTTCTTGCAGCCGATCTTCTGAGTCATAGGCTTGTTCTGTCATTTCAACAAGCCGATCATCATCCTGAATGAGATAAATACCTCCACCCATTGCAATCCCCCTATGGTTGCTGATTAGCCCGATGCACAACTGCTTTCTTTTCTTTGTTTCTGTGAAAGTGAATCAAAACACTCCACATCTATTCTTTTATTTATACAATATTTTTGATAATAAAATATTGTATGATTACAATATTTTGTCAGGTTTACCAAAACTTTAATAAGTTTAAATCTTGCTGTAGTTTTGCTTAAGTCTACTGGACTCAAGCTCAATAAAACTTCATAAACTATAAATAATAAAAATCCAAACTTATTAACTCAATTGACTGTGCTTAACATTAGCAGAGTTTGTACTAAATCGAGGGAGGTTACAAAGAGAGCCGGAAAGCAACTCAACCACTCGTTGCTCAAACGCCTCCTGGGTAAGCTTGTCCCATTTTAGCTTTAAAAAAACTTCGAGGTTATAACTTAGGGAAGAGAAAAGTGCAAACCATCAGTAAAAAACAAAACCAACTGACTAAAGATTTTAGATTTTGAACGCGTAAATTTTAAACGGCTCGCTCATTCAAAATCTAAAATCCCCCGATTTCTTATAAAGTGCCGGTAAAGACTCGCTCAGCCGGCCCGGTCATGTAAAGCCGGTTATCTGTTGCTGACCATTCAATGTGCAAACACCCGCCAGGAAGTTCCACCGTTGCAGTGCGGTCACACCGGCCTGTCAGAACACCCGCCACCAGTGCAGCACAAGCGCCGGTGCCACAAGCCAGCGTAACACCGGCACCCCGTTCCCACACCCGCATTTTTAAGTAATCCGGTTGCACCACTTCAATAAACTCCGTATTTGTGCGCTTGGGAAATACCGAGTGATGCTCAAACAGGGGGCCAATTGCTTCCAGAGAAATCGCCGCGACATCCTCCACAAACGTAATGCAGTGTGGGTTGCCCATGCTCACGCAAGTCACCGACCAAGATTGACCGGCAACTTCCAAAGACTGATCGACAACTTTCTCATCAGGTGCACCCAAGGTTGTAGGAATTTCAGCAGCGAGAAGCCTAGGTTCGCCCATATCCACAGTTACCTGACCGTCAGGCCGGATTTTGGGAGCAATAACACCGGCTCCCGTATGGATGCGATAGGAACGAGAAGAAGCGACTTCTCCCCCACCCGCGCCGGCTTCCAGATCGGCTAAGAACCCAGCCAAACAGCGAATTCCATTGCCGCACATCTCTGGCTCAGAACCGTCAGAATTAAAAATCCGCATCGTGTAGTCAGTGCCGGCACCTCCTGGCAAGGCGAAAATCACACCATCCGCACCAATGCCAAAATGACGATCGCACAGCTTCACCGCATCTGCCGGTGTCAAACACGGTTCTGAAGACGTGCGATTGTCAATCAGAATGAAGTCATTGCCAAGTCCGTGATACTTTGTAAATTCGATTGCCATCGAGTTCTCCGCTTTTAGCTAGCCGCTTTCAGCATCCAACTGTTACTGTACGGCTTTCTGGGGGGCAGTGAGGCGATTTTGCAAGTCCGTAAGGGAATTATAGAGTGCTTGCGCCTAGCGCTTCGTTTCTCCTAACTCATCTGTTGCCGGCCTTGACCAAAATCGGATAAAAACCCACTGCCACCCATCAGAGCGAGTAGCCAACTGAATGTCTGATCGCCAAATCTTTAAACTTTTTGTAAATTATCCCCCAGGACGGATTAAATTATGGCTGAGTTCAATACAGGATTGCCCAGCATTCGCCAAGTTCAGAATTTAATTAAAGACAAAAAACAGGTTGAGATTAAAGTCACCACCGCCGATCTGCTCACAGGCCAGATTCGCTGGCAAGATGAGAACTGCGTTTGTGTATTCGATCAGCAGGATCAGCCGACCATTGTTTGGCGGCACGCAATTGTTTACATCAAGCCCAAATCTTGAATCGAGAGGGGGAAAATGGCCCTCCCTTTGCGCTATCCTTTTGAGCCGGCGTCCCACTCAACCATCTCGCAAACTATCACTCGGTAAAAACTCCTGGAGCGGTTCACTCACCGTCGCTCGGATCACAGGCACCTGCAACACCGGCAAGTGGGGAGATGGCGCGATGATCCGGCGCACTTGATTGAGCGAATGGAAACCCCCGCACAGCAGCAGGCGATCACCTGCTTGAAAATTGGTTTCACCATTCGGAAAGCGGATAAACTTACCCTCTCGCCGGATCGCTTGCACCTGCACCCCATGCAGCCGGCGCAGATCCAGTTCAGACAACGCTGTCCCCACCACAGGACTGCCATCTGGCACCGTCAACCACTGACAGGACATACTTTCACGCGGGACAGCCACCTCACCTTTGACCAACTGGGCAAAAGCAGCCAGTTCTTCCGGTTCTCCCACTACCAAAAGCCGATCCTCGGCTAACAGTGTAGTCTGCGAATCTGGATAGTCGATTTCCTCCCCAGATGAGCGGCGAATGGCCATCAAACTGATGCCGGTGAGGTGGCGCAGGTCTGTTTCTTCGAGCGTCATCCCAGCCAGGGGAGACCCTTCCGGCAGCGGATACCACTTGCTGTTCATATCCTTGGCCGCCACTTGCAAATCCCGCGATACTTGAGAAGCCGAGCGTTCCGGTCGCAGATCCAAATAGTGCCGGCTGCGGATTTGCGCCACTTCTCGCTGAATCACCGGCAGCAGCAACCCCATGCCGGCCAGCAAATGAGCTGACAGTTCCAAACTCGCCTCAAACTCCGGCTGCACAACTTCTCGCGCCCCTAACTGGTACAGCAGTTCGATATCTTTATCTCGGTTAGCCCGAACCACAATATCCAAGTCCGGGGCCAGTTCCAAGGCTCTCTTGAGGCATAGCCGGCTGCTCATGGCGTCAGGCAGCGCAATGGCCATCGCCCGCGCCTGTTCTACCCCAGCGGCTTCTAATACGTGCAAACTCGCGGCATTGCCATAGACATAGCTAACGCCGGCCTCTCGCATCTGCTGAATTTGACTTTCAGACTGATCGATCACCACCACCGGCAGTCCGTGTTCTTGCACCAGTTTCACAAGATTGCGCCCAACTCGCCCATAGCCTACGATCACGACATGATTTTGCACCGATTTTTCAGCGGACACTTCCAAGGGCACATCCGCTTGATTGAAATACTTTTTCAGCACGGGCAGTTCTAATAACTTCGGCACCAGTCCCAGTACGAAGGGTGTCAGCACTAGCGTTACTGCCGTTGTGCCCACAATGAGCAAATAAACTTCGCGGGAAACCAGACCCAGCAGTTGCCCTTCACTGGCAAGGACAAAGGAGAATTCTCCGATCTGCGCTAAACCCACGCCGGCAATTAAAGCGGTTTTCAGGGGATAGCCAAACGCCCTGACAATCGGTGTGACAATTAAAAACTTGCCGACAAGTACCAGCGCCACCAGTCCCAAGATCAGTTCTAGATTTTTCCATAGGAACAGTGGGTCAATCAGCATCCCCACCGAGACAAAAAATAGGGCAGCAAAGATATCCCGCACGGGTTCGACATAAGTTAGGGTTTGGTCGGCGTACTCGACCTCTGAAATCATCAGGCCGGCGACAAACGCTCCCATTTCGATAGAAAAGCCCAAACGATCAGTGAGCAGGGCAATGCCCAAGCACAGGGCAACCACTCCCAGCAAAAATAGCTCCCGACTCTCGGTTTTCGCCAAAAATTGCAGCAACGAGGGGACAACCCAGATGCCGGCAGCCACTGCGCCGGCGGCAAATAACCCAAGGCGTACCAGGGAACTAGCAACGGTCATGCCAAAGGCTTCCGGTGGCTGGTCGAGTGCCGGCAGAACGGCCATCATCAGGCCCAAAGCTAAGTCCTGCACGACTAAAATTCCCAGCATCACCTGCCCGTGGGGTGTGGCGGTTTCGTTGCGTTCCATCAGGCACTTGAGCACCACAGCGGTTGAAGATAAAGAGAGGATCGCGCCTAAGAACACACCCTGTGCCGGTGAAGACACCCAGCCCATCCCCACAGATGCTAAGGTCGTGATCCCAATTGTCAGGGCAATTTGCAGCCCGCCCCCTCCCAGACTGATGCGTTTGACTTTGTTAAGTTCGGCCAAGGAAAACTCAACGCCCAAGGCAAACAGTAAAAAGGCCACACCGAACTGCGCTAGGGTTTCGACCTGCACGATTTCTTTAATGAGTCCTAATCCTGCTGGGCCTACGATTATCCCACCTAGCAGATAGCCCAGTAAAACCGGCTGTCGCAGGAGTGCCGCAAACAGCCCCCCAGCGGCGGCGGCGGCTAGAACTGTTACTAAGTCAACGATCAATCTAAAATCTTCTTGCACAGGTTTATGAGAAAAATTATTAAGGTCTATAAACTTCAGAATATAAAGTTTTTTGGGATTGTGGGTAGAAGTTTAGGTAAAGAGTGTAGAGGGGCATGGGGCATAGGGCATGGGGATGGGGGAAGAGTTGCATTTGTCCCACTCTCCCCCTCTATCTCCTAGCCCTTAGTTCTATGCCTCTCAGCCTGAGAAAGGGCTGGAAACAGAACCCGCAAAACGCTAGTCTAGTTGCCAATGCTGACTGAATCCCAACGCATGATGAGTATCTTGAATCAAACCAATAATTTCCCAAATAATGGGCTGGGTTCATCCCCACGCCTTGCACAAGTTGCTGCCGATGCTGTTTCTTGGGTGCGGCGTCTAGGCGTTGCGACAAGTTTGACCGTTGGAATTGCTGCCGGCGCGGCTAGCTGGGCAATGCCGGCGCTTGCCCTACAAGTCCAACTGAGTCCGAAAAATCCCCAACTGGGCGATACGATGTCGGTGATGATTCGGTTAGACAAACCGGCAAATAATAACGCCAGTCCTACCGTAAAAATGAACCAGAAGACCTACCAGACGTTTGCGGTAGGCCCAAATCGGTATCGGGCTTTGCTGCCCTCAACACCGTTAGATCGCCCTGGCACTTGGAAAATTGAGGTAGCCGGTGAAGGTCAGGTGCGTAACTTGGCAGTGCAGGTGCGCGATCGCGACTTCCCTACCCAGTCCATCTGGTTGCCGCCAGGGAAGGATGGAGATGTTAGCGATTATGAGTTCGATATTGTAGACGCTTTCAAAAAGTTACAAACTCCGCAAAAGTTTTGGAATGGGGCATTTCTGCGGCCTAATGCCGGTGAAATTACTACAATTTATGGAGTTCGCCGCTATTATAATGGTAAATTTGCTGAAGATTATTACCATCGGGGTGTAGACTATGCTGGAGCTTACGGTTCAGCAGTGGTCGCACCGGCAGCCGGTCGAGTGGCTTTGGTGGGGCGTGAAGCCGACGGATTTGTGATTCACGGAAACTGCATTGGTATTGACCACGGTCAGGGTGTGACAACTATCTATCTTCATCTGAGCAACATTAAAGTTAAGGAAGGAGATATGGTGAAACCCGGTCAAGTGATCGGTGCTGTCGGAAATTCGGGGGCTTCAACCGGCCCTCATTTACACTGGGGTCTGTATGTACACGCTTTGTCTGTCGATCCAGTACCCTGGCGATATCAAGGATTTGAATAACTCTTCTTTTTTTATGGGTTTAGTCACATTCGTAGCTGAATTTAGGGCAAGATTATTCCAGGTTTGCCCTGTTAAGATAGTGCCGGGGAGCGTAAGAATTTATGAGTATTGAAAGAATCGTTGAGCAGGCACTGCAAGATGGCTATCTGACGCCAGCAATGGAAGCCGAGGTAGGCCGCATTTGTAACACTGCCTCTGAATTGTCGATTGAAGAGTATATGGCTCTTGATCGTCTAATGGGAGCGCTTTTGACGGGTGAGGTGGTTGTTTTACCTCGCAAACAATTCATCAATGTGATGGAAGAGTTGGTTCTCTCAGAAGCGATTGCACGGGTTGCAGAAATTGAAGCCACCAGCGAGCAAACTCTGGATGTAGGAGATATCGCTGCTTACGCGCTGAACCGGCTACCTCCCCTCTATGCCACAACGGAGGAAGGGGCGAATTTTCAGCGATCCCGCGCTAAGGAAGAACTGCAAACCCTGATCGCTGCTCAAGTTAATGAAGCGATCTCCCGCAACCTCGATCAACCAGAATTCTTCCCAGAACGCCAAGTTTTAGGCAAGTCGTCGGGTAACGAAGTGCTCACTCAAGTCAGTGCTTTGCTACAGACTTATGCCCACAACTTTGAACCTAAACCGAGAAATTCTCTTTAAATTTTAGGGTTGGTTAATTTGAAGGATTTCGGATGGGCCAGTTTTGGATTGACTGGCAATCTGAAATCCTTCAATGCGTTTTCAGGTAACCGCCGGCAGGTATAATACAAGATTTGCTACCAAAATCTTGACGCTTGCTGGAAGGAGAAGCCCCTATGGCTCGAATGTACTACGACGCCGACGCCAATTTAGACCTATTAGCTAATAAAACCATCGCGATCATCGGCTATGGTTCTCAAGGTCATGCTCACGCCCTCAATCTTAAAGATAGCGGCTTAAACGTCATTGTCGGGCTGTATCCGGGCAGTAAGTCAGCCCAGAAGGCAGAGAAAGCCGGTTTGACTGTTCATACTGTGGCCGATGCCGCGAAGGCAGCTGACTTCATCATGATCCTGTTACCAGATGAGGTGCAGAAAACTGTCTACACCAATGAAATTGCGCCGAATTTAACCGCAGGCAATGTTTTAGCCTTTGCTCACGGCTTTAATATTCATTTTGGCCAAGTTGTGCCACCGGAAGATATAGATGTGGTGATGGTTGCCCCCAAAGGCCCAGGCCATTTAGTGCGCCGCACCTATGAGCAGGGACAAGGTGTGCCCAGCTTATTTGCAGTTTATCAAGATGCAACAGGTCAGGCGCGGGATCGCGCAATGGCTTACGCAAAAGGCATCGGTGGCACTCGCGCCGGCATCTTAGAAACCAGCTTCCGGGAAGAAACGGAAACCGACTTATTTGGCGAACAAGTCGTGCTGTGTGGCGGATTGAGTGCGCTGATCAAAGCCGGCTTTGAAACCCTTGTGGCTGCCGGTTATCAGCCGGAATTAGCCTATTTTGAGTGTCTGCATGAAGTCAAATTAATTGTTGACTTGGTTGTGGAAGGTGGCTTGGCTAAAATGCGCGATAGCATCTCCAACACAGCGGAGTATGGCGACTACACCCGTGGTCCACGTATCGTCACCGACCAAACCCGCGCTGAGATGCGAAAAGTTCTGCAAGAAATTCAATCTGGCCAATTTGCCCGTGAGTTCGTGCTAGAAAACCAATCCGGTAAACCTGGATTTACTTCCATGCGCCGGCAAGAAGCCGAACATCCGATTGAGGAAGTGGGCAAAGATTTACGGGCTATGTTTAGCTGGTTAAAACAAGACTAAAAGCAAAACAAGCGCGTTAGGGGCGGTTGACTTTCCGCCCCGAATTCATTGCTTTTAGTTGCAACCAAAGCTTGCAAACCAAAGTAAACACAGTTTAATTTTCTCTTTGTAAAAGTCGCTCAACGGTAAATTAATACATTTCTAATTTTTGGTTTTATATTTGATCGAGTGATCATCTCATGAAAATCCATATTAGGTAAATTACCTTCATGAATTCTAAATAAGCAAAGTTTGTTTTGAGTTTCTTGCAGATAATCTACTGAATTTTTGGTAAAACTCAGAGAATCTTGAATTGATTTATACCTCTATTTAGCTTTTTTTTACGCCGGTTTATTCCTTCTCGTTTAGTATTCAAAATAGGCGTTAGATCACAATAAAATTATAGATTTGCCTTAACATAGATTCTAAACAAAGGGGACATCAAGTTCTCTTTCGCCCGCCTTTCATCTTTTGATATAAGGCAATTGAGCGGGCGTCTTCTTGGCAGTTTAAATACTCGACAGCCCTGATAAGCCGTGAACATCGATTCTCTTCTCAAGCCGTTTGAACATTTTGGCGTCGATCTCGGCCTAGATCGAATTCAGCAACTGCTAGCCAACTTAGGCAATCCTCATCACCAAGTCCCTGTAATTCATGTAGGGGGAACGAATGGCAAAGGCTCAGTTTGCGCTTATTTATCAGCAATACTGACAGAAGCCGGCTATCGAGTTGGACGTTACACCTCTCCTCATTTAGTAGATTGGTACGAACGCATTTGTCTCAATGAACAACCCATCACCCCCGAAGATTTGCAGCAGTTGCTGGTACAAGTGCAAAACGCCATTCAACCAGATCAACCCTCACCCACTCAATTTGAAGTAATTACGGCAGCAGCTTGGCTTTATTTCGCCCAGCAGCAAGTCGATGTCGCCGTTGTAGAAGTTGGGTTAGGAGGGCGTTTGGATGCAACAAATGTCTGTGATCGCCCCCTCGTCAGCATCATTACTTCCATAAGCTGGGAACACTGGCAGCGCCTCGGCCCTACTTTGGCGGATATTGCCTTTGAGAAAGCCGGCATCCTTAAACCAGGGTGTCCTGCTGTCGTAGGACAGCTACCTCCCGAAGCAAAGGCTGTGGTCGAAAACCGCATTGCTGAACTTGGCTGTGTGGCAGTGTGGCCGGCACCGGCTGTTAGCGAAACAAGAGAGGGGGAAAGTCAGTATTCCTCGGATCTTGGCAACCCAGCACCCCAGCAGCCTGAGTGGGCGACATCCCAGGGTATTAAGTATCCGTTACCGATTCCGGGAGATGTTCAATTAGGGAATTCGGCGCTAGTAATGGCAGCGCTACAAATTTTGCGGCAGCAGGGATGGCAAATTTCTGATGAGGTGATCGCGGCAGGAATGGCTAAAACAGATTGGCCAGGACGCCTACAGTGGTTGAGATGGCGAGATCGCCCGTTATTGATTGATGGTGCCCACAACGGCGATGCTGCGGGCGTTCTGCGCCGGTATGTCGAGAATTTGGAGGTTAAATCGATAATTTGGGTAATGGGGATGCTGTCTACCAAGGATCGCACCGGCATCTTTAACGCACTGCTGCGGCCTGGGGATCGATTGTATCTCGTGCCGGTGCCCGATCATGCTTCTGCTGAACCCGAAGAACTCGCCACCCACGCCCAAATGATTTGCCCCCAGTTGCTAGAGTGCCGATGCTTTACTGGCTGGGAAGCCGGTGTAGAGGCAGCCATCAAAAATATTGACAGTTTAACCGTTTTATGCGGCTCCCTTTATCTGATTGGCGATTTCTTAAAAAGCCAACGTTCCCAGCCGCAATCTCCAAATTAACCTCTCAGCCGGTTCCAACTTTGTGCGGCATCGGCAACCGCCTGATCCACCGGCTTCTCATCCAGCATTGCCGCCTGCAAATTGTCATAAATAATCTTTTGCAGCTGGTTGCTATCCTTCATTGCGGGGACTAAAACCTCGGCATTTTTCAGTTGATTCGCGCTGATCGCCCGCGCTTTATCCACTGCAGTCGCATTTGCCGGCTGAGTTTGGAAGTAGCTATCTTTGAGTGCCTGCTGGTTAGAAGGCAACACATTAGCAGCTTTAGCAAACGCCAACTGATTGGCACTATTGGTTACAAATAAGGCAAATTTGAGGGCATCATCAGGCCGATTGGTGCCTTTGGGGATCGTTAAGTTCATTACCGCAACATTTTTCTTGCCGGTTGGGCCGGTGATCTCTGGGGCGGGGACGGAAACCTGAGCGATCGTCGGTGCATTTTGGGCAATTGTCTTGAAAAACTGAGGCCCAGAAGACAGCAGGGCAGTCTCACCGGCTTGGTAAAGTTCGATTGCCCGTCGGTGTCCTTGGGTGAGGGCTTCCTGTGGTATTAGCTTTTGTTTGTAGAGGTTTACCCAATACTGAAACGCCGCTTTCCCTTGAGGCGTGTTAAAAGCAGCTTTCCCTTGGTCGTCTACCAGTTTGACGCCCATCTGCACCAAAGATTCCAGCACTTCTCCTGAATCTTCTGGCACAAAGGTTACAAAAAAGGCGTATTTGCCGGTTTTTTCCTTAATTTGTTTGGCAACTTGCGCCAATTCCGCATAAGTTGCTGGGGGTTTAGAGATGCCGGCTTTTTTAAATAACTCGGTGTTGTAAATAGTTATGCGAGTTGTAAGATACCAAGGAATTCCAAAGCTTTGACCGTTGAACGTGTTGGCTTTCCAAATATTGGGTAAATATTGCTGACGCACATTATCAGGCACTTTAGAATCAAGATACATCCAAGCATTGCGTCCTGCCAAAAGGGAAGCGAAGTTGGGATTGAGGTTGACGACATCAGGGGCAGTCTGGGCTGAAACAGCGGCTAAAATTTTGCTTTCCATCGCAGACCAAGCCACATCCACCCAGCGGACTTTGATGTTTGGGTTTTCGGCTTCAAAAGAAGTGATCAGGTTGTTGAAATAATCTGTAAACTGTGGCTTAAGCTGCATTGTCCAGAATTCTACTTCCTGCTGTCCTGTGGCAGCCGGTTTGATGCCGGTGCCTCCGTCACCCGGAAGGGGTCCACAGCTCATCGCCCAGCTAAGCAAAAAGCCCAGCAGCGCAAGAATACTCAAACGTTTCCAGTTAGCGGTTAAATTTAAAACATTCCGCAAACCTCGGTCGATCCGAAAGGTTACCCACTGTGTCAACTTTGACCTCTGAGTTTTAATCCTGCTCATTTTGCTTGCCTTTGATGCCGGTTACTGAACCGATTGTGCCCAATGTACTAGATTATCGAAATGTGATGGGGAGTGCGAGAACGCAGATCCGCTGCTACGCATTTAATTTATCTAATGAGATAGAAGGAAGATAGGGAGAAAGGGAAATAGGGCAAGGAATTTAAGATTTTTTCTGGCTCGTAGACAATACGAATTAGATGTACGTTAACTTAAACATGGCGGCTGCTGAATGTTTCAGGCGAGGCACGCCGGCCTGCCTCAGAAGCGACTATGCCTGAAATGGCAAAAGGCAAATACCAGTAAATCTATTTTGTGCACCTTATTTTAGTGTTTGTGAACGATAAAATTCTTGTTTGCTGAATGCAAGGTGACTAGGCACTTTAACCGGATCTTCTAAACACATTGGTGAGGGCCAGTGAGCAAATAGGAAGGTGGGCCGCTAAATCGGGAATCCTAGCAGAGGCAGCTTGTTTGTAAAGTTTCTAACGAACGTGGTGATTCTTGATGAAATTGGGTACGATTTGAGTACCATAAATTCGGTATTATCATCTCGCTCTGGCTAATTTTCAATATCCCATCCACCTTGATACGTGAGCGGACAAAGCCGTGGTTAACTCATTCAAACGTCTATTTTCCAAAAGCAAGCAAGGGGTCGGTATAGAATTGGCTCCTGAACGGATCAATATTGTGCAGCTCCGCAAACAGGGTCAGGGTTACAAAGTGGCCACCTTTGCCTCGGTGCCGGTGCCGGAAGATGTCTTTCAAGAAGGCCAAATTGTTGACTCTCCGACTTTAGCTGCCTTGATCACGGAAACGCTGGCAGAACACAAGATTAAAGCAAAGCAGGTCGCTACGGCAATCCCTGGGAAAGAAGCCGTGATCCGGTTGATTCCGGTGCCGGCAGAACTCAATGACTTAGAGTTAAAGGAATACATGAACTCGGAAGCGGGGCTGTATTTGCCATTCCCACGGGAAGAAGCAGATGTAGACTTCCAAAAATTGCAACCGTTTGTGGATGAAGATGGGATTGAAAAATACCAGGTGCTGTTGGTTGCCACCCGCAAAGAAATTACAGATGTCTATATCGATATCTTCAAGCAGGCTGATTTAAAAATTGATGTTATAGAGGTGACGAGTTTTTCCCTGATCCGGACAATTCGAGAGCAATTGCAGCAGTTTACTCCGCAAGAAGCAGCAGTGCTTGCAGATATCGAGTTTGACACAACTGAAATTGCCATTGTTGTAGATGGCATCCCTCAGTTTTCCCGAACCATTCCGATCGGCACCTTCCAAATTCAAAGTGCGCTGTCAAAAGCGATGAACTTACCGCCGTCGAGAAACACCGATCTGCTGGCGGGGATGACCATTCCCGTTACCCCCGTGGATACATCAGGACTGGGTACAATGGGAGGGACAAACCCCGGAACTGCAGCCATGCTCAAGATTTTAGGAGAACTCGCGGATGAAATCCGTCGCTCCATTGACTTCTATCTCAACCAGAGCGAAAACTTAGAGGTAGCGCAGCTTCTACTGGCAGGGCCAGGTGCTGCACTCGGTCAACTGGATGAATTTTTCATGCAACGGTTAAGCCTGCCCACTTCTCAGGTAGATCCAGTGGAAAGTTTATCGTTGGAAATTGATGAAGAAATTACTGAGGTGCAACGACCAGGACTGGGGGTTGTACTGGGTCTAGGACTACGGGAGGTGTAATTTTATGTATAGCCTTGATATTAATTTTCTCAATGACCGGCCTGATTATGTCACCCAAAAAACCAAACGCAAGGGGGGCAAAATTCAGGTTGGGGATAGGACTGCGTTAATTGCGGGAGTGGCGACGGGTGTTTTTTTCCCGGCTTTGGTGATGGGTTTTTGGTTCGTTGCCCAGTCGGGTAATCAAAAACTGCAAGATCAATTGGCAACATTGGAAGGGCAAGCCGGCCAATTGGCTAGCAAAGATAGCGAGTATAGAGCTATTAGAGCGCAAAGCGATCAAATTAAGGCCGAGACGGATGGATTAGCGCTGCTGTTTAATACTTCGCTCAAGCCGGTTTCAGCGATTTTACAAGATATCCGCGACCGGGTGCCGGCAAACGTTCAAATTGCTGACGTTGAGCAAACTGTAAAAGTAGCAACCCCAGTTCCAGGCACACCCCCGCCGGCAGCAGCACCCCCGCCACCAGCAGCCGGGACTCCCCCAGCAGCCGGTGCGCCCCCAGCAGCCGCAGCACCTCCCCCACCGGCAGTATCTCCGTGGCAACAGTTTACCCAAAAACTCGTGATCAACGGCACAGCAAAATCGTTTGACGAAGTGAATGATTTTATGCTAGGTCTCCAGGATTCTAAATTCTTGAATGCGTCAGAAGTTAAGATCCTTGAAGCGAACTTGACAGACAACTCCTTGCAAACGAGAACTGTCCTGCCTCAAAACAAAAATAAGCAGCCAGATGACCCGTCTAATGAAGGGCAACCTCCGGAAATACAACTGCCAAAAGTGGTGACTTACAAAATTGAAGCCGGTGTTAGTAACGCAAACGCTTCAGAGGTGGTTCGAGAACTGAATCGGAAGGGTGCGATTGGACTGGCAACTCGGATCGAACAACTGCAAAACAAGGAGGTCATTAAACCATGACAGTTAGTGAAGAGTGGGGTCCGGGCGAAGAAGAGCAGGAAGCTGGCGGTGGCCTATTTGGCATTAAATTTACGCCAACGATTATTGGGGTTTTGGTCGCCGTTGCTGGTGTGGCAGCGGCAGTTGGTCTGTATATGTACGTGCTGACGCCTGAGTGGACAAAGCAGGAAGAACTTAAAGGCAAGATTAGCACCAAAGAAAGTGAAATTGCACAGCTCAAAGTTGGTGCGGCCAAAATTGAAGAAGCCAAAGTTGAATTACAGAGAGAAAAACAGCTAAAAGCTGAGGTAGAAGCTTTGTTTGGTGATCAAACAAAGCTAGATACTTTACTGTTGGATATCAACAAAATTGTCAAACAGGGTGGAGCTAGGATTCAACTGTTTAAACCAGATAATGAAATCATCAGTAACACCCTGTATCCAGATGGTAAAGGGCCAAGCCTTCCAAATCTAGCTCAGTTTAAAGCTGTGCCACTGAGATTGGAGTTAGAGGGGACATTCGCTCAAACGCAATCCATTATTCGTAACATTGAGCGGTTAGAGCCGCTGCTAGTAATGGGAGAATTCAGCGCGAAAATAGATGAACAAACGATGCGACTGGTGGTAGACGAACAAGGCAAAGTGCGCGGGCTAACTGAACCGGCTCTTGACACCACTTTGAAGATGACGGTTATTGTACCTAAATCAGCGGAAGAAATTGCCGGCGCAACACCGGCAACCCCACCAGCCAAGTAAACAAGACGAAACAAGCGAAGTTTAAAAGCCATAGCATCCAGGAGCCAAAACCGGCAACAATCATCGGATGCAATT
The DNA here is from genome assembly GCF_014695715.1 of Microcoleus sp. FACHB-68. Lineage (NCBI taxonomy): Bacteria > Bacillati > Cyanobacteriota > Cyanophyceae > Oscillatoriales > Microcoleaceae > Microcoleus > Microcoleus sp. FACHB-68. The sequence continues at coordinate 1,408,797 of NZ_JACJOT010000008.1, forward strand.
TCATACCATTTTTGTGAGTTGAGGAGAGAACGGTGAAACAGGATCGGGGATTTGGCGGCCTCTTGCTCGCAGGAGCAGTGGTATTAATGGGACAAGCGCCGGTGTGGGCGCAAGCTACCCAAGTCACAGGTGTGCAGGTTAGGCAAAGCAATCAGGGAATTGAGGTTTTCTTGGAAACTCAGAGCGGCGAACGCCCTCAGATTTTCACGGTAAGCCGGGGTAACGATCTGGTCGCCGATGTCATCAACACACAGCTTCGCTTACCACAAGGCAATATCTTTCGTCAAGACAACCCCTATCCTGGCATTGCCTCCGTGGTCGTCACTCAGCTTGATGCCAATAGTGTTCGGGTGATCGTCGCCGGCACTACTGGTACTCCTTCTGGACAAATTGCCGGTAGAGACAGTCAGGGGATCCTCTTTAGCTTTACGCCGGGAGCCGGCACAGCCGCAGGACGCCCTAGCCAAAATGTGCCGCCAGCCCCACCGGGTCTGCCTTCGATTAACCCAGGGCCAATGGCTCAAACTCCACCAGGGCCGGCACCCAATGTTTTGGTTCCAAACCCAGAAATTACCATTGATGGCGTGCCGGCAACTCCTCCGATTGCCAATATGCCGCCCGCTGCTGCCGGTCCCAGCGCAGCGCCACCTTTCTTGCCACGAGCCGTTGCACCACCCGTGGGCGATATTGCAGCCGCAACCACTGATTCAGCGGCTTCGACTATCGATCTGGGCACCAATCAGCGGGTGCCTCGTTTAGTTTTGAAAGACGCGCCGGTTCGCGAGGTGTTGTCACTCTTGGCAAGAGAAGCCGGTCTTAACCTCGCCTTTACCGCAGAAGTCCCTGGTGGGCCGACAGCAGCCGGTCAGCCAGCAGCACCTGGGGGTCAAGCGGCAGCCGGTGCCGGCATACCGACGATTTCACTAGATATTGAAAATGAGTCGGTACAAGATATCTTTAACTACGTCCTCCGGCTCAGTGGTTTGCAAGCCAACCGAATTGGACGCACAATTTTTGTAGGCAGCCGATTACCCAACGAGCTAAGTGATGTGGTGATTCGTACCTATCGGCTTAACCAGGTGCAGGCACGACAGGCATCCGGCTTTTTAGCCAGTATGGGAGCCGAGAGTGCTGTGACTTCCACTCAAGAAGTGACTCAGGTAACGGCTATTCCCATCCAAGGAACCCAGCAAGCAATTACACAATCGAACACCAGGACTCAAACAACCATTGACACCCTTCGCTTTACCTCGCAAAACGCACAACCCGTCTTGCAAGGTTTGCAAGTCTTGGTTGATGAGCGGCTCAATTCTGTTACCTTAGTTGGCCCTCGCCGTCTCGTAGAAATGGCTGCCTCTCAATTGGTGCAGCTTGACCTACGTCGGCGTCAAGTGGCGGTCAATGTCAAAATTATTGATATTAACCTCTCCTCAGTAGATAACTTCAACAGCAGTTTTTCTTTTGGAATTGGTGACACTTTCTTTGTCAACGATAACGGAGCTGCTGCCCTCAACTTTGGAGGGATTAACCCCCCTAGTAGAGCAACTACCACCGGCGGCATAACGAATCCGCCAATAGTTCCTAATCCCCTTAGCGAAGAGGAACCTTTCTTTGATACACGGGGCACATTTAATGTACCGCTTACCGGCAATCCTAATGGGGTTTACCTAGACCCCCGTCCGCCTGTATCGCGAGATCCCCTAGACGTAGGTGTTCAAGAGTACACGGTTCCTACAATAGATCCAGCAACAGGAAACATCACTGCTACTGGCTCTGCAACTTTTGGCTTATTTCCTTTTATCCAATACCCCAGAAGGTTTCTATCCCTGCTGCAAGCTCAAGTGATCAGTGGCAATGCGAAGATTCTGACCGACCCGACATTAGTCGTTCAAGAAGGGGAAACTGCTAGGGTCAACCTCACTCAAGATGTAATTGGCAACATCGAGATCGAGAGAGAATCCTCTGAAGGTGTAACAGTAAGCACAACGACAGCAGAAAAGGAACAGGCCGGTTTAATTCTTGCTGTTATTGTTGAGCGCATTGACGATAACGGTTTTATCTCGTTAAGGGTTAACCCCCAGGTAAGATCCATTGCGGATTCAGCAGTGTTTGAAGACACCACCATTGCTTTACTGGCAGAGCGTAGCCTGGACTCTGGACTGATTCGCTTGCGAGATGGCCAGACCTTAATTCTCTCAGGGATTATTCAAGAACAAGATCGAGTTACCGCTAGAAAAATCCCCCTGTTGGGCGATCTGCCAATTATTGGTGCTTTGTTTAGAAGCACTGATAGAACCAATACACGGGCTGAGGTGATTGTGGTGCTGACGCCGCAGATTATGGATGACTCTGAACTCTCACCGTTCGGCTATGGCTACACTCCAGGCCAAGATGTGCGTCCGCTGATCCAAAGGCAGATGCTCCCTGAGGGCAATTCTCGGTAAATACAGGTTAAAGAGAGAAACGTATTCTCCCTTTATAGTTTTGTGCCCCTGTTTTAGCTGAAACAGGGGTTTTTGCTTTTTTGAGCAAGGGGAGGCTGAGTTTTTTGGCCGGCATTAGGAGATTTGGCCATCTTGATTGGGCCACGCCGGCATTTACAAAATGTTTTATTGGTCAGCTCAATGGTGAACAGTACGCTTAGCGAACCAAATTCGTGCAAAATCAGCTTTTTAGGATTTACTGATTCCCGGCACTCGGTTTCTAGAATTTTAGATAAGGAAAATTATTATTTTAAGTGATTGATTTAAAATAAGCATTTATAGCTTGTAAACTTTACTGCTTAAGCATTTTATTATTATTTTTATTGTTTTAACCTCTGCAAGCTTATAGCAAAATTACAAGTAAACAGAATAGGTATTTATTCTGATTTTTGAGAAAAAATCGGGTTCGGCAAAGCTGCAAAGCGGCTTGAAATTGGCAAAAAAATACTCAGATCCACATAAATTAAAGGTTTCAGGCTTCCATATCAGGCTTGCACCCTTTAGAATATTGCAGTGAAAACTAGAGTCTGTGGGATTTTCAGCGATTTTTAGCAAGTCCCGCCAAGACTTATGCCCGGATCTCTCTTTTGAGGTCGCCCAGTGATGTTTAACACGTTCTACAAACGCTAAGGATCTTTGAAATGAACAAAGGCGAATTAGTTGACGTTGTGGCTGAAAAAGCCAGTGTGACTAAGAAACAGGCCGATGCTGTACTCACAGCAGCCCTGGAAGCGATTATGGAAGCCGTTTCCGAAGGTGACAAAGTGACATTGGTCGGCTTTGGCTCGTTTGAATCTCGCGAACGCAAAGCCCGCGAAGGTCGCAACCCCAAAACCGGCGACAAAATGGAAATCCCGGCAACGAGGGTGCCTGCCTTCTCCGCCGGCAAGTTGTTCAAGGAGAAGGTTGCGCCCGAATAATCGTTTCTCTAAGGCAAGAACCAAACCTTGAAGCAACCGGCACATGGGGGGAATTTAGCTTGGGCAGCGGCATTAGCCGGCTGCCCCCCTTCGGCCATTCTTGATTTTTCTGCCAGTATCAATCCCTTGGGTCCTCCCAGCAGCGCGATATCGGCGATTCAAACCCATATCAGCGAGCTGAGAGCTTATCCCGACCCGGATTATCAGGAACTGCGGACGGCGCTGGCTCAGCTGCACCAGCTTAGCCCTGAGTGGATTCTTCCTGGTAATGGCTCGGCAGAGTTATTAACGCTTGCCGGCAGGGATTTTTCGCAACTGGCAGAGACTTATTTGCTTACGCCGGCATTTGGTGACTACAGGCGGGCACTCAAGGCATTTGATGTGAATGTGTTTGAGTGTCCTTTGTCATTTGTCAGAGAGCAGTGGTCACTTGTTTTGAGTCAATCCCAAGGGACGCAAAACAAAGGACTTTTACTCAATAACCCGCACAACCCCACCGGCACTCTGTTCCAAAAAGAAACGATTCTGCCTTACTTAGAGCAATTTGCTCTGGTAGTGGTCGATGAAGCTTTTATGGACTTTCTACCGGCAGATCGGCAGCAGAGTTTAGTGCCGGTGGTGCGGGATTACCCCAACTTAGTGATTCTGCGCTCACTGACGAAATTCTATAGCCTGCCCGGACTTCGCTTAGGTTATGCAATTGCACATCCAGAGCATTTACGCAAGTGGCAGTTGTGGCGTGATCCGTGGCCGGTCAATGTTTTAGCAGCCGCTGCCGGCGTAGCCGTGGTGCAAGATACCGAATTTCAACAAAAAACCTGGGATTGGTTGCCACCGGCACGAACCCAACTATTTGAGGGACTGGCACAAATACCCGGTTTGCAACCTCATGCCGGTGCTGCCAACTTCTTACTCGTAGAGTCCGATCAGCCTACTTCTTGGCTGCAACAAACATTACTCAAGCGCAAACAAATTTTAATCCGCGACTGCCTCAGCTTTCCCGAATTGGGCGAACGTTACTTTCGGGTTGCCGTTCGCTTAGAATCTGAAAACCAACGTTTACTAGAAGCACTAGCAGAAATCCTGTCAGGAAAAGACAAGCCTGAAAAATGAGAAAATAAAAAAAAACTTTGGCTCACACACATCCCATTTATAAAAACTTGAAAAAATCTATTTTAAAACTATAAAATTATCTGTGTTTATCTGTGTGCATCTGTGGTTAAAAAAAATCCATATTTTCAAACATAAATAACAAAACCTCAAATTATTTTCATAAATTTGTAGAGTTCAAACATGGCAGTTGACTACGACTTAGTAATCATTGGAAACACTCCTGCCGGCTTTTATGCCGCAGCCAAAGCCGCATCCCTTAAAGCCAGAGTTGCCTTAATCGCACCCGAACCCTTGGTGAATGCCGGCGCACATAGCAAAGCATTAACCCAAATTAGCCGCACTGCTCAGCAAATGAGGGCAGCGCATCAATTTGGTATCTACTGCGACACTGATGAACAGATATCGGCAGCCCCGCAAATCTCCGTAAAATTGAACGAAGCAATGCAATGGTGTGCCGGCATTGTCTCTAACTTAGAAGCGCAGCAATCACCTGCAGTCTTGGCTTCTTTAGGCGTTGATTTCATTGCCGGTGCCGGCCAATTTTATCCCAAACCTCAGCTTGGTTTTGAAGTCAAAGATCGACGACTCCGCGCCCGCGCTTATCTACTCGCCACCGGCACTCTATCAGCGATTCCAGATATTGACGGACTCGCAGCGACCGGCTATCTTACTGCCGAGACAATTAGCCAGTTTGCTAACATCAAACCCCAGCCTCAAAACTTAATGGTAATTGGTGCAGAACCCACCGCAATAGAACTCGCTCAAACATTTGTGCGCCTGGGAAAAACTGTCACCCTAGCAGTCAGAAGCCCTTATATTTTACCCAAAGAAGACCCAGAAGCAGCACAGCTAATTCAGGCACAGCTAGAAGCTGAGGGAGTGCGTATTCTCACGAAAACCGAGGTAACTCAAGCTAAATCCATCGACGGTAAAAAATGGGTTCAAGCCGGCAACCAAGCAATTGAAGTGGATGAAATTTTGCTGGCAGCCGGTGAGCAGCCGAATCTAGACTCGTTAAATTTAGAATCGGTAGGGGTAAAATGGCATTTGCGGGGCATTGAGCTGAGCGAAAAACTGCAAACGACGAATCCCCGAATTTTTGCCTGTGGCTACAATCTTGCTCATCTGGGGAATTATGAAGCCGATATTGCGCTAAAGAATGCGCTATTTTTGCCGGTTTTCAAGGCAGATTATCACGGCATTCCCTGCGGAATTTTCAGCGATCCCCAACTAGCGCGGGTTGGAATCTCGGAAGCGCAAGCAAGAAGCCAATATGGAAAGGATGTTTTGGTGTTGCGGCAGTATTTGAAGACGATTGCCGGAGCGCAGATGCTGGGAGAAACGACAGGATTGTGTAAAATTATTGTTCGGGGCAATGGCGAGATTCTCGGCGCTTCGATTGTCGCGCCCAATGCCGGTGAGCTGATTTATCCGATTGCGCTGGCGATGCGGCAGAAAATTAAGGTAGAGAAGCTAAAATTGCCGGCAATCTGGCCCAGTTTATCAGAAATTACTGAGAATACGGCTGCGGAGTGGAGCCGGCAGCGTCTCAGCCGTAATGAACGTTTGCAAGATTTTTTGGAAGGTTTGTTCAATTGGCGTCGAGGCCGGTTTAAATAGATAGGTTTAGATTTAATCGATGGTTACATTTTCTGAGAAAATATTTTAGAAAGCTCACCCGTAAAAAATAGAATGTGAGCTTGGTCAATTAATTGCGAACGTATAATGGATCGATTTCGAGTAGAAGTTATTTCTAAAACATTAAATCCCCAGCAGGTGGTTTATGGTGCCCTTCATCAAGATTATAGTGAGGGGTTTGTGTTTGACGAGCGCGAATCGTGGCCGTCTGAGTCAAAATGTGGCGAACTTATTGTTAAGCGTCTTTTAGCCGGCGAACGTGGGCATTTTGGGCCAATAGAACACGTTCAAATTGTGTTTAATTGTGGCTATTTTCCTCACAGTGTCATGCAGCAGGTACGGACACATCGTGTGGGAATTTCATTCGATGTACAATGTCTTGGCCCAAACACCGAGATTACCTTTGTCGATTGCGAAGGGCAAAGCGCCAAAAAATTACGCAAGACAATTGGGGAATTGTACGATCTCTGGACAAACGGAGAAAACGCGATTCGCTCCAGGAACATTCGAGGCAGAAACGGAGAACTGCCCGGAGAATATCGCCGCGATTGCAAAAAAAGAATCCGCAAAATGCGAATTCGCGTACTGAACGAAGAAACGGGACTGTTTGAATTTAGCCATATCAAAGATGTAACTTGTAGTGGACTTCAGCCCGTTTATCGCGTAACGCTTGAAGATGGAAAGAGCCTGGACTGCACCGCGAATCATCGACTTTTTACTTCAGAAGGGTGGCAGACAATGGGCGAAGCTGTTGGATTGACAGCGGACAGGATGACAAAGCAGTGCTTCGTAATGTGCAATGGAACGCTTGCAGCCGGCACAGGTCTTTACCGAGACAAAGCTTGGTTAGAGACACAGTTAGGCAATGGACTTTACGCAAATGAAATGGCACAGTTAGCGGGTTGCTCAATAGAGGCGGTTAAGAAATGGGTTTATATCTATAGATTGTCGCTCAACAAAAGACCAATGGAGGGAAGAACACCTTGGAACAAGGGCAATGGAGGATACAAACTCAACCTATCCAAAGAAAGCCGACAGAAACGTCTAGAAAATGCCAAGAAATATACAAAAAGAGGGGAAGATTCTCATTTCTGGAAAGGCGGCACATCGACTGAACGCGAACTTATAGGTGCGTGGACAAGACAAATTGCAGCCCAAGTTCACCAAAAATTTAATTACATTTGCCAAAAATGCGGAACAAAAGGAGGCAAGCTTCACGCACATCATTTAGTGCCGGTGTTTGCGGATGAATCCCTTGCGTATGAATTTAATAACTTGGTGAGTTTGTGCAAGGAATGCCATGAATATATCCACCAGAATAACGAAGAAGCTGATTTTGCTAAATCTTACCAACCAATCTTAGAACCTCAACATTGGCAGCCAAAACCTAAACCTCCTGGTAATAAACTCAGAGCGCATCCCGTCAAAGTCAAAAGTGTGGAGTACCTTGGCAAACAAATAACTTATGACTTAGAGATTGAAGAACCTTGGCATAACTTTGTAGCGAATGGCATGGTTGTTCACAACTCTAACCGCTACACCGGCAACCGCATCGCTCAAGCTGCTCAAGGTTTAAAAGATATCGAAGATGTGTTTTATTTACGTCCTGTCGGTCATTATCTGGATCGGCAGGGAAAACGTTATGACTACACTCAGGAAATGCGAGAAAAAGACTTATCTTGGTGTATTGAAGCCGCAAAACGCTATCAGCAACTTCTTGAGCAAGGAGTTTCTGAAGAACACGCAAGAGGAATTATTCCTTTTGATGTCCGGCAGCATTTTGTCGTATCTTTCAACGCGCGATCTTTAATGCATTTGCTTGACCTAAGAGCTAAACCAGATGCTCAGTTAGAATGTCAAAAACTCTGCGATCTCATTATGCCGCATTTCAAGGAATGGATGCCTGAATTAGCAGAGTGGTATGAGAAATCCAGGCTAAAAAAAGCGCGATTAGCTCCCTAACAACTGTATAATCACGCTCATTCTTAAGGAGTGCTATTCCACTTAAACTCTGGGTAAAGTCACCATCTCTGATTGATCTTGATATTTACCCTGACGAGTTTCATAACTGATTGAACAGGGTTCTCCTTCAAAAAATAGCAGTTGCACGACGCCCTCATTAGCATAAATTCGACAATCAGCACTTGAAGAGTTAGAAAACTCTAGGGTTAAATGACCTCGCCATGCTGCTTCTGCCGGCGTTATATTTGCGATAATTCCACAACGCGCGTAAGAGCTTTTCCCGATACAAACTACAGTAATAGTGTCGGGAATTTCTAATCTTTCCAGTGCAACTCCCAAACCGTAAGAGTGTGCTGGCAGAACAAAATAACTGCCGTTTTTATCTGTATAAAGCTTTGTTGGTTCTAAATTCTCAGGATTAAAGTTTTTGGGATCGACAACGGTTCCCGGAATGTGGCGAAAAATTCGGAATTCAACGGGAGACAGCCTGATATCATAACCAAAGCTACTAAGACCGTAGGAAATAACAGGTAGCTCCTCATTGCGTCGAACTAATTTAGACTCAAAGGGAGAAATCATGCCTTTCTCTGCCATTCGAGCAATCCAAATATCGTTTTTAATCATCTGTATTTGCTTATAACCGGCAACTCCGGTGAATTTCAGTATTTGAACAGCAACTTTCAAAATTGCTTGCGGCATTTATAGCCGGCTCAAGATCATATCAATAAACGGGGGCAATTTGTCAACATTGCTTAACAATCTATAGGGAGTGCAGTGATTGTTAAGAATCAATAAATATAAGCTGCTGATTATAAACACTAATTAGATACATCTACTCACTGTCAAGCTTAGAAAAATTGCTATCTTGGACTGAACACAACGGATGCCGGAAATGCCATGTTATCCCGTGTTGTCAATCCTGAAGTTAACTTCTATTAAAGAGGATACGATGAACCAACCACTTGCCGGCCTCGTGAAACACTCGAAAATCATATTACTCGCCGGCTGCATTCCCTTCCTGATGTTAGCAGCGTGTGGCCCTCAGATGACCGGATCAAGTGCGCCTGCCGGCAATGCACCGCCGGTAACTGCACAAAAAGCCGCAATACCGGCATCTGAAACCCCTGGACGAAGAGTAGCCGAAGACTACAATCGCATTGAGGATAACCCATTTCAGGTTGTTAATAATAGCCCGCTTTCAACATTTTCTATCGATGTAGATACGGCATCCTACAGTAACATTCGACGGTTTATTAATGAAGGTCAACTCCCGCCGCCAGACGCCGTTAGAATCGAAGAAATGATTAATTACTTTACTTACGATTATCCTCAGCCTAAAGGTGAACAACCCTTTTCGGTTACAACAGAAATTTCTCAAGCGCCTTGGAACCCTTCACACAAGTTAGTTCAGGTTGGTTTACAAGGAAAACGCATTTCCACTGAAAATTTACCGCCGAGCAATCTTGTCTTTCTTATAGATGTTTCTGGCTCAATGAATAGGCAGAATAAACTACCGTTGCTCAAATCAGCTTTGCAATTATTGGTTGATGAGTTATCTGAAAAAGACCGGGTATCGATTGTTGTGTATGCTGGGGCTGCCGGCTTAGTTTTACCACCAACTCCCGGCAACCAAAAAGACAAGATATTACAGGCAATTGACAAACTAGAGGCAGGCGGTTCTACTGCCGGCGGTGAAGGCATTCAACTTGCCTATCAAGTTGCCCGAAATAGTTTCCTAAAATCTGGGAATAATCGCATCGTCATGGCAAGTGATGGGGATTTTAATGTTGGGGTTTCCAGCGATGGGGAACTGGTACGTCTGATAGAAGATTATCGAAAGCGAGATATCTTTCTCACGATTCTTGGATTCGGTATGGGAAATCTCAAAGACTCTAAGATGGAGCAATTGGCAAATAAAGGTAATGGAAATTACGCTTATATCGATAACCTTTTAGAAGCCAAAAAAGTTTTAGTGACGGAGATGGGCGCAACGCTATTAACAATAGCCAAGGACGTAAAGATTCAAGTTGAATTTAATCCCGCTAAAGTTCAAGCTTACCGTTTAATTGGGTATGAAAACCGGCGGCTACAAAGTCAAGATTTTAATGATGACAAAAAAGATGCTGGAGAGTTGGGCGCGGGACATTCGGTAACAGCATTATATGAAATTCTCCCGACTGGGGTGAAAAGTGATGTCAACTTGCCGGCTGTTGATGATTTGCGATATCAACAAAAAAATAATGTCGCACCGGCTGCTTATAAAAGTGATGAACTGATGCTAGTTAAGTTACGTTACAAAGCGCCTAAAGCGGAAACTTCTCAGTTAATCTCACAGCCATTAGTTGACCGAGGTGTAAAATTAGAAAATGCCTCAAATAACTTGAAATTTTCTGCAGCCGTTGCTGCATTTGGTATGGTTTTGCGGGATTCTCAATACAAAGGAACTGCGAATTTTGATCAAGTTTTAAGCCTTGCCAAGCAATCGAAGGGTACAGACTTGGAAGGCTACCGAACCGAATTTATCCGTTTGGTTGAAAAGAGCAAATCTCTAGCAGGAAAATAATAAATCTTTTGCAAAAATTGAAACTTTTTACCCAGAAATCTGCCGGGAACTTGAGTTCCCGGCTAATTGCAAAAGTTCTCTTTAGAGGACTGACTAAGAGTATTTAGTCAGATTTATCCAACTTTATGACTTAACTATGGTCGGTGACTGCGCCGAATTTCCGTAATTTGGTCAGCAACTTCCAAAACGGCCACCGGCATCTCAGGGCCGGTCAAGATAATATCCACATGACGGGGACGTTTGTCAAGAAATGCCAAGACATCCGCCTCTGGAATCAAGCCAAAATTCATCGCCAAACTCAGTTCATCCAGAACCACAAGGTGATAATTACCGGCTAGCACCACTTGCTGGGTATGCAGCCATAGCTTACGCAGCGATTGCGTTTCTACTTCGTCTAGGTGGGGGGTATCGATGCAGCGCGGCAAATCACAGCGAATCCAGTCTAAATTCTGCCCCAGTCGCATTGGATGTTCGTGACCTTGGCCAATTCCTCCTTTAAGAAATTGCACCACCAACACCGGCGTCCCCTGACCGGAAATTCTGAGTGCTTGCGCCATGACGCTGGTGAAAAAGCTGCGGTGGCTGCCGGTGAAGACTTGGATCAGTCCTTCCACGGTATAGGGGATGCGACCAGGAGAATTGAGAACTGCGGTTTCTAGCTGTGCGACCATAGGGAAAATTTAACAAGTGACGGATTTTGATAGTAAGCTTACTGAGCACTATAGCGGCAGTTTAGTCTATAATTCGCAACCAATATATAGTGTGGTTTATCTATGTGTTGCCTAATATAACACTAGATGTATCTCTATTCTTCCTTTCTCCAGATAGAAAAATCCTTAGCCGGCGCAACAGGACATAGCCAAGCTCAACCGAACAGTCAGAGAAGCCGGTTAATAAGTTTTATGGATGACGCAGGTTGACCAAAACCTGACAGTCTATCCTGTCACTGGTTACACCGGCACCCGTCCAATCCAAAATTAACATCAGGGGTCAAACAATCACCGGCATGAGTGCCCGAAGAAGCTTACAATAATGGCGTTTAGCGAACCACAGCCCAGTAAAATTGTGCGGAACGCTACGGAAGTAGGAGCTTATTTGTGAGACTGGTAATTCTCGGAGGGCCAGGAGCCGGTAAAGGAACGCAAGCGCAAAAGCTGTGCGCTCACCTCAATATCCCTTTGATTGGCACCGGCGACATTTTACGACAAGCCATCGCTGCTCAAACTGAACTGGGGCGTCAAGCTGAACCTTATGTTGAAAAAGGCGAACTCGTGCCCGATCCCACTATGATTGAATTCATTCGCAAGCGAGTTTTAGAGTCTGATGCCGCCGGCGGTTGGCTGTTAGATGGCTATCCCCGCACCGCCTTCCAAGCTGAAGAATTAGACTTTTTGCTAGATGACTTGGGACAGCATTTAGATTGGGCAATTTCTTTAGAAGTCCCTGAAAGCGTCTTAATGAGCCGGTCAATCTCACGGGCACGCCTAGACGATTTGCCAGAAATTGTACAGCGGCGGATTGATTTATTCTATGAATATACAATTCCCATCATGGAATACTATGAACACCGGCACCGGCTCTTAAAAGTTAACGCCGACCAACCGCCGGCACAGATCCAGCAAGATATCTTGAAAGTTCTCAATCCATCTAAAATTTAAAGGTTAAAATCTCCTATGTCTTGGCAGCGTCCTGATGGCCGGCAAGCAGACCAATTACGTCCCCTTTCTTTTGAGCGAAACTTCACCCGATTCGCAGCCGGTTCAGTTCTAGCAAAATGTGGGGACACTCAAGTTTTATGTACCGTCACAATTCAGCCTGGAGTCCCTAAATTCTTAAAAGAAACAGGTCAAGGCTGGTTAACGGCTGAATACCGAATGCTACCGGGAGCAACACCCCAGCGCCAAGAACGAGAATTTCTTAAACTCTCCGGGCGCACCCAAGAAATTCAGCGATTAATTGGGCGCAGTTTACGCGCATCTTTAGATATGCGAGCATTAGGAGAACGTACCGTTATTGTTGATGCAGATGTCTTGCAAGCAGATGCCGGCACCCGAACAACTGCAATCACCGGCGGTTTTGTTGCCCTAGCAGATGCTTTGGAAACACTCCTACAAAGCGGAGCATTAGAGCGTTCGCCCATCCGCCATCAAGTTGCAGCAATTTCAGTCGGACTTTTAGAGGATGAATTGCTTTTGGATCTCAAGTATGAAGAAGATGTCGCAGCCGAAGTCGATCTTAATGTTGTGATGAACGAGCAGTTAAACATTATTGAAGTTCAAGGAACTGCTGAATCTGGTAGTTTTAGCCGGCATCAACTCAATCAAATGATGGATATCGCAGAAAAAGGAATTCGGGAATTATTAGAAATTCAACGGGAAACGCTGCGAACGGCTATCACTTAAATTAGAGTTTTTCCTCATTCAATACCTTCTTCCTCATCTTTAATTAAACTATACTCTTCCTCAAACACCTCTTCCCAAGAAAGAGAAGTTAACTGACATTTTTTTCCAATTTCTACAACAGCTTCTTTCATCGCTTTATTGAAGCATTTATCCCAGATTGATTGAATGAAATCACGATTCAAACTGGGGACTTCTTCTTGACTATCTTCAATTTCAGTACGAGCAGATAGAATCGTAATAGCCCAACTCGATGAACGGCGCTGTGGCTGACATTTCCACTTGATAATGTGGCTCATCAGCCGAATTAACTGGCTTTGAACCGCTCGCTTCTCTGTTCTTCCCATTGCTTCAATCAGCGAATCTAAACCCTCGCCGGCTTCCACAGATTTTCCCTCTTGTAAAAATTGCCGCACAGCCACAGCAGTTTGATAATGAGAGCAAACTGCTAACCATTCCCAATCTTGCTTTGTCTGCATCGTTTTCTCCAATCTTGCAAAATAATTGTCAATCTAACGCCGGCCCCTTATTTACAAAGTGTAGGGAAAGATTAAGAATCATTGCACTTAAACAATGGGATAGTTGTTTTAAGTGCAAGCTATATCCCAATCACAAAGAGCATTTCAGCCATTTGATCAGCATTACATCACCCAGAAGTCACCGCTCCGAATGGCTGCAAGTCTGAGAAAATCAAAAACGATTTCAAAATTCAGCACTCATCACTCACCTATCTCATTTAGGCTGTGTTCAATTAGCACAAGGGAGAACACCTTATGAAATTGGCTTACTGGATGTATGCCGGCCCCGCACACATCGGCACCCTACGTGTCTCCAGTTCCTTCAAAAACGTCCACGCCATCATGCACGCACCGATTGGCGATGACTACTTCAACGTCATGCGCTCGATGCTAGAACGGGATCGGAACTTCACGCCGGTGACGATCAGCTCGGTTGATCGCAACGTGTTGGCACGCGGATCTCAGGAAAAAGTGGTGGACAACATCACCCGTAAGGACGCTGAGGAACGCCCGGATCTGATTGTGCTAACTCCCACCTGCACTTCTAGCATTCTGCAAGAAGACTTGGAAAACTTTGTGCAACGCGCTCAGCTAGATGCCAAAGGCGATGTCATGCTGGCAGACGTGAACCACTACCGGGTGAATGAACTGCAAGCAGCCGACAGCACCCTGCGTCAAATTGTCCAGTTCTACATCGAGAAAGCTCGCAAAAAAGGCGAAATCCCCGAAGGCAAGACAGAAAAGCCTTCAGTTAACATTCTCGGCATTTCCAGCCTGGGTTTCCACAATCACCACGACTGCACGGAACTAAAGCGGTTAATGGCTGACCTCGGCATTGAAGTCAACGAAGTGATTCCAGAAGGCGCTTCGGTTCATAACCTCAAGAAATTGCCTCGTGCTTGGTTTAACCTGGTGCCTTATCGCGAAATCGGCTTAATGGCAGCGCGTTACCTAGAGAAAGAATTCGGCACACCTTATGTTGATATCACCCCGATGGGTGTGGTGGAAACAGCACGCTGCATCCGCAAGATCCAGCAAGTGATTAACGCTCAAGGCGCTGAAGTTGATTACGAAGACTTCATCAACGAGCAAACGCTCCATGTGTCGCAAGCAGCTTGGTTTTCCCGCTCAATTGACTGCCAAAACTTAACCGGCAAGAAAGCGGTTGTGTTTGGCGATAATACTCACGCCGCCGCTTTAACAAAGATTCTGGCGCGTGAAATGGGAATTCACGTTGTTTGGGCCGGCACTTATTGCAAATATGATGCTGACTGGTTCCGTGAACAGGTAAGCGAGTATTGCGATGAAGTGATCATCACAGACGATCACGGTCAAATTGGCGATGCGATCGCTCGCGTCGAACCGTCTGCTATCTTTGGCACCCAAATGGAACGCCACGTTGGCAAGCGTTTAGATATTCCTTGCGGTGTGATTGCGGCACCAATTCACGTTCAAAACTTCCCGATTGGTTACAAACCTTTCTGCGGTTACGAAGGCACGAATCAAATTGCAGATTTGGTCTACAATTCCTTTACTTTAGGAATGGAAGATCACCTGCTGGAAATTTTTGGCGGACACGACACCAAAGAAGTCATCCACAAGGGAATTTCTGCTGATTCGGATCTGGCTTGGACAAAAGAAGCTCAAGGCGAATTAAATAAGGTTCCTGGCTTTGTTCGAGGTAAAGTAAAACGCAATACTGAGAAGTTTGCCCGTGAGCGTGGCTTCAGTCAAATTAATGTTGAGGTGATGTACGCGGCTAAGGAATCTGTCGGCGCATAGTTGGCGGTTCAGTGATTAGTCGCTAACTCGTAAAAATCCTTCCGCTGGTGGTTCAGGGGGAGGATTTTTTCACTTTTTGGGACAAATATTTTTGTTGATTTTAACCACAGATTCCGCAGGTGAAACTTGAATGTGCTGTGCTCGTCATTCAAGTTTCACCTGCGTCCACAGATAAACACAGATAATTACTCAAATAATAAATGTGTAATAATTTCTTACGATAACTATGTCTAAAAAATCTAAATCTCAATCAGGTGATGAGCCTAAGCAAGGCAGTTCTAAGGAAGATAAAAAGCATAAGCGGGAAACGCTTTTACGTCTAGAAGCAAAATTAGATGAAATGCAGGCGCAGTTGCAACAGGCAGGGGAAGAAAGAGCGCAGTTGCTATCTCTGTTGCAGGAAGCAGCACAGGAAAGAGTTTATTTGCAATCGCAGTTGGAATGGGTGTTATACCGGCTCGAACAAGGAAATGTAGCGCAAACCGAAGAACAAAGCGAAACTGATCAGTATTCAGAAGTTGGAATCGACTACAGCGAATTGCAGAACTTGCTTGAAAGTGGCAAATGGCAAAAAGCTGATCGGCAGACATGGGAAGTGATGCTAAAAGCTGCCGGTAGAGAGAAAGAAGGGTGGCTAACGGTTGAAGATATTCAAAACTTTCCCTGCACCGATTTACGCATGATTGATTGGTTGTGGGAACACTACAGCAATGGTCACTTTGGTTTAAGTGTACAGCAACGCATCTGGCAGAGCAGTAACACCAGCTACACAGATTTTTGTGATTGCATTGGATGGCGTGTTCGGGGTGGGTGGCTTTACTACAACGAACTCAGCTTTAATTTGAATGCGCCGGCAGGACATCTGCCGGTTTTAGGATGGCGGCAACGCGCCTGTTATGGGGTTGGCAAATGTACCGCTTCCGAGAGCATTTCTCATCTAAGCGCAAGACTTTCAACCTGTAACCTTCCCTAAAGTTTTAAATTCCCTAATTCCGGCTAATTTCTAATACTATCGCTCACCGACTCTCAATGATCTTGTCAAAAAATGTAAAAACAGCCGGTAGTTGTCTCCCCCAAAACTTATAGTCATGTGCCGCACCTTTAATCGGATGATATTCCACCTGAATTTTATTACCCTGGCTTTGCACAAGCGCCTGATAAAATAGCCGGCTTTGTTCTTCGGGTACGATATTATCAGCCGTACCGTGAGCAAGATATAAAGGCATCTTCCATTCTGAAACTCGCGCCATCGGATTGTCTCGACCTTTCCATCTTTCAGGAAATTTGTTAAACGAACCATAGACAGCGGTCATTAGCCGGTCTTCGGGCGTATTTTCTTGGCTAAAATCTCCAGAAAGACTTGCTCCCGCTACAAATAACCCTGGATTTTCCAGAGCAATTAGTGCGACTCCCCTGCCGCCGGTGGAAAGTCCCAGCAAGGTATTATTCTCCCCTTGCTTTAACAAATTATGTCTTTTTTGTATTTCCGGAATAAAACGCTTCTTAATAAATTCTCCCCCCGGCATTTTATTCCATTTCAGTTGAGTTTCTGGATAATAGGAACTTTCATATAAGGTTTGTAACATTTCTGGCAAAATCAGAGCGTATCCATATTGATCAGCATATTTAACAAGCGGAGAATCTTCTACCCAGCTAGTACGCGGAAAATCCCAGCCTGGAAGGACAACTATCGAACGGTTGCGATAATTTTGGGGAATGTAAATATCGTAAGCAACATCATCCACTTTCAGATTTTTACTCCAGCCGGCTTTAAGTTTTGCTGCTGCCGGCTGTGGTGAGGGAGAACTTACATTTGGCTCTTTTGGATTAACATCTTGAGCCTGGATTGCCGATTTTGGATTGGAACAACTTTCTAAACTAAAAAATAAAAAAGGAAGAAATATCAATCGTGCCATGAACTTCGACATGAGCATTCTGTAAAATTTCAAAATAAACGAACTTAATATTATAAACCTTTTTTTCGTCAAATAGAAGCCTTTTAAATCCTCCTCTCCTCAAAATTTTGCAGATAATGGTAAACTTTAGAATGCTTTAATTCCGCTCGGCTCAGACAGCAACTGCGCTGCAAACCGAAGCCGGCGCTAGTTTCTCTGAAAAGCCGAGCGATAAATTAATTTTTTTTAAGAAGGTAGCTGCAAAACTGAGTATAACTCCAGAACCCTATCTTTTTTCTAGTGTTCATGAGGAAAGACCCATGAGTGAGTATAATCCCGAAACCGGCATTTATGAGCTGACAAAGAGCAAAGCTGACTCTTACTACAACAAGCCCCATGATGAAAGTATTAAAGCTCAAGGGATAGATTATTATGCAGAGCTGTTAAAACGAGCGGGATTAAAAGTGATCTCAGTGCATGAAGATTCTTTGCGGGTTAAGGCAAATCAAGTGCAACTGTGGGAAGTGCTTAGTGATGAGCCACCGGCATGGGAAATTCTGCTGGATGAAGTGCCAAATAACGAGTAGAACTCTACTGATCAACTCAAAAAAAATTGAGAACCCTTCACAGAGTCCCCAATTTTTTTAACGATTTCAAGCCGCTAAGGCTTTACAGGAATAGACTTAGAATTTAGTACAGACCCAAGAAGTGGAGAACACCTTGGCCGGTGGTTAGCTCAACAATCAGGGCAATCAGGAAGCCCAGCATTGCCAAACGACCGTTCCAAAGTTCGGCAGTCGGGTTAGAACCAAACTCGAACTTGGTTCCGAATTCGCCGTATTTGCGTTGGAATTGACCTTGGTAAGTAGGGTCGGTGTTGGGTGCAGGTGTGTTACTCATGATTAAATCTCCGAATTCAGTAAGCGTGTTGTGTGCTGTTATTAAGTAATGTAAAGAATGCTTGCGGGAAGCGCCATCTTCCTTTAGGTAAGGAAAAGAATAGCCTCAAATGGCCAAAAGTCTGCCTTAAGACGGCGGCCAGATACTTAAAGCCCATTTTTGTTAATCCCACACGGCTTGCCAGTAGGCAGGGGGTTCCCTGTGGAAGCTGATCTGAGGAAAATCGACGGGTTGCCTTAGAAAGTATTTCAATAGGTGGATGCCACGCCACACTGTTGCATAGGCTACGAATTCAAACAGCTGACTTTATTAAAATCCATAGCAAAACTAGCGGTGCGAGGGCGCATCCGCTAGCAAGCTAAGTGTATTAAATTCACCGGCAGTTAATAAAACTATTGCGATCAGGATGCAGCAGGTGCAGCCAGCATTCCCTCACTCAGACCGGCATCGCGTAGCCGGTTGGCACCAATATTACGGCTAAGTACCGCCAAACCGGCTAGGTGCGCTTGCAAGCCGGCTGTACTGGCGCAGCAGTCGGTGATCACGATCGGTTCAATGCCGATGTCGAACACATCCATTGCAATTTTCAACACACACATATCTGTGTCGATGCCGGCAATAAAAATTTTCTCGATAGAGTTTTCGCGCAGATAGCCGGTGAGTTCATCTGGCATCCCGCACAGTCCCGACTTAGCAAAGATTAGATCCGGCGAGGCATAGGGTTGCAGTTCTGGGACAATGTTAATTTCAGGATCGCCGGCGCATCCATTCCAGTTGAGAAAGCGACAGTACGGCCCTTCTTGATCGTTAATGAACCGAGTAAAAATCAGTGGTGCATACTCGCCGGCTTGGATCAGGCGGACGATGCGTTGCGGGATATGATGCGTGAAGTCGTTAATAAAGCCGGCTTGCACATCAACGATGAGTAATGCCTCAGACATTTCTAAAAGCTCTCCTCAAGAGGGCGCTGAGTTTTTGTTAGCTGCTTTACATCTAATTGACTTGACACCTGCGCTGAATCTCCCTAACGAAAGATTTTAGCCGGCTAATTAGGGACTTGCGGGAAGAGAGGGGGAGAAAATTGTCTGTAATGGCAGGCATCCGATTTTACAAGTAGAGCGAATTTTGTTTTGCATAACAATGGGCATTGTTTCGTGCTGTATATTAATTCCGTCACCGGCACGAAATTTCTAAATTTCCTAATTCCCTGATGCCGGCTCAAATTCTTAATTACATAACTGCCATGCCTGAATTCCTCTCCAAAGTCCTCTGGTTATGTCAAGTTGAAACAGCCGATCCTCAGCTATTAGATCCGCGCAGATATGCGGCTGTATTGCAAGCGCTGGAAGTTTGGAGAAAGCTGCTTGACTTAGGCTTTAAGGTTGTCCCTCAATTTCTCTGGGCGCTGGGAATTTTGTTACTCACGCGATTAACCATTGGTGTGATCAGTCGTTCCTTGCGCCGCGTCCTCAATCGCACAGAACCCACATTACGCAAGTTCCTGATCCAAGCCGCTGAAATTTTAACGCTGGTTGTCGGTGTTGTGGGTGCTTTGAATGCGGTGGGAATTCAGGCAACAAGTGTGGTTGCGGTGGTGGGAGCTGCCGGTATTGCCATCGGTTTGGCTTGGCAAAATACGCTTTCTCATTTTGCTGCCGGTGTGATGCTCATCAGTTTGCGTCCGTTTGAGGTGGGGGATACTATTGAAGGTGCCGGTGTTGCCGGTACGGTAGATGGCATCGGCATTTTTTCCACAACCCTTTTAACCCCAGATCGCGTCAAAATTATTGTGCCGAACGGTCAACTTTTTAATGGGACGCTGAAAAATACAACTGCAGTGGGTACGCGGCGGGTTGATATCGAAGTTAATATTGGCGAACGTCCTATCGGCCCGACAATGGTTCAGCTAATATCACTGGTTCAAACCCATCCGCTTGTTTTGGAAGAACCGCAGCCAAGTTGTATTGTTGTCTCGATAGCAACCGGAACGGTTTTATCTTTACGTCCTTGGTGTGCGGCTGAAGCTTACGAACAGGTGAAATCGCAAGTGCAACAAATTGTTAAAGAAACGCTCAAAGAAACTGAGCCGCCGGCAGATGATTGTTAACAACTTTGATCCGGCTGTCTGCCGGCTTGTCTTTAAAACTTTCTGTCAAAAATTTATGAAAACCGGCACCCCATAACTAAAAGCAGCAGCTTTGAATTTTAAAGCTGCTGTATAAAAAAAGATAACTTATAGGTTTAACTGATCAAGCTTCATATTACGCGCTGACAGGCCCAACTTCTTGAGCCGGCACTTGCACAAGTTGCGTGTACAGATCGCTCAGTTGTGCGGCAACGCCATCCCAGCTGAACTTCATTTCCACGCGCTTTCTGGCAGCTTGACCCATTTGCATTCCCCAATCTGGATTTGCCAGAATGCGGTCGATTGCGCCGGCAAAAGCAGCCGGATTCTTAGGCGGACACAGCAACCCAGTCTCTTCTGGTACAACTGTAAACTGAAGTCCCCCGACATCAGATGCCACCACCGGCGTTCCACACGCCATCGCTTCAATTGCCACCAAGCCAAAGGGTTCATAGTGGCTAGGAACCACGCACACATCCGCTGCTGCGTAATAAGTCGGCAGATCGTTGGGACCCAAACGTCCGGGAAAAACGGTTAGATCGCTCAAGCCAAGTTCGCTAACAATTCCCTCAATGCGTTCGCGTTCTTTGCCATCACTTTGGCCGGCACGAGAACCACCGCCGATAATCAGCTTGAACTTAGCATCTCCGCGAAGCTGAGACTGCCCAACCGCGCGGACGGCAGTTTCAATACCCTTACGCGGATCGAAGCGTCCAACATATAAAACCACTTTCGTGTCTGAATCAATTCCCAACTGGTGCCGCGCTTCCTGCTTGGAAACCGAGCCAAACCGGCGGATATCTGTCCCACAAGGAATAATATCAATATTTCCCTTTGCGGAAACCAGTTCTCTCATGTGTTTCTTTTCTTGCGGACTGGTGGCAACAATTCGATCTGCGGTCTCTAAAACTGTCTTTTCAACCGCTAAGCGAGTTGTGGCAATCATTGGAATCGTAGCAATCGACTTATACTTAACCGCTCCCAAAGAATGGTAAGTATGAACTTGCTTTATCGGTTGAACTTTTTTCAGCTCCATCCCGACCCAAGATGAAAGCCAGTAATTCGTATGGACGACCGGATATTCAACGCCATTTGAAGATTGGAATTTTAAAAATTCTTCCACAAATGCTGGTAAGTATCCATACAGATTGTCGCGGGGGATAAATTCTTCTGGCCCAGCCGTTAACCGAATCGTCCGGCAGTTCGGACTGTGTTCGACCACCGTGGCGTCTTGCTTATTGGCTTTACGGGTAAACATATCAACTTCCAAGCCCCGCTTTGCCAGCGCCTCACCGACTTGGCGCACATAAACGTTTTGTCCCCCCGCCTCTTCTTTACCAATTTCTACTGCGGGATCGCCGTGGACGGAGATGAGAGCGATACGCTGTTTTTTTGAAGAAATCATAGGTTTTGTTTTCCCCTACTTCTAGAAAATTTGGAGCGATGATTTGCGCTTGCAATCATCTGTTGCTCTTTTAGCTCTGTTAGGGTTTCGGCTCATAGATGAAACCGCAGAGCCTAATGCTAGTGAAGGCTATTCACTGAGCTAAAATCCACAGAATTCAGGGTTGTGATTACTACGGATGGCCATGACCGTTGCCGGATTTACTTCACGGTTGAGTCCGAATTTTTGTTAGAAAAATCTTACTAAAAATCCTTTTAGTGTTTTTCTAAATCTGATTGACTCTTCAGCTAGTTAAATCCAGATTTTCTTGAGTTCTAGGATAAGTTAAATTTAAATCGCATGGCCTCTCTAGGGTATCCTCCTTAGGCTATATTTCACTATGCCAAATGTAAGGACGAAGATTTGACCTTTGGATACAGCTGGTTGTGCTGATTAAAACTTACAGGCTAAATAACTCGTTCGGCAGAATAGTTTGCTGAGTTAAAAGTGCCTTAACGAATCTTCATATATTATAATCAAGCTCTCTCCTTGTCAAAAACTTAATCTAAATTTCGCGCAGTAGCTTGAGTTTGCGAGACTTGAGTGGCTAGGGAAGCTCAAGTTTTCAAACATAAAATTTAATTACATTGTAAAAACAAATTTAGTTGGTTGTCAGAGTCCCCCAGCTTACTCCCGTTTCTTAATCACTCGATTTTCAGTTAAATCGCAATCGCCCGAACAGTCCTGCTCGACTTGATTTGTGGGGCTTTTGCGCCGCTATCGGGTGCCGGCAGGTTGAGAGGAGTCTACATTCGCAAAAAAAATATGGAGCGAGTTGACGCACTACAGAAAATGTGTGCTACGATAAGTAATTGTGACCTTGGAGAGGTGGCTGAGCGGTCGAAAGCGGCAGATTGCTAATCTGTTGTACGGCAGGTAACTCCGTACCGAGGGTTCGAATCCCTCCTTCTCCGTTCCTTAAACAGTTTGTAGCACAGCCATCCCAGCTAGGAAGAGATTTCTGGGATGGATTAAGTGTTTGCTTTTTCTTGGCGGGGTGTAACGTTTTTGTCCTAGGAGCCTAACTTTTTTCAACAGGCTTCATTCAAAGCACTATAAACGTGTGCGTGAAATAAGGGGACAGCCGGATGATGAATCCGGTCAATCACTTTATGCAAAATTTTATAGGCTGCCGGCACTTCCTAGGAATGGGTAAACAGCAAAAATGTCAATCCGTACAGGGGCGACTTTTTCACCGGCTGCCCTGTGTAAAATTTTACCAAGAACAAACAGCCGCAGCAATTTGCTCCGAGACAAAAGGTAAAATCGCTTCGTTGGTACTGTGTGCCTTACCTTCTATAAACACAACCAGCAAATAGGGCTGCCGGTTAGGTAACTCAATGTAAGCAGCATCGTGACGGACTTGGCTAGTCAAACCGGCTTTAGACCAAACCCTGGTATCCAAAGGCACACCAGCACCAAAAAAACCCGTCACTTGATTTTCAGGATCAGCAGCGAGATCGGCAGGGTTTAAACTGCGTTTCATCAGTTCCATCATCGCTTGGGAACGCACCGAAGAAACCGCCACACCGCCGATGATACTGTGCAGCAACCGAGCAGTCGCATTGGTGGTGAGCATATTGCGATTTTCCATTAACTCGCCCAAAAAAGCCCGTTCCCGACCGTAAGGGCCATCACACCAAGTTTTTTGGTTAACATTAATACTCTCAAACTCTGGCCACCCGAAGGATTGAAAATAGCGGTTGATCAGGTTACGTTGCTGTTTCCAAGTTTCAAACGGGCCAGCCGACAACTCTGGGCCACTGGTAGTGCCGGTTAAGACATCCATTACCAGACTCGTGGCATCATTGCTCGAATCGACAATCATATCCCGAATCGCGCGTTCGAGTTCCGCTGAATTCTGGCTCATCCCTTTTTCCAGCCACTCATGCACCGCCACCAAATAGAACAGCTTCACCACACTCGCCGGGTAGATGCGCTCAACCCCCCGATAGCTAAAGCCTCGTACAGAATGCTGCCAAAACGCATCGGGACTTAGTGCACCGCCGGTATTCACCGGCACTGGCTGATCGTAAACTATCCAAGTAATCGCAACTTGATTTTGAGCTAAGCCGGGAAACTTGGCCCAAGTGGACTCTAGGATGCCGGTGCCTAGCGTTTCTAATTGGTCGTCTTTACGAAAAAACGTCATTAGTTATCCGTTATCAGTTGAAGTGAAAAGGGGAAATTGGCAATGGGGTTCAGAGCAAGCGGCTAGAGTTTAAAGGATAAAATTTCCTAGTAGCCGGTCTTGTATTCCTCTACTTTCTTTTCCCATGACCACAGACAATTCTACCGATCGCTGAGCGCTGACAAAGAATAAAAAATGGTTTCTATTGCCCAACTGCAAGCAACCTTGACTTCTAACCCCGATGAAGCGCTTCTGCGCCAGTATTCCTGTTCGGCAAATCTTAACTTATATGATTCCCCCAACTGCGACCGCTTGGCAACTCAGGCAGCAAAAGGGCGGCATTTGCGGATTGTCTCCCTGCGGGCAGACGAAAGCGATAAAAATACAGCAACCAGCATTAAAGTGCAGCTATGTGAAGATGATTATCCAGGCTGGTTGGCCATTTCAGACCTTGACCGGCTGGAACTCGCTTTTCAGTTGTATCAGGCAAATGCCCTGTCGGAGGCGGAGATTAAACAGCGCTTGCCGGCAGCCATCGCCTTTACCCACGCTGCCATGCAGACACCCAATGAATACCTGTGGGGCGGCACGCTAGGGCCAAATTACGACTGTTCCGGACTGATGCAAGCGGCGTTTAATTCAGTAGGGGTTTGGTTGCCCAGAGATGCCTATCAACAAGAGGCGTTTACCCAACCAATCTCCATAGATGACTTGCAACCCGGTGATTTAATCTTTTTTGGGCCGGCACATAAAGCCACCCACGTCGCTCTTTATTTAGGAGAGGGAAATTATATCCACAGTTCAGGAAAAAACCAAGGTCGTAATGGCATTGGAATTGATGTTCTATCAGAGAACGGACATGAAGTTTCTCAAGCATATTATCGGCAACTGCGGGGTGCCGGTCGCATCGTTGCTAGTTATCAACCGCGTTTAATTGAGACAGGCAAGGCTTAATTTTAGATTTTGCTGGGCTTTTCCAACTCAAACAATCACAGAAATAGATTTCGGATAAAAAAATTGTGAATCGTATTTTGGTAGATGCCGGCATCCAACAAGTTTGGATACAAAACCGACTGGGCGCAAGCAATCCAAAATCCGAAATGGTATAACATTCGAGGTTGACCTCGATGGTGTGAGGCAGGTGTGATGGACATATTTCTTGAAAAACCGGCAGTGCGAAATAGTTCTGCTAACGAGCTGATCCCAGATGTGTCGGTGGTTGTGCCAATTTTTAACGAAGTGGAAAGCCTGCCTCAACTGATTGAGGCAATTGTAACCACACTCAGGGCAAGCGACCTAAACTACGAAATCATCTGTGTAGATGATGGCTCAACAGATGGCTCAGGAGAACTGCTTAGGCAACTTGTCCGAACAGGTTTAGAAGATAAATTTGCCACGGAATCTGAGACTTCTCAGGCAAAATCTAACCCAAACGGCCACCTGCGAGCGGTATTATTGCGTCGCAACTACGGTCAAACTGCCGCGATGGCAGCAGGATTTAATCATGCTCAGGGCCGTACCATCGTTACATTAGATGGCGACTTGCAAAACGATCCAGCGGATATTCCTCTACTGGTCGCTAAATTAGATGAAGGCTATGACTTAGTCAGTGGCTGGCGCAAAAACCGGCAAGACGCAGCGTTAACACGGTTGCTGCCGTCTAAAATTGCTAACTGGCTGATCGCGCGAGTCACCGGCGTGAAATTGAACGATTACGGCTGCTCACTCAAAGCTTACCGCGCCGAACTGGTAGCAGACCTGAACCTTTATGGAGAGTTACATCGATTTTTGCCGGCACTTGCCTTTATTGAAGGGGCAAGAATCACTCAGATGCCGGTGCGCCACCATGCCCGCCGGTTCGGTCAGAGTAAATACGGGTTAGACCGGACATTCCGCGTGCTGATGGATTTATTCACTATTTTCTTCATGAAAAAATTCCTCACGCGCCCTATGCACGTTTTTGGCCTGTTTGGTCTAATTTCCATGATATTCGGGACAATAATAGGGCTTTATTTAACCTTCGTCAAACTCGGTTTGGGTCAAAGTATTGGCAACCGGCCTTTGCTCATTTTGGCTGTCTTGCTTCTTGTCACCGGCCTGCAGTTATTTAGCTTTGGTCTAATAACAGAACTGTTGATGCGTACCTACCACGAATCTCAAGGTCGCCCCATCTACCGCGTGCGAGAGGTGATTGAGCCTAAAGGCTAGGGACTAGGTACTACGGACTAGGGACTACGGGAGAACACTTAATCTTCCCAATCCCCCATGCCCAATCCCCCATGCCCCATGCCCAATCCCCCATGCCCCATGCCCCATGCCCCAAAATATTTACATTCCTTAACAATTCAGGCTGAAGCGAACTAGGATGAGAGAAGATGCCGGCGATCCCGGTTGTCTCATTCATCCCATCCTTTCAAGGAGAACTCGGTGCTTTGAAAGTTTTCTTCACGCTTGAACCGCAGCGGCGCAAAAGTTTGCTGGTTTTGTTCTTCGCCGGCTTGTTGTTTTGGGCGAGTATGGCCTCTCTGCTGCCAACTTTGCCGCTTTATGTTGAGTATGTGGGTGGCACAAAGCAACAAATTGGTCTGGTAATGGGTGCCTTTGCCCTGGGTTTGCTGCCATCTCGTGCTTGGTTAGGGCCACTGGCAGACCGGCGGGGGCGTAAAATTGTTTTGCTTCTGGGTGCGACTGTGGCATCTCTCGCACCGTTTGGCTATTTATTGGTTGATTCGATTCCCTGGCTGATGGTAATCCGTGCTTTCCACGGCATTAGTATTGCGGCATTTACCACCGGCTACAGCGCCCTTGTAACCGATTTATCCCCACCGAAACAACGGGGTGAGTTACTGGGATATATGAGTTTGGTTAATCCGATTGGGATGGCACTAGGGCCGGCAATTGGGGGCTTTTTGCTAGAGTCCACCGGCTACCCGCCGCTATTTCTCATGTCTGCCGGTTTAGGGGTGCTGAGTCTGCTGTTTACTACACGGGTTACGGAAGGCGATGCTGAACCGGCAAGCCAACCCGCACAAAACATGACCAAGCCAGCCGGTCAAAAATACTGGCGGCTGTTATTTAGCCCCCGTGTCCGCATTCCCAGTCTTGTACTATTCATGATTGGCTTGGTATTCGGGACGATAAGTACCTTCGTGCCTTTGTTCATGAAGGAGACAGGTGTTGCGTTGAATCCCGGTTTGTTCTACAGTGCTGCTGCTGTGGCTAGCTTTACGATCCGCTTACCCACAGGGCCGGCTTCAGATCGCTATGGTCGTGGACTGTTTATCACCGGCAGCTTAGTTTGCTACTGTGTGTCGATGCTAGTGCTATGGAATTCTTACAGTCCCAGAGACTTTTTGCTGGCTGCAATCATTGAAGGGGCTGCGTCAGGGACGTTGCTACCCATGATGATCGCCCTGATTGCTGATCGCAGCGAACCGAAAGAACGGGGCCGGTATTTTTCTTTATGTATCGGTGGCTTTGACTTTGCGCTGGTACTTGCCGGCCCGATTTTGGGTGCGATCGCCGAGTCTGTCGGTTATCGAAATATGTTTGCGATTGCTGCAGTGATTGCATTGCTCGCCTTCATCATTTTCATTACCTTCTCGAGCAAAAGTTTATCCCATTCCCTCAGATTTGCGGTGGGGCGGGAAAAAGATGTTTATGCTTTAGAAGCCAAAAACTAAAAAGTCAACGATAGAATTTTATCGCTGACCTTTTAGTTTTTACGGTTTTAACGGGCTAGGAGGGATTCGAACCCCCGACACCGTGGTCCGTAGCCACGTGCTCTAGTCCACTGAGCTACAAGCCCTTGTTTGCGCTTTCAGCGGTTTGTTTTTCGCTGTCCATCGCTCACGAAATTCTACAATAGCACATCTTCCTGAAATGACACAAGATTTTTTTTCTACTTCCAACTTGCCGGCACAAAACCAGCTCACTCACTTGGATGAGCAGGGCGAAGCCCGGATGGTGGATGTTTCTGGAAAGCAAGCCACTGTGCGGCAAGCCGTCGCTGCCGGCCAAGTGCGAATGTCACAGGCTACGTTTGAAGTGATTCAAGCCGGCAACGCGCCAAAGGGCGATGTTTTGGGAACGGCCAAAATTGCTGGGATCATGGCAGCCAAGCAAACATCCCAGCTGATCCCCCTGTGCCATCCCCTCCCCCTGCACAAAGTAGATGTCCAGCTGATTCCTGATCCCCAACTGCCGGGATATCAAATTCGCGCCCAAGTCATCACCAAGGCAGAAACCGGCGTAGAAATGGAAGCCCTAACTGCTGTTTCCATTGCCGCACTCACGCTCTACGACATGGCCAAAGCCCTTGAGAAGTCCATCGAGATTGAATCAATTCGTTTGATCAGCAAAGCCGGTGGCAAATCTGGCGATTACCAACGTTAGGAGATTTAAATTTTAGGGGCGGGTGCGGGTGGATTAAATCTAAAACTGTTAGTCTAAAATCTAAAATTGCTTTAACGGGATTTGGGAAGACAATATTGTTTCAAAACGTCCTGTCCCAGGCGGACAAGCTTTTCTGGCCCTTCCATCATCAGCAAATAATGTCCCTGACGCAGATGATGCCGGTAGATTCCAGCCGTACTGCCTTCTCCTAAAAAGCCAAATAAGGCTCCTAAAACTGCCCCAAAAAAGCCGGCTATCACGCTGCTGGCGGGGATCACAAGCATTAAGTTCACGCTGAGAGGGATCTTGAATCCCAAATTCAAAATAGACAAAGCAACGGCACCCATCACCGCACCGAAAGCCCCTGTAAACATCGCCAAACGGCGGGCTTTACGAAGTGCGATCTGCGTAGGCTCTAATAAACCCACTCGCTCAGCAGAACTGTAGCCTTCACCTACAATGGCCAAATGCTCAGGCGAGATGCCGTGATATTGCAGCAGGCGGTAGGCTTGGAAGGCAGAGGCTTCGTCGGGAAGCGCCATGATAGCCAGGTACGTGTGGCGCTTTAAAGAGGCTTTGTGCAGAAATCGCGAGGCAGTCACAAAACTTTTTGGGGTGTAGAGGAGGTATTGAAGTCTTTTTGAATTCTAACGCTAGTCTTTGCCTTGTCAGTAAGGTTTTAACTTCAAATTAATCAATCTATATCTTAATGTAGAGTTCGTGCGTCGCTGGAGATGGCCATTTTCTAAAACAGGTCTCGATAGAAAGTCGCGGTGCGGGTTTGAGGAAAGCTCTACAATAATTGAAGTAAGCGATGTATTGTTGACTTTAGTTTAAAAATTCCCTATGCCCCCTCGTTGGCCACGCAAACCAGACCGGCAAGACCCCGCCTACCGGCGTTTAGACGACCGGATGAATTTTGCCATACACGTTGCCGCTTTTGGTGCGTGCAACTCTAGTATTTGGTTTTTCCGCAACTTGCAATCTTCGGCGTGGAATTGGACGCCTTGGCTAACCGGCATTTGGCTGACGGTTTTGCTGGGTCACGCCCTTTACGTTTTCGCGATTGCCGATTACTCTGACTCTGCTCCCGCATCTTTGAGCAAAGCCTCTTCTGAATCTGGGCCGCCGTCATCATAATCCCGATTCTTATCTGTCGCAAACAGAAGATTGACAGCAAGCGAAACAGCTAGCCGATAAAGCTGGCTGTTTTCTGCCTATTAGCAGCAAATATCAGCGGTATTCGCTGACCTCAGATATAAAGAAGAAGATTAGCCAACGCGCTATGATTAAGTTCAAGGCAACGAGTTCACCGTTTGGGTGTCATCTGCACTGACTGCTAAAGTAACCGAAGCATAAATATGCAGCCAGATAGACACTCAAAACCCACGAAATGGATCAAATTAAAGCAACAGCATTGGCAAAGGCATCGCGTCTTGCTGACGTCTTTAAGTGTTGCCGGCTTTATTATAATTTTGCGTCTTTCTGGTGTTTTGCAGCCTTTAGAATGGGCAGCATTAGATCAGTTTTTTCGCTGGCGTCCCCTCGAACCCGTCGATAAACGAGTCGTGATTGTGGGGATTGATGAGGAAGACATCAATCAAATTGGACGATGGCCGATTTCGGACGCAGTGCTGGCCCAGGTTTTGCAAAAGTTGGATGCTGCCAAGCCTCGCGCCATCGGTCTGGATATTTATCGGAATTTCCCAGTAGAACCCGGTAATTCTCAGTTAGTGAAAACTGTCAAGTCAATTCCTAACATTATTGGGATTGAACGAATTCAAGATGAAAAGTGGCCGGCGGTTCCTCCCCCGCCGATGCTGAGTCAGCCCCAGCAGGTGGGTTTTAATAACATGATTATTGACTCAGATCGCAAGGTTCGTCGTGCTGTGCTGTACTGGTGGCCGGGGGATGATACGACTCGTAAAAGTTTTGCGCTGCAACTGGTGTTGAGGTATCTCAAGGCAGAAAAGATCAGCATCAAAGCACTTGCGAAAGGTTCTGATCGTTTGCAGTTGGGGGGGGGCATCTTGCAACCCTTGGAAGCTCATGATGGGGCTTATGTGGCGGTAGATGCAAAAGGTTATCAAATTTTGGCAAACTATCGCGGCCCTGCCGGTCACTTTCTCACGGTATCGATAAGCGATGTTCTCGCCGGCAAGGTTCCTGCTGATGTTTTTCGAGATCGCATTGTCTTGATCGGTTCAACGGCTGTCAGTCTCAAGGATTATTTAGATACGCCTTACACCGGCAGCCTCATCTCCAGGCGTCAATCGATGTCTGCCGTTGAGGTTCACGCCAATTTTATCAGTCAGATTCTCAGTCTGGCCCTAAATGAACGACCCTTAATCCAAGTCTGGCATGAGCCGATTGAAAAGGTATGGATTCTAGTTTGGTCTTGGATTGGGGCGAGTCTGAGTTGGAGAGTGCGTTCGCCGAGATGGTCTGCCCTGAGTATTTTTCTGGCGGGTGCCGGCTTAAGTGGCTTTTGTTACGTGGTGTTTTTACTCGGATGGTGGCTGCCGGTGGTGCCGCCACTGCTAACGCTGTGTGGGTCGGCGGTAGCGATCACGGCCTATTTTGCCAATCTTGAGGATGAACTCAAAAAATCTAAAGAATTTTTATATACGGTAATTAATACAATTCCCGATCCTATCTTTGTTAAAAATAAAGAACATCGGTGGGTTGTTTTAAATGAGGCGTATTGCCGATTTATTGGCTATCCTTATGAAAAATTAATTGAAAAATTAGAGTCCGACTTTTTTCCGGCCCAGGAAGCGGAAGCTTTTTGGGATCAAGATGAACTGGTCTTTAACAGTGGTCAAGGCAAGGAATCGGAGGAAAAGTTTACAGATGCTAAAGGCTTCACTCATTTGATCGCGACCAAGCGTTCGCTCCACAAAGATGCTGCCGGCAATTTGTTTTTAGTGGGTGTGATTCGTGATATTACTGAGCGAAAGCAGATAGAAGAAGATTTAAAACGCACGGCAGCGGAATTAGCGCGTTCTAATGAAGAATTAAAACTTTCAGAAGATCGATTGCGTCATTTGGCCTATCACGACACACTCACCGGCTTGCCCAATCGGAAACTCTTTTACGAACGCTTATGCCAGTCTTTAGAACGAGCCGGCATAAATCATCAAATGGTGGCTCTTTTATTTTTGGATTTAGATGGCTTCAAATGCGTTAATGACACCCTAGGGCATGAAATTGGTGATTTACTGCTGAAAGCCGTTTCAGCCCGATTAACCGGGTGCTTGCGTGGTAGTGATACGGTTTCCCGTCTGGGTGGAGATGAGTTTACAGTAATTTTGCCGGCAATTCCCAGCATACCGGATGCCGAAAAAGTAGCAGACAAAATTTTAACAACTTTATCCCATCCCTTTATAATTGAGGGAACGACGATTGCGGTGACAACCAGTATTGGCATCAGTTTGTATCCCCTGCACGCTGAAGAAATTGATTCTTTAATTAATAAAGCGGATGCAGCTATGTACTGTGCCAAAGACTTGGGTAAGAACCAATATCACGTTGCCTGATTCACAAAGGATTCCGACTAATTAATCTGCCGATAGCCGGTTTTGGGATCGCAAATCTCTTAACTCCCGCTTTTTTGCACTTAAAACGTTGGGAATCCAAAGATTTCATTAAAATTTCACAAAACTCAGCAGAGCGCTCACTCTTGCTATTGTTAAAAACAAAGCCTGATAAGGCTTTCAGTGTGTAGTTGCATCAAGCTAAATGTAGTTGCGTAAATATACGGGATTTACGGAATGTTTGTAGACAAGTCCGTGATTATACCGATATAATAGAATACTTAGAGGAGCATCTACAGAATTAAGTGTTTCGGGGCTAAAAGTGTGATGGATACTGTCATAAAATTCACTTACCGAACCGTTCTGGCAGCTGGCCTCCTGTTAAGTGCATCTGCAAGCGCTTCTGCTAGTATTGGTTTCAATCTACCGGCTCACAGCCATTCTTATCAAACCCTCTTAGGGCAAACTGTGGTAGCCGAGGATGAACCTCCCCCACGGGGTGGGCCGAAGGATACTGGCGACGGCGGAAGCCGGTATATGGAAACAAGAAGCAATCAATAAGCAATAGAACTTTAATCGTTAGCACCTCACGCAACGATTGAGAGCGAAAAGCTGAGTGGTTATAAGATTGCTACGAGTCTACAGTCGTGCCAACCGGCGACTGCCACCAGTGAGAATTTTGGATTGAGGTGTGGACTTGCCAAGCCGGATCTGGCTGAGGGAAATCTGTGCGATAGTGTCCGCCTCGACTTTCTGTGCGAAACTGTGCGCTTGTCAAAATTAAGTACGCCACATCCAGTAAGTTGCGGGTTTCTCCCCAACTCCGTAAGTGCACATCTGCATCCGGTAAATTGATACTGAGAGTTTGGGCGGGTTGTAAGTTAAGCAGGAACTTGCTCATGGCAAGCGCCAAAAATTCTGCTTGCCAAGTTTCTATCAAATTAAGGGCGGAGGCTAACGCCGCCTGTCCCCGGCAGATACCGGCACTTTGCCAAACTAAGCGGGGTAAATCTTGCCGCAGCGCTTCTATTTTGGCTTGCCCAGTCGCCCAGTCCTTTGCAGACAGGGGAAGCGGGGAAGAGGGGGAGAGGGGAATAGAGGCAGACGGGGAGAGGGGAAAGTCTAGGTGAGCAAGTTGAGCACCGAAGACGATACATTCAAGTAAGGAATTACTCGCAAGGCGGTTGCCTCCGTGCACGCCTGTACTGGCGGTTTCCCCGATTGCGTATAAACCCGGAATCGATGTTTGGTTGATTAAATCGGTCATGATGCCACCCATCCAGTAATGAGCTGCCGGTGCCACCGGCACGGGTTGGGAGAACACATCAATTCCCCACTGCCGGCATACTTGGATAATATTCGGGAATCGGTGACGAATTCTCTCCTCTGGAATGGGACGTAAATCTAACCAAACGTTTGCATCAGCCGGATCTACCCCCATCCGCTGAAAATGACTAAAAATCGCACGGCTGACGATATCTCTGGGGGCGAGTTCACCGGCAGGGTGGTAATCAAAGGCAAAGCGATATCCCTGATCATCGACTAAGTGCGCCCCCTCGCCCCGCACTGCCTCACTGATCAAAAATCGCGGCGCACCGGCTTTGGTGAGGGCGGTGGGGTGAAATTGGACAAATTCTAAATCTCGCAAAATGGCACCGGCACGCCATGCAATGGCCACTCCATCGCCGGTGCTCACCCCTGGATTAGTTGTTTGAGCAAAAACTTGGCCGCCGCCGCCGGTTGCCAGCACCACAGCGCCGGCACGCACCCAGCTAATTTGCCCTTGATACACTAAGCAAATCCCCTGACAGCGTTGCGTGTCGGGATCGATCCAGAGACTCAAGGCAAACGCTTGCTGGATCACCTGAATATTCTTACGGTTTAAAACTTGAGCTGTGAGGGTGCCGACAACCGCACGTCCTGTAGTGTCTGCGGCATGGAGGACACGCCGGCGCGAGTGAGCAGCTTCTAGCGTCAGTGCTAGGTCGTCTCCTTGCCGGTCAAACGCTACCCCCAACTTTACCAGCGAGTGTACGCATTCTGGGGCTTTTTCAGCGAGAAATCGCACCGCCTCAAACTCACACAAGCCGGCACCGGCTTTCAACGTATCTTCAATGTGGAGTTTGGGTGAATCTTCTGATGAGATAGCAGCCGCCATACCGCCTTGCGCCCAATCACTTGCGGACTGAGGCAGCCTATCTTTTGTAATCAAGCCAACCTGGAAGTGTTCTGGCAGGCAAAGCGCCGCATACAGCCCCGCTGCGCCGGTGCCCACGACGAGGACATCAAACTGGCTTGGGAGGTTTAGCTGGGTTGATGAATCAGTATTTGCAGGATTCACTAATGAAAAATCGCCCTCTGTCAATCGGTTGAGCCTTTAATCTGGCTCTACTTTAACCTTAGTTGACAAAAGGCGATAGGAGGGCGGATGACTAATCTCTAGTCCTGTCGGTTGCCCTTAATTGGGATTGAGGGGGAGATGGGGAACTTGATATATCACTAGCCCCTCTCTTCCCTAGCCCCTAGTCCCTAGTAGACGCCGTTATTAATCCGATCATCACCTTCTACTAAGGCTGATTCCACATCAGTTACCGTGAACTTGCCGAGGTTGGCTTGTAGCACTTCTTTTTGGCGTTCGGTCAAGCCTGAAATGTTGAGTACATCATCGACCTTTTCATAGGGCGCATTTTCAACAATTTTGCCGGCCAGGGTTGGGTACAGCCCTGGATAACTGCGAAATGCCCGTACATTGGTGTTATTTAGATCGATTTTTTGGCCAAACTCGGTATTTAGCTTGTCGTCTATCCGATTTCGCAAACCTGACTCGGCCAAAACCGGCGTTTGCACAAATGCCACACCGCTCAAGTTAGCAGCGTAAGCATTCTGAGGCAGACCCAACCATCCCAGGCAGCCCACTAACAGGCCGACAACTGCCAACAGGCGAACCAATCGTCTCATAAAGGAATTCCTCGCTCACTCATACACAGCATTTATATTAAAGAGATTACCATTTCTTTACAGTAGAACTGAGATTGCATTCCGTTGAGGAGGGTCTGGTCTTTCTGCCATCGTTAAAAGCTGAAATCCCCTCACCTGGGTTTAAGCGATTTTTGCCGACGCTAAACCCTAAAAACTCAAATCGATCCGCGTCATATCTAGCCCAACCGGCATTGCTGCTAAGGATCTTGACGTTTCCGGTGCAAAAACTTATGCAAGTGGGCAAATGTGCTGGCATACGTCAGGGTTGGGCTATCGTAGCCTTTAAGATTCACTGTATATGCCTGAAACGGGGCTTCTGAAGCGCCAATAGCTGAGAGATGTTGGTAGGTAGTTTCGCCCAAAGCGATATCCATGCCAATTTCTTTTGTGGAAGATTCCAGACGAAAAGCGGCGTTTACCGTATCCCCCAGGGCGGTATAGTCGGGGCGATCTCCGCTGCCGGTGTTCCCCACCATTGCGTAACCTGTATTGACGCCGGCACCGATGCGTAAGGGAAACGGTAAGGGGTAGCGCTGACTGAGATCCTCCGTGACTTGATGTAGGGCACTCAGCGCTTGAAAAATCTGAATCACCTCTTGATTACTGACTTTTTGAGTGCTGTGAAACCAAACAGCCATCACCGCATCCCCAATATATTTATCAACCCAGCTGCCGTGAGATCGCAGAATCTCCCCTGACTGGCGGAACCAACTCCCGATCACCTCAGAAAGGATGTGATCCTCTAGCTGGCGAGTCAGTACGGTGAAACTGCGGATATCAACCACCATTACAGAGATCAGCCGGCGCACGTGCAATGCCGCTGTTGCCGTAAAATCGTCCGAGTCTTCGTCATCTTTGGCGGCATCGAGACTAGATTGACAGGAGAATGCTAACTCTGTTTGGCCAAAGGTGAGGCGATCCCCATTTTGTAGCGTCACGGGAATGCTCACCCGCCGCCCGTTCACAAATGAACCATTGCGGCTGCCCAAATCAATGAGATAAAACTCTCCATTCTCCATGCGCTGCAACATTGCGTGGTTGCGAGAGATCCACCGATCTGGGAGAACAAAATTGTTATCTTCACTGCGCCCAATTGTCCAGCAACTACTACCCGCTAAGGGCAGATAGCGATTACCGGCTTCGGTTCTTAGAACTAGATGAGGAGTGGGTTGTAACTTCAGCACGAGCTAAGTTAACGACCGCAGGTCGTTTCAAAAGTCTAGTTGTCAGACTAGATCCTAGCTCTGGTTAGCACCTATATGGTTGCTTTATGTAGCAGTTTGAAGCAATCGTTTCATCTGTCTCAGGCAGCAGAAGCGGCAAACCAAAATAGGCTATCTACCAAGATTGTGCTCAACACTGCCCCACCAAACGCCCACCAGTGGAGCTGCTTTGAGCGCAAGGGGACAACACCGGCAACGAGTAGAACGACGAGCAAAACCATTGCCCAGCCGATGCCCCAAGGCGTCTGCACTTGTTTGGTGGCACTTTGGAAGATTGGCAGCGCGAGTGCGGGATCAACTTGCATAATCTGCCGCCAATGCGGAATTAAATCGACTAAATAAAAATATATGTCGGTAATGGCGGTGCCTAATAAAGAACCCAAATAAAACCAACTACCTACTTGCAGCCGGCGACGGGTGATGCACCACAATGCCACCGGCAGACAAATTGCCTCCACCGGCAAGTGCAGTACGGGTTCCCAACGCAACCAGCCCCAATAAATTGAACCGGCTAACCAACTGCCGGTGAACCCCAGCAATAAGTCTCCCCACACATGGGTTGAGGAATTTGATAGCAGCCTCCAACCCAGCCACACCAAGCAGCCGGTCAGTGCTAAGCTCAGCAACGGAAATTGCCGTACCAGGGGCGCTTGGAAAAATACGGGCACTGAAACTAGGAAGATCGCCGCTGCGAAAATCCGCCAACTTTCGCTTAAGGTAATTTTCCATAAGAAAGCATGGGAAAAATTGCTGGTCGGCTCCGCTGGCTGCGGGTTAGAAGTGTAGGAGGACAAAGTTTCGTTAAACAAGAGTTCTTTAAGATTCTTTACTTATGTTCATTATTCTTTAATATATCACAGGTTGTATCCCCCTGGGGGGCATCTTTCCTTATCTGAATTGTACCGGATATCATCAGTTTCTACCGAAGGTCTACTTCATTTGCGCTTGGAAATACGACAGACAACAGCATGGCTTTATCACGCAGTCAATTTTTCACACTCTTAAGTGCCGGGGTTGCCGGTGCAATATTGGCATCTCCTTTAAAAGCGTTCACAACCCCGTTACCCGGTGCTTCCACACTTTTAGCTCAAACCCCCCCTGTAGCAGCCCCCGCTGTGACAAGCGTCTCTGATATGAATATCTTTCAGGCGTTCATTTTAGGGTTGGTGCAAGGTTTAACAGAATTTTTGCCTATCAGCAGCACTGCCCATTTAAAAGTCGTGCCGGTGCTATTGGGTTGGGGCGATCCCGGTTCTGCCTTTACAGCAGTGATTCAGCTGGGCAGCATTGCCGCTGTACTTTGGTATTTTTGGAGCGATCTCTCTCAGGTGGTAAACGGTGCAGTCAGAGCACTGGTGCGGCGTGAATACGATGACAAAGACTTCCGCATTGCCTTGGGAATTGCGTTGGGAACCCTGCCCATCATTGTTGGCGGTATTCTAATCAAGGTATTCGTTCCAGACTATGACAACTCTCCCCTGCGGAGTCTGGGGGCGATCGCGATTGCTTCGATCGTCATGGCAGTGCTTTTGGGGGTTGCTGAAAGCATTGGCAAGCGCAAGCGCGATTTTAGCCAGCTAGGAATGCAAGATGGCATTTTAATGGGTTTGGCTCAAGCAATGGCGTTAATTCCCGGTGTTTCTCGCTCAGGTTCCACCCTGACTGCCGGCTTATTTATGGGCTTAGAACGAGCAACAGCCGCGCGATTTTCTTTCTTGCTAGGCATCCCAGCGATTACTTTAGCCGGCCTTGTAGAGCTTAAGGATGTGGTTACAGGAGGCTTTGCCGGTGTGGGTGCGCTGCCGCTACTGGTGGGTGTGATTTCATCGGCTGTGTTTTCTTACATCTCGATTGCTTGGCTGATTCGTTTCCTGCAAACTCAAAGTACCTTGGTATTCGTCGTGTACCGGCTGCTGTTTGGCTTAGCAATTTTGGCATCGATTGCCGCTAGGCAGCCTTGGACGGTTGGACAGTAGTAAATCTTTAAGGGTTAATGGTTAATCAACGATTGGTAATTAGCGATTAACCATTAGCATCTGGCATAATAAAGAAAATAACGTTTCAAATTGGCTATGTCTGCCTTCAGTAAAAAAATATTTAAACTTTAAATCTAGCGGTTAAATTTTAGATTCGTTATTGCCATCCCAAAATTTATGAGTGAAACTTCTATTCGTCCGGCTTTAATTACAAACGTCGTTCCCGATTCTATCGCGGCTGAAGTGGGATTTGAGGCGGGAGATCGTTTGGTTTCGATCAATGGTCAGCGTCCTCGTGATTTGATTGATTATAAGTTTTTATGTGCGGATGAAGTTTTAGAACTGGAAGTTTTAGATACGAAGGGTAAAAGTCATCAGGTAGAAATTGAAAAAGAGTACGACGATGAGTTAGGGCTGGAATTTGAAACGGCTCTGTTTGATGGGTTAATTCAGTGTAATAATCGCTGTCCTTTTTGCTTTATCGATCAGCAGCCTCCAGGTAAGCGAGAAACGCTTTATTTGAAGGATGATGATTACCGGCTCAGTTTTTTGTATGGCTCGTATTTAACGCTAACAAATCTTACGGAGCGGGAATGGGACAGAATTGAAATGATGCGCTTATCGCCGCTTTATGTATCGGTTCACGCAACGGAACCAGAGGTGCGAATTCGCTTGCTAAAAAATCTGCGTGCCGGCAAGATATTAGAGCAATTGAAATGGTTTAAAGAGCGCCGGCTGCAAATTCACGCTCAAGTGGTTGTTTGTCCCGGAATTAATGATGGGGAACACTTGCAGCAGACTGTGCTAGATTTGGCAAAGTTTCATAGTGGAAAAGTGCCGGCTGTGGCGTCTGTGGCGGTGGTGCCGGTGGGTTTGACGAGATTTCGACCGGCAGAAGATGAATTGGTGCCGGTGACGCCAGAAAAAGCGCAGGAAGTTATCGCTCAGGTGCAAGCTTTGCAAGCGCAATTTCGCCGGCAGAAGAAATCGAATTGTGTTTGGTTAGCCGATGAGTGGTTTTTAATTGCTGGGGAAGAATTACCTGCGGCATCTCATTACGAAAACTATCCCCAAATTGGCAATGGGGTAGGTTCAATTCGCCAGTTTTTAACACAGTTTGAAGAAGTTGTCAAGCGTTTATTGCAGCCTTCTGTTTCTCCGGCGCGTCGTTTGACTTGGGTTGTGGGAAATGCCGTTGAAAAAGCCTTTGAGCCGGTTGTGCAAAGACTGAATCAAGTTGAAGGTTTAGACGTGCAAATGGCAGCCATGCCAAGTGAGTATTGGGGGCAGAAAATTACGGTTACTGGCTTATTAACGGGTCAAGATTTGCTGAAAAATTTACAGGGGAAAGATTTAGGCGATGGAATTTTGCTGCCTTCGGTGATGTTAAAGCATGGAGAGGCTTTATTTTTGGATGATATGCCGATTGATGAGGTTGCAGAAAAGTTGGGGACAAAAATTGTGCCGGTGACTGGTGTTGAGGAGTTAATTCAAGCTTGTCTCAGCTAAATTTACCAAAATTTAGAGTGAATTCTCCAGAGCTTTTTTAAATTCAGCAGCAGTTTTAAACGGAATTTCTGGATTGTCTGTTAGGGCAAAATCGAGTAATTCTGCTAGAGGTTTTGGAATAGAAGGATCGCGCCGGCGGATGGGGACGGCTGGTTCGGTTAAAATTACGACATAAGCTTCTTTTTCGCCGGTAAAATTTCGCGGGTAAGTGCCGGTGATCATATTGTAAAAAGCGGCGGCGGCTGCCCAAATATCAACATCGGGTTTGGCATATTTAAAGTCTAGCAATTGCTGCCGGCACATAAAAGGGACTGTCCCCCCCATGCTTTTATCTGTCATAGAAAGCCCACTTAAACCTGCGAGATCGAAGGCTTTGGCTAATCCGTAATCTCCGACTTTGGCAACGAGTTTGCCATTGATATTGCTGAGGAAAATATTTGCCGGCTTTAAGTCTCTGTGAACTAATCCTTTCCCCCATCCAAATGCGCCGTTTTTTAATCTGACATAGGGAATATCGGCGTTGTGGGCGTATTCTAATCCATCTAAGACTTGCAGAATGATCGGGATGGCTTCATCGAGGGGTAATTTACCCCGGCGTTTGTTCATTAAGTCATAAACGCTGCCGGCATTACAATATTCGAGGGTGAAGAAAAACGTCTCGTTTGAATAGCCATCCTCCAATAATTTCACAACATTGGGATGGTTTAATGCCCTGGTATTTTCTACTTCTCGTAAAAATAAATTGATCAGTCGCTGAGTGGGGGCGATTTGGGAATGGGTGACTTTTAAGGCAACTTGTTCGCCGGTTTTGTTGTTTTGCGCGAGATACACTTCTCCCATGCCTCCCTCACCTAGCTTTTTGAGGGTGGTGTAGCCTTGAATTGAGATTAAGTTTGAGGAGTTTTCAGAGAGTTTTAGCCCGACTTCTGGGGAAGAAATTGCTACAGGTATCGGCTGGTTGGCTTCAATTTCGCTGTGCAATTCTACGCTAACTTTAAAAGCAGTGTTGCTGAGTTTAATTTCGTCGCCATCGCGTAAATCGTATTCGGGAAAAGTCTGTTTTGCGGCTTCTTCGGGGGTTTGATGGCGTTCTCGTTGTCCGATTTTTTTGCCGTTAACAAATGTGCCGTTAAGACTGCCAAAATCTCGCACGCGGATATTGGGTGGGTTGATGTCGAGAAAGCAGTGATAGCGGGAAATGGTGCGGTGATATTCGTCGTCAGGAATTTTTGGGGTGCAATCAGAGGATCTGCCGATAATACAGGTGGTGCGAGAGTCGAATTCAAATCGTTGTCCTTTGAGGTTGCCTTCGATGCCGGTGAGGATGATTTTTGTTTGCATAAAATTTGATTTCAGTCAATAGAATTAGAGGAGCAAAAAATACTAAAGAAATATAGTTTGAATGTGGGTTATTTTAAGAGATGTCCAGTGCCTTTTTCACGGCTTCTTTAACGTTGTCTAGAATATTTGAGGATACAATTCCTAACTGCCTCTGAAAAACGGATTGATTGACTGTGGCAATTTTATCAGCCCTAACTAAAGATGCTTTTTTAAGACCTGTTTGTGAGAAATCAGGATGAGCTTCTGTGATTAAAACCCATGCTTCTAGCAATTCTCCTGCTGGGATTTTTGAGAAAATGCCTAAGATAATCCATTCTTCTCAATGAACTGCAATTATAAGAGCGGGTCTAACTTTGGTTGAAGTCAGAGCGCTAAACGGAAATCTTACCAACCACACTTCATCAATATTAGGTTTCGAGTTCATAAATATCTTCTTCAGGGTCGTTCCACTCGTCAAATCCTGTATCTGCCAGTTGCATCATTGTAAAGTTTTCAACTTTTTCTTCTATTTCTGCCATGAGGACGATGAGTTCCCCTAGGGGAAGCTGAAATACCATTGCTTTGATGTCTTCAACGCTGGGATTCGGCATATAGGCTATTTTTTGAAAGTAATTTTAATGGTTTGAAGAATAGGTGCGATGGGTAAATTTTTACTTGCACTGAGTTTTAACTCGGTAATCTAACTGATTGGCAGAAATTATCTTTAGTAAAATTTTCTTCTCTTACAATAGCAATTCTATAACCCTCCGTTTCATTTCGTCCAAGGATGAAGCTTAAAGGCAAGACGAAAAAAACTTCCCCGGCACAGATGCGGCTACCTTGGGGGGAATGGGAGGCGAATAATCCAGAAATTGTTGCGGTGGCGAAAAAGTTTGTGTTGGCGAATTGTTACGATCCCAAGTTCGCTAGTCTGCTGTTTGAACCGGAGTGATGCCGGTGCCAGGTATCGGAAAGCTAGAACAGGCAAGGCTTCGTGAGATTAGACCCTGTTAAAAATCTTGAGAATCTTCTCAAAGCTTTATAGGTTACACTTTACAAGCCTGGACGCGAGAGAAGAGCAACCCCCACAAACCACAACCAATCCAACCCAACCCCTCCCACCCCAACCAAACCCCACAAAAGCTCGACACGGGGAGGTGGCCCTCTGGTGCTTTGAGGGAAAAAGTTAGCTTATCGTAGTCTTTCCATTCTCCATCCACACGCCATCCCACAAAGTCGCCCAGGCGACGTTCAGTTTCTATGTCGATTTTACCACCGGCCTTGAGCCAAAAGCGCTTTTGGACAGAAAAACCAAAGCGCCCGTTGCTGTATTTTACCCAAAGTTGGTCGATGGTACGCAGGTCTGTACAGGGAAAATTATCAATGCTTTCTCTATCAAGCCAGCCTTCTTCGTCTCGGTTAGCTGCTTTCAGCATCACTTGCCTTGTTTCCTTATCCGCTTCTTTCCAGCTTCCCGCTTTTAAGTAATCCCGCAATTGGCGATAATCTACACCTTTTTCTGAACGGAGATCGTCAGTATCTTCTTTCAACAATTCCAGCCAAGCTTTAATCGTTTGCGGACGATCTTTTGCCTCCAATTTCATGCCTTTGAGAATGGCTTCATTTTCCCAGTCTGCTATCTGGGGGTTATGCTGCTTGGGGGGTACTAAGGGATCATTTTTTTCTGTCCTGTATTTGGCGAAACACGGGTGTTCTCCCGTTCGCACATAATACAGCGTCGCCGCTAAGGCATAAACATCCGTATAAGCACCCCGTTCCGCTTTCATCTGGTACTGTTCAATAGGTGCGAAACCTTCTGTTCTAGAATTTGTATGCGTTTTTATTTGCCCTTCTGTAAATTCTCGCGCTAAACCAAAATCAATTAATACGGCATCTAAATTTTGCCGGCGCAGGAGAATATTCAACGGTTTAACATCCCGGTGTAAAAAACCCCGTTCATGAACAAATGTCAGCGCTTCTCCTATTTGCCGAATAATTCGCAAGGCTTCATGTTGCAACAAAATGCCGTTATCTTCCTGATACTCGTGTAAATTGATGCCGTTGATGTATTCCATCAACATACACCACAGTCCATCCTCTTGAAACACTCGATATACTTGGGCGATATGGGGATGGCTGCATTTAGCTAAACACAGTGCTTCATTGACAAAGTCTTCCTGAAGTTTAGCAAAGTTACCTTTTTGTTGTGTTAAATGATTAAGTGTTTTGAGAGCAAGAATTCTCCCGGCAGGCTGTTCTTTGATGCGATAGGTAATGCCGAAGCCGCCGCTTCCGATAATAGCTTCAATAATATATTTGCCGTCTTGCAGTTTTTGACCGGCTGTCCAGAATGTTTCCCTATCGACTTCTTTCCAGTTTTCTGCTTTTAAGTAATCCCGCAATTGGCGATAATTTACGCCTTTTTCTGAACGGATATCCTCAGTATCTTCTTTCAACAATTCCAGCCATGCTTTAATGGTTGGCGGACGATCTTTTACCTCCAATTTCATGCCTTTGAGAATGGCTTCATTTTCCCAGCCTGCTATCTGGGGATTATGTTGCATGGGGGGTACTAAGAGAAGATTTGCTTCTTTCATGAAGTTGGCAGGATACGGTAACTTTCCTGTTCGCACATAATACAGCGTTGCCGCTAAAGCATAGACATCCGTATAAGCACCCCGTTTTGCTATAAGCTCGTACTGCTCAATCGGTGCGAAACATGGTGTTAAAGAATTTGTATGGGTTCTTTTTTGCCCTTCTGCAAATTCTCGCGCTAGATCAAAACCACTTAATACGGCATCTAATCCTTGGGGACGCAGGAGAATATTCCACGGTTTAATATCCCCATGTAAAAAACCCCGTTCATGAACAAATGTCAGCGCTTCTCCTATTTGCCGAATAATTCCCAAGGCTTCATGTTGCGACAAAATCCCTCTGTTTTCTTGATAGTCGTGTAAATTGATGCCGTCGATGTATTCCATCAACATACACCATAGTCCACCCTCTTGAAAAACGTCATAAACTTGCACGATATTGGGGTGTTTCCACTTTGCCAAACGAAACGCTCCCTTAACAAAGTCTTCCTGCAGTTTGGCAAAATTAGATCTATTTTGGCTTTGATGATTCAGAGTTTTAATCGCAAGGATTTTACCGTCTCTCTGCTCTTTGGCACGATAGGTGATGCCAAAGCCACCGATTTCGATGATATCTTCAATAATATATTTGCCGTTTTGCAGGGCTTGGCCGGCTGTCCAGTGTGTCATAGGTGAGGAGGATGAAAAACCAGATGTACACAGATTAACACAGATAGATTATATGTATCTGCAATGTGCGGTTAATGTGTGA
This sequence comes from Microcoleus sp. FACHB-68, assembly GCF_014695715.1. Lineage (NCBI taxonomy): Bacteria > Bacillati > Cyanobacteriota > Cyanophyceae > Oscillatoriales > Microcoleaceae > Microcoleus > Microcoleus sp. FACHB-68. The sequence goes on from NZ_JACJOT010000008.1 coordinate 1,452,953, forward strand.
GCCGGCAATTAGGTGAAAGTCGGCAAGGTAGCTAGAATGGCATCACAAGTAATAGATTGAACGATGCCTCTTTTTGCCAGTGCGGTGCATTGAAATGGCTTGCCGGTTGGGGAAAGAACAGCAGAAATGAGGATATTTGTGTCGAACACAACTCGCAGTGTCACCGTTATGCCTCATGCAACAATTCGTCAATGAATTCTTCTCGTTCATCTTCTGTCATAGCATCCCAATCTCTCCCCCGTTTTGCCGTAGCTTGACGCGCTTTTTCCAGTGCATCCTGTGTTAAGTTTGCCCAAAATATCCAAGGCTGGGTTAGCAATATTTTTAATAATTCTTCTTACTTATTTGGGGGTAATTCTCTAACCAATTTAATAACTTGCTCATCGGTTAAAGCTAACATTGGGATGGGCTTACCTCTAGGGTTTTTACTCTTTAAATATTTATGCTATTTTAGCAATCTAGCAGTGGCGAAAAAGTTTGTGTTGGCGAATTGTTACGATTCCAGGTTTGCCAGTCTGCTGTTTGAACCGGAGTGATGCCGGTGCCCGGTATCGAAAAGCTAGAACAGGTAAGGCTTCGTGAGATTTGACCCTGTTAAAAATCTTTAGAATCTTCTAAAAGCTTTATGGGTTACACTTTACAAGTCTGGACGCGCTCCAAGACCCCCACGCACACCACACACACTTCCCATAAGCAAATAGCCCCCTCCAACACACCGGGAGGTGACCCTCTGGTGTTTTGAGGGAGAAAGTTAGCTTATCGTAGTCTTCCCATTCTCCATTCACACGCCATCCCACCAAGTCGCCCAGGCGACATTCAGTTTCATAGTCGATATTACCACCGGCCTGGAGCCACAAGCGCTTTTGTACAGAAAAACCAAAGCGCCCGTTGCTGTATTTTACCCAAAGTTGGTCGATGGTACGCAGATCTGTGCAGGGAAAATTATCAATGCTTTCTCTACTAAAGAAACCTTTTTGGTTAGCCGCTTTCAGCATCACTCGCCTTGTTTCTTCATCCGCTTCTTTCCAGCTTCCAGCTTTTAAGTAATCCCGCAATTGCCGATAATCTATGCCTTTTTCTGAAAGAAGATCCTCAGTATCTTCTTTCAATACTTGTACGCTTTCTTCTAAAGGTAGATCGTCAGTATCTTCTTTCAACAATTCCAGCCAAGCTTTAATTGTTTGCGGACGATCTTTTGCCTCCAATTTCATGCCTTCGAGAATAGCTTCATTTTCCCAGTCTTCTATTTCAGGGTTATATTGCTTGGGAGACACTAAGGGAATATTTGCTTCTTTCCTGAATTCGGCAGGAAAGGGGTTTTTTCCTGTTCGCACATAATACAGCGTTGCTGCTAAAGCATAGACATCCGTATAAGCACCTCGTTCCGCTTTCAGTTCATACTGTTCAATGGGGGCGAAACATTCTGTTCTAGAATTTGTATGGATTCTTATTTGCCCTTCTGTAAATTCTCGCGCTAAACCAAAATCAATTAATACGGCATCTAAATTTTGCCGACGTAATAAAATATTCGCGGGTTTAACATCTCTATGTAAAAATCCCCGTTCATGAACAAATGTCAGTGCTTCACCCATTTGCCGAATAATTCGCAAGGCTTCATGTTGCGGCAAAATTCCCTTATCTTCCTGATACTCGTGTAAATTGATGCCGTCGATGTATTCCATCGCCATGCACCAGAGTTCATCCTCTTGAAACACTCGATATACTTGGGCGATATGGGGATGGCTGCATTTAGCTAAACACAGTGCTTCATTGACAAAGTCTTCCTGAAGTTTAGCAAAGTTACCTTTTTGTTGCGTCAAATGATTAAGCGTTTTGAGAGCAAGAATTCTCCCGGCAGGCTGTTCTTTGGCGCGGTAGGTAATACCGAAGCCGCCGCTTCCGATAATATCTGCAATAATATATTTGCCGTTTTGCAGTTTTTGGCCAGGTGTCCAGTAGCTCATAAGTGAGGAGGGTTTTAAACCACAGATGCACACAGATTAACACAGATGATGGCGTTATGTTTCTGCGTGGGGAAGAGGTTTTATTTTAACCGCAGATTCCGCAGGTGAAACTGGAATGTGCTTTGCTCGTCATTCAAGTTCCACCTGCGTCCGCAAATAAACGCAGATGTCGTTGTGATATTTTTGCTGGGTTATCGATATTTTGGCATGGGTTGGGTGTTTGCTGGGGGAGGTTTGGGGGAAAGGATTTAATCTTGGATGGATGATTCTTGCATCCATGCTTGAACCATTGCAATTGCAATACCGGCGGGGGGAAAGATCGCTTTTAATAGTTCAATTCCACCTACTTTGAGCATTTTTTTGACTTTTTGATTGTGTTTGATTACTGCTTCGACTGCTTCTTTATCTTTGAGAACTGGATGCGCGGCAATGTTGTTTTCTACGATACCTAATGTTTTTGGGCTGTTTAAGTCTTGGGTGGAAATCTCATCAATTAACTGCTGCATTTGGGAGGCAGCTAACCCAATTTTTAGGGCGGATTCAACTTGGGTAATTTGAATTTCGAGAATTTGACCTAATGGGTTATCAAATCCCATATCTGATAAAATTCCCGTCCAGGGGGGTGCCGGCATCGTTAATAAGGCTTCTAATAAATGAATTAATCTCACATCCTCTCCCTCTGCCTCGGCGAGTGTTTCTGCCTGGTGAAACACCTGTTTTGATGCTGCGCTGCGGTGCATTTGCTGCGGGAGTGGCGTGTCGGGTGCCGGCTTCGTGATCTGTGCTCGCAAGCGCTGGCGAAAGCGTGTTAAGTTAAACTCTGCTTGCTGAAACTTTTGCTTGAGAAATTCTACATCTGCTCTCACTTCATCTTGTTCCTGTGGTTTGAGCAATGTGCCGGCAAGCAAATTTTCTAAACCCGTATCGCACAGCTTGCAGAGTGCCATCGCTAAATGTGCCGGTTCGATGTGGGTAGCGTTGCCGATTGTTGCCTCAGCCGCCGCCATTTCCCAAGTCAAAATTACTGCCGGTGAATAGTGCGTCATAAATTAAGAACCTTCCTCAATATTTTTAATCATATATTTTTCTTTCTTTCGTGTTTTGTCGGCACTCAGAATCAATCATAGATAAGTAAAATTAAAATCAACAAATTGCTTTACAAATTATTACTTTCTACTAAAACCTATTGCTCATTCAATGCCGGCAGCGCTTTAGTCGTAATTGCCGGCTTATAGTTAACAATTTCTATCCGCAACCTATACGGCTTAGTCTGCTTGATAAGATACAGAAAGTATAGGGAAAGGTTATATAATAACTACCACGGGGAAAGAGCAACCTTAGAAATGGACAAAATAAGTCACTCCTAATCTAACTATTTGGTTTTTTTAAGAAGGCTAAGACATCGTGTGTCCATTATCTGCTTCATTAAGCTTCACATTTGTCGGATCAAGTATTCAAGTAAGAATTATGAACCCGATAGAATCTTCTAGCCAATCTGAAAACCAAGCGACGGCTGCCGGCACAGCCGATGAGAATCAACAGAACGAAAACCAACTTTTTCCAATCGTCGGCATCGGCGCTTCTGCCGGCGGTTTAGAAGCATTCACTGCATTACTGAAAGCCCTACCTACCGATACCGGCATGGCTTTTGTGCTGATTCAACACTTAGCCCCCCAGCATAAAAGCCTATTAACTGAAATCCTTTCCAAAACAACCCAGATGCCGGTGAAGGAAGTAGAGGAAGGCATGATAGTAGAACCTAACAGCGTCTACATCATTCCACCTAATACAAAAATGGCGATTGTTCGGGGTGAATTGAAACTGATGCCCCGCGAGAAGATTGAAGGAAAATATATGCCGGTGGATGCGTTTTTGCAATCACTGAGCATGGATCGCAAGAACAAAGCAATTGGGGTGGTTCTGTCTGGGATGGATGGAGACGGCACCCTAGGAGTTGAGGCAATTAAAAGCGAGGGTGGCATTACTTTTGCCCAATGTGAAGACACGGCTAAGTATGATAGTATGCCCAACAATGCTGTTGCCAGTGGTCGGGTAGATTTTATTCTGCCTCCCAAAGAAATTGCGCTAAAGCTGGGGAATATCAGCCGGCATCCCTATGTTACGCAGCCCATACCTTTATCGGCGAATGACTTACTTTTTGAAAATCCAAATCTCCTACAGCAGATTTTTAGCTTACTCTTAGCCAGTGCCGGCGTTGATTTTACGTGTTACAAGCACCCCACTATTAAGCGACGCATCATGCGACGCATGGCTTTATACCAATTTCCAACGCTTGAGGATTATGTCGCCTATCTTCAGGAAACACCGGACGAAGTGACGGCTTTGTACAAAGACATCTTGATTAATTTCACTTGTTTTTTCCGTGATCCTGAATCCTTTGAAGTCTTAAAGAACAAAGTATTTCCCAGCATCATCAAAGATAAACCCCTAGATACACCGATTCGGATCTGGGTGCCAGGGTGTTCAACAGGTGAAGAAGTTTACTCGATTGCTATTTGCTTGCAAGAGTTTTTGGAAGCTGAGGAAACGAATATCCCCATCCAGATTTTTGCCACCGATATTAGTGATAGCGCCATTGAGAAAGCCCGCGCCGGTATCTACACAGACAAGCAGGTTCAAGATGTTTCGCCGGCAAGTCTTCAGCAATTTTTTATCAAACTAAATGAAAGCGGTTACCAAATCAAAAAATATATTCGAGATAAATGCATCTTTGCTAAACAAAACGTTAGCCAAGATCCGCCTTTCTCCAAACTAGATTTAATCAGTTGCCGAAATATGCTGATTTATCTAGGGCCGGCTTTACAAAAAAAAATTATCCCGCTTTTCCATTATGCGCTCAATCCCATAGGTTTTTTGATGCTTGGCTCATCTGAAACAACCGGCGAATTTTCTGACTTGTTTGCCCTAGTGGATAAAAAGCAAAAAATTTATTCCAGAAAATTTGCCCCAACTCGACAGAACTTTAACTTTGCTACGACCACATATCCGGTTGAGAAACTAACGACGAATAAGCCAATCGACGAGGAGATTCCCAAAACCCTCGACCTGCAAAAAGAGGCTGATCGAATCGTCTTAAGTAAATACGCCCCAGCCGGCGTCGTGATTAACGATGAGATGGACATTTTGCAATTTCGGGGAGACATTAGTCTTTATCTAGAACCTGCTCCCGGAACCGCAAGCCTCAACCTCTTAAAAATGTTGCGAACCGTCTTTTTGCTAGCTGTGCGAACAGCAATCCATCAGGCAAAAGAGCAGAACATCCCGATAAAGAAAGAAGGCATCCAGGTCAAAAATCAGGAGCAATCCAGGGAAGTCAATATTGAGGTTATTCCCTTTAAACCTGACACTTCTGTAGAAGTCTACTTTTTAGTCTTATTTGAGGATGTTACCCCAATAAGTTCTGAGTCTAAAGTAACCAAATTCAGTTGGATAAACGCTCTCAAGGGAAACCAGAAAACCGACCAGACTGCCCAAGATCGTGAGATTGTTCGACTTCTGCAAGAGCTAACTGCCACAAAGGAGTATTTGCAGTCCATTATTGCCGAAAAAGAAGCCAGCAACGAAGAACTTATAATTGCCAACGAAGAGATTCTCTCCAGCAACGAGGAGTTCCAAAGCACAAATGAGGAACTGCAAACTGCCAAAGAAGAAATTCAGGCAACGAATGAAGAACTAAACACGATTAACGAGGAACTGAAAAATCGCAATGTTGAAATTAGTCAGGTTAACAATGACCTGAGCAATCTGCTCAATAGTGTGAATATTCCCATCTTGATGTTGGGAAAAGATTTGTGTATTCGGCTGTTCACGCCTTTAGCAAAAACTGTGCTAAATATCATTTCTACAGATGTTGGGCGCTCGATTGGGGATATTCAGACCCATATAAACGTGCCCCATTTAGAGAAGTTAATCAGGGAGGTTATTGACACCGGCACCATTGCTGAGCTTGAAATTCAAGAGCGCTCCGGCTATTGGTATAACCTGCGAATATTGCCCTACCTAACGCGAGATAACAAGATTGATGGCGCAGTGCTCGTGTTAGTCGATATTGACGCGCTCAAACACAGTGCACAACAGTTGCAAGAATCCCGTGATTATGCCGAAGCCATCGTGGCCACCGTCAGAGCGCCCCTCGTTGTTTTAGACTCACAATTACGCGTAAAAACGGTGAATCGGTCTTTCTATGAAACCTTCCAAGTAACGCCAGAAGAAACAGAACAAAAACTTATCTTTGATCTTGGGAACGGTCAGTGGAACATTCCCAGACTGCGCCAGCTGTTAGAACAGGTTCTCTCACAAGATACGCTGATTCACGACTTTGAAGTAACTCATGAATTTTTAAACATTGGCAACAAAACGATGCTGCTCAATGCCTGTAGAATCCCTCTTGATGGCAACCCGATGCAGATGATGCTCCTGGGGATTGAGGATATCACCGAGCGTAAGCAGTTTGAGGATGAGCGCAATCGCCTATTTGTGTGTGAGCAATCAGCCCGGGAGTCGGCTGAGACGGCTAACCGCGCCAAGGATGAGTTTCTCTCCCTGCTTTCCCACGAGTTGCGGAACCCCCTCAGCGCTATCCTGGGTTGGTCAAAACTGCTGCGTACCCGCAATTTGGACGAGATCCAAACCAGTCGTGGGCTGGAGGTAATTGAGCGCAGTGTGCAGGCGCAAAACCGGCTGATTGAGGATATGCTCGACATCACGCGCATCACGACCGGCAAACTCCGCCTAAATGTAGTGCCGGTGAGCCTCCCCTCTGTGATTGAAAGAGCGATTAGTATTGTGCGTCTGTCGGCTGAAGCCAAGAATATTCAGCTTGAATCGGTGATCAATTTTCCAACCCTCAAGATGGTCGGCGATCCTGACCGCTTGCAGCAGATAATGTGGAATCTGCTGTCAAATGCCATCAAGTTTAGCCGTGACGGGGGACGAATTGAGGTCAAACTTGAGAAGATTAAAGACGAGCCGGCAGATTGTTTTTATGCTCAGATCGCCGTGAGTGACACCGGCATGGGAATTGCGCCTGAGTTTTTGCCCTTCGTCTTTGAGCGCTTCCGCCAAGCCGACAATACAAGCGTTAAATCCTCCGGCGGACTTGGACTGGGGCTAGCGTTGGTGCGGCATTTGGTCGAACTCCACGGTGGAACTGTTCACGCAGAAAGTGCCGGCGAGGGCTTGGGATCAACCTTTATCGTTCGGCTGCCGGTGCAAAACGTCTGTGAGCTAGATAGGACTTTTGCGAACTATAGCCCACAACTCAAATTAACGAACGACACAGAAGCGATGCTGGATGACGCCCCCAACTTAGAGGGCTTACATATACTTGTCGTTGATGACGAGGTTGATACCCAGGAATTGCTCGCTGCAATACTCCAACTGTGCGGGGCTGAAGTAACGGCGGTGGGATCGGCAGGCGCGGCAATGAGCGTGTTGATGGGGAACTCTCTTTATGGGCAGCCGGCTGTACTGGTTAGCGACATCTCGATGCCGGAGGAAGATGGCTACGCTTTGATGGATCAAGTGAGAGCGTTAGAGGCATCCCAAGGGGGGGCCATTCCTGCTGTGGCGCTGACTGCCAATGCCGGCGTTGAGGATCGCATCCGCGTTTTGCAATCAGGTTTTCAAATTCATATTTCTAAGCCGGTGGAACCTGCAGAGTTGGTTTTCGTGGTTGCCAAGCTTGCTCAAAGAATTTAAAAACAAAAATTAAAGACGTTTGAGCGAAAAAGCGCTAGAGATTTGATGTCACAACTCTTTCATTTAGAGTTCCTTATCAAAATCTTTAGCGCTTGATTGAATCGGGTTGCCGGCACTTCATTATCTCTGTTTTACTTCTTCTTTTTTGCGGGCCAAAGACTTGGAGAGTTTTTTCCGTGCATTCAACTTCTTATTAATCCCAAAAGATGAACCAAACCGGAACTTACCAAACCTCGGCAACCGAAACTTGCCAAGTTTCGGCAATCGCAAACCGTGCAGCAGGGTATAGAAACAGGGAATAATAAACAGCGTCAAAAGCGTCGCCACAGACATCCCGGAAAACACAACAACACCCAGCGGTTGCAGAAACTCCGAGCCTTCTCCAATCCCTAATGCCAGCGGCAGCAAACCCAAAACGGTGGTGATTGTGGTCATTAGAATCGGGCGTAGGCGTTGGGGAGCTGCTTTCAAAATAGCTACCTCACGGCTAACACCTTCCTCTTCCCAGATTTGGTTGGCAAATTCAACCATAATAATCCCGATATTCACCACAATCCCCACCAGCAAAACCGCACCGACAAGCACCGTCGCACCAATCGCAGTTTTAGTGACGTAAAGCCCTAAAATTCCTCCAGCCAGCGCTAACGGAACCGTCAAGATAATCACAAGCGGGTCGATGATGGAATTGTATTGCACTGCCATCACAACAAAAACCAAGAAAGCGGATAAGCCGCCTAACAATTTCAAAGAGTCTTGAAGCTGTTGGTTTGTCTGTTTAGTAGAACTGGGTAAAACAGTAACCCCTTCAGGTAACTCCACCGTCGCCAGCACTTTATCAACTTCCGCAAAAGCCTCGCTGAGACTGGCTCCCTCACTTAGAGAGCCGGCAATTAAAAACACCTGGCGCTGGTTAATTCGCTGCACTTCACCAGGCGCTTGTCCTTCTTCAATTTTGGCAACATCTCCTAAACGAATTTGGCGGTTGCTATCAACAAATAGGGGTAACTGTGCAAGCTGTGACGATCTCTGCACCGATTCTTCATCCAGTTGTACTCGCACATCCACCAAACGCTCGCCTCGCTGCAATTGAGTAGCTACAGAACCTTCGATTGCAGTCTGAATGGTGTCGCCAATGTCTTGCGTCGTCAAGCCAAGCTCTTGAACACGCAGCCAATCTGGGCGAATTTGCACTTCTGGCTGCCGGGGGTCGGCATCAGGCCGGAAACGCACGAGTTTCGCTCCCTCGTCTAGTGCCGCTACAACCTGCCGGCCAGCCTGTTGCAGCTTTTGTTCGTCATTTCCCTGAAGGATAATGTCAACATCGGCCCCCCGCACCGGCGAGTTGGTTAAAATAATCCCGCGCACCTGACCTGGAGATAGCCGCAGCCGAATTCCTGCGAGATTTAGCTTTTCAAACTCCTGAGTCATGCGCTGAACGAAAGCTTCTACATCCGTCCCCTGTTTGAGTGTGATTGTGCTAGAAGCACGCAGGGAGTTCGCGGTGGTATTGCTGCCAAACAGAGACCCTCCCGACGTTGTAAAGACATAGTCAGTTTCTGGCTGTTTGCTGAGGATTTCATCAGTAATCGCCATCATTTTTAAGTTGGTGGCCAGAGGCGTTCCGGGAGGGAACTGAGCGGACAGGTTGGCTTGGCCGGTGTCCACGCGGGGTAAGATTTCTTGAGGAATCTGGCCGGCCATCCACAGGCTACTCCCACCCATGAGAACGAAGGCGCAGACGATTATAAGCAATGGGTAGCGCAGCACCCAGCGAAGGGTGTAGGTGTAGCTGCGTGTGGCATCCTCAAAGCGCCGGTTAAACTGTCGCAGCAGCCAAAACTCACTCACGCGGCTCGACCACTTAATCGTTAGCAGGCGAGACATGAGCATGGGTGTCACAGTCAGCGCAACTAAAAGTGAAGCGGCGACGGCAAAGCAAATTGTGAGAATGAGTTCGCTAAAAAGCAGTGAGAAAAAACCACCGATGAGCAGGAACGGCAACACAGACACTAAGTTAGCGCCGGTGGAAGCAATCATTGCAGATTCTACTTCCTGACCGCTGGCGATGGACTGATCGAGGATTTGCTGTGAGTTTATCAGACGCTTATTACTCGTACCGGGTGCAACACCGGCACCGGCGGCAATGTTCTCTAAAATCACCACACTGGTGTCGATCGCCTGTCCAATTCCTAACGCAAGGCCGGCCATACTGAAAAGATTGAGGGACAGGCCAAACAGCTTCATTAAAATGATCGCTGAGAGCGTACACAAAGGAATCGTCAGGGAAATAACCAGCGTTTGCCGGATAGAACCCATGAAGAACAGCACCGCGACTGCTGCCAGCAAAGCTCCAGAAATCCCTGAATTCGTGACATCAGCTAGGGAATTGCGAATGAACCGCGATTCATCTAGCGTCGAAATGATCGTCATATCTTCGGGAATTAAACCAGATTTTTGCAACTCTTCGATGCGTTTTTTCAAGCCATTGACAACACTCACAGTGTTGGCATCGGGTTGTTTCTGGATACTGACTTTCACTGCCGGCTGACCGTTCAGGGAAACAAACACCCGTTGCTGTTCCGTACCATCAATCACTTCAGCAAAGTCTCGCAGGTAAACGCGAGCGGAAGAGGCGGCAGGTTGGGGAGTCCCTGAGCCGGTGTTTCTTGCTCCTACCTCAAAGGAGAGATCCCGCAGTTCCCTGGCGTCTTTAAATTTGCCGACCGTGCGGGTTAAGGCTTCCGCTTGTGTTCCTTGAATACGACCTCCAGAAATATCTGCGTTGCGCGATTCGATGGCATTTAGCACATCTGTGAGGGCAATGTTTTGCGCCTGCAACCGTTTAAGGTCAATATTGACTTGTACTTCTTCCCGCACGCCGCCGGCAACGTCTACGTTTGCCACACCCTCGACAATACTAAGTTCTCGCCCCAGTTCTTCGTCGGCAAACACCCGCAGATCTACATCTTCCAACGAGGGAGATTGCAGGGCGAATTCGTAAATCGGCAGCTGAGACGGGTCAACTTTGAACAAGCGCGGATCTTCAACAATATCCGGCAGAGTGCCCCTGGCGCGGTTAAACGCAGCCGTGGCGTCGTTAAGCGCTTGGTCAATATCGCCTCCCGGCTGAAAGTACAAGTCCACACTCACTTGTCCTTCGCGTGTTTGGGAAAACACTTGCACAACGCCTTCCGTGGCGCTTAAAGCTTCTTCCAGGGGCTTTGTGATTTCCTGCACGCCAACTTCTGGCGAGACGCCTGGAGCGCTCAAACGCACGCCAATGCGCGGATAGGTGATGGCCGGCAGCAAATCCACCTGTAGCTGGGTGATGAAGAAAATCCCCACAATAATCACTGTCAGCGTCAGCATCAGAGTGCCGATATGCTGGCGGATGGCAGTAGCGCTGAGGCTAAATCCTGCCGGTTTAACTTCCTGCTTCATAAGTAATGGGTTGTAGGTGGTGGAGTGCCGGTTGAAGGATTAATTGTTAAAGATGATGCACCTGAGATTGAATGACTTTAAGATCAGGGTAATCTTTCTCGGCAGAATTTGCCTTCCTGCTTAGGGAGAAACACCGGCAGGCAGTGCCATTAATAAATTGACTGAGCAACAAACCCTGCTCAGGCCAGGGTTATCAAAAGCGTATCTAAAACTGATTTTTCACTATTATAAAAGATATTTTTAATAACTTGAAAACAAAACTATCTGTTTTTAAAGGATTGCAGTTTTTATAAAGCCTTTGGATTAAATTTATTTTTTTAGAAGCGCAGCCCTGATTGGGCAAAGGTTAATTCGTCGCTAATCCTAACTAAATTGGGTATCAGCAGTTTTTTAACCGGCTCCAAGGATTTACGTTTGCCAGAGCCGGTTAAACCCCCTAAGTTAACCTTAAATTGACTTTCTCAAAAAAAAGACTAACTCTACACAGATTTGGGATTATTTTTGAATGTTTAAGTCTGCCGGCTGAGGGCTAGTAAAGGGCTGACTTGGTAAAAAGCGCAGTGGCGTGTCGGTAATGATTTGATTGATTCCTGCCCAGATATTTTCATCTGAGCAATCATCAAGCGTCATCAGCAACTTTAAAATCTTGAAGGAGGGCGTCTTGGTCACGAAGTAACCGCCGTGGGTATCAACATGACCTACAATGTGAAGCAGGGTATTAATGAGGTCAATTAGCAAGCCGGTCGCATAATTGAGCGGCAGATTGATGCCATTAACTTTAACCATTTCAGAGCAATCGATATAGTTGAATTTTTGAAACAGATCATAAGCAGAGGTAGGTTCGATTGCCGGCTGAGAACGCAACATATTGCGAATAAACGGACGGTAACGGATTTCTGCTTTAGAAACTCGTGTCATTTCTAGATAAACGTTTCCCAGTCGAAAGCCAGACATTTCTAAGCTAGGTTCACTAAACCAATTGCCCAATGTTGACAGATAGCGCAGCACAATATCGCGATCACTTGACATCAGATAAATCTGCCGGCATCGGCGCATTGCTGAGCGCACGTAGTTATTGCGTCCCTCGCACAAAAACTCTAGAGGGATATCAGGAGAAGCCAAAATCAACTTATCTAATTGCAAATTATCGCCAATTTGGTCGGCATCAGACACCGGATTAAATCGGGGTCGCAATTCTTTTCCTGGCTCGATTTGCACCGGCACTAAATCGGGCATCAGCGATCCTTGATCATCCTTACCGAAACGATCAGACAGGATACGCAGCACATTCACTAGGAGCAATCCTCCCATGCTGTGGCCGATTAAATTCACCATCAGCAGCCGACTTGGAGTGTTGGAATTTTCAGCTTTTTGGGAGGAGACGGTGGGATGATCCGGTTCGCACTCATCCGTGTTAGGTTGTGGTTGCGCTGCTGCCTTCTGCTTACTCATGGCTTTATCTAAGCGCCAAAAGAACTCTGCTAAGTCGGGTGCACCGTAGTGAATCGCGCGGTAACGATCTCGTTGGTAGGCGATGACGCGCAAAACTTGCATAAACAGCACCCACAGGAGAAACACAGAGGGGGCAATCCAATAACACGATACAGTTGCCTCAAAGGTGGTACTAAAGTTTCTCCAAGCCTCAAACTGAGCGATTGCCGGCACTAAACCTAAGACATTGATTAGGGGAATTGCCAACAGTTTCAGTAACGCATAGATCAGGGTGCCTACAGTGCCGGCGAGAATAGCGAGGACAAATAAAAATTTGAAGACAATCCTCAAATTGTAGCGAAAATCAGTCCATAAACCGGGGCTAAGAAAGGGTTGCTCGCTTGGCCAATGGTAGCCGATATAAAAGTGTTTATTTCCTAAAGAGTTAGGCGCAGACGCTTCCGAACTTCCTCTGCCGGCAGTCTCATTAGAAGGGCGATTGAGGGCATCTGCTTCAAACATAAAAGACTTGTAGAAACCATGTGCGGCGTTGGCATAGCCGTGAGTTCGCAACGTCAAACGCTCACAGGATCGCGCCTGCATAATTTGAGCCAGTTCTTCAATATTAAACAGAGGGCGAAAGCGCACTAGAGGCGGCAGCAGCCGGTTTACGCGCAGCGAAATTGTAGCGGTACTGGTTACTAAAAAAACATTATCATGCAGCCGGTCAGCATAAACTTCAAAGTTTCGCCCGATGGCTTGAGCAAATGTTTTTGTTTTCCAACTGTTGAGTGTTCTAATCACATAAGTTTCATCAACAGCGGCTGCCAAACTGGGATACTGCTTTAAATCGCAGATCGAACGCAAAGCATCTACGATTTCTGCTTCAGATTTTAAACCGGCATAGGTTGGTAAACTATCCGCTGCCGGTGTTGCACCCGGAGGCATAGGGTAAGCCATCTGAATGATCCGCGCCTTTACCCACCAGTCAGAAAACGGTGCCGCATTGAGAATAATCGATTCCAACCACCGGCAGTCGTTGCGAATGGTTTCCGGAGATTTCGTTTGCCAGGTAAAGGGCAAGCCCTCGTAATAACGTTGAATGTCCATAAGTGATTAGTCCAGTTTCTCCACACAGCCAAATCTGCACCGCGATCCGCTCAAACGAATCACAATGCCCTTATCCATCAAGCCACATTTATTGCGTTTGCAGGTAGAGGTGCCGGCACCTTTACCCGGAAAATTCAATCGGTATGCAAGATGGGTTGTTCAGTAGCTTTGAGAAAATAAGTATTATTTTCCCCATCAGTCAATCTAACAACAACATCCACTAAAGTTCCCAACCCCCAACTAGGGGCATTTGTGGCACTATTTTCTATCTGATTCCCTGCCGGTTCTTTCGCTTCACCGTCTAAAGTCGTTGTCCACATTTGGCCATCATCTTTTACCAGCCACAACCGATCTAGTTTCAGTGAAGCAGGAAATGCTTGTTTATCGTCTGCAACCACCCGAACTACAGTATTTGTTGGGTTGCCATCAATCATCGTGCTGGGCATCGCATCGCGCCAGAGATAAGTTTCTAAACGGTACTGCCGGCCCTTTATTTCAACCGTTTCTTGGGCGGATGATAGAGTTTTCGCATCGGGAAGTGCGGCGATTTCACCGAGTTGCGATCCCTGAGTTTGCAATCTTTGCAATTCTTGTCTTGCTAGAGGGCCACGCACGGGGCCGCAGTAGTACATTTTTAAGACAATATCATAAGCCCAGTGATCCGGCGCTACATCGACAAATGGCATGGGTAAAGTGCGAATTTGATCGCCGGCGCAAGCTTGCAAAACTTGCTCTCTATTGGGCTGCGTTTGAGCATGAGCCGGTGTGTGCGGCAAGATGGATAACCCAAGGGGAACCACGAAGGCAACGGTGAGGAGGAAAGTTGGTTTCATAAATACAGCTCTTGAGCAATATTATTGCATTTGTCTCAAATTTTTCGGATACAGTTCCATGATAGAAGGTTTAGTTTTAATTCTGGATTAGATGCCCCTGTCAGCCGGCGATGATTGAGGCAGGTTGTTTGCAATTTTCTAAATAGACTTTAACAGAGCCGGCGATAACTTTTGCCAAGATTGGAGGAACGGCATTACCGATTTGGTTGCACTGACTTTCTTCAGAACCTTTGAATTCAAACCAATCTGGAAAACTCTGTAAACGCGCACCTTCACGCACGGTTAATCTTCTTCTGCGCCCATCGGGTAAACGAATCCGCAGCATATCGCCGGTGGGAGCGCTAAGATTGCGACAAGTTACAGTTCTAGAAGGAATATTTAGGTGTAAATCTCTAGGTGTAATACATTTAGATGCTTTCTCATATTTACTAATATATTCATCCATACCGGCAGTGAGAAATTTTGAGTTGGGAGGAGCAAGGAAAGCCAGTTCTCCTAGCGCTTCGCCGGCAGTGTAGGGCGAATTAAAATGCGTCTTTTTTGGCCACTTCCAACCGCCTTTATGGGTAACACAAAAAAGACGCTCTCTTCGTTGAGGAACACCATAATGGGCGGCGTTCAGAATCTCCCATTCGACAATATAATTGAGATTTCTAAGAGCCAAGACAATTTCTTCAAAATAAGTTTTGTTGCGAAAAAGCATTCCCCGCACGTTTTCAAATATAGCGATTTGTGGCCGGCAGCGGTCAACAGCATCAATAAAAATTGGGAATCCATCGCGGCTATCTTTCAGCCCTTTTTGATGTCCGCTAACGCTAAAAGGCTGGCAGGGAGGGCCACCTATTATCACATCTGCTTTCGTGATTAAATCAGTATTGAGTGTGAGGATAACCTGGGTACATGAACCGCTAAGATTGTGCCGGTAAGTCGCGCAGGCATCCTCCAGCATTTCATAACCGGCTGTTTGAAAACCGGCTGCTTCAAAACCTAAAGCCATCCCCCCGCAGCCGGCAAACAAATCAATCACCAAAAGATTGTTTTCTGGCTGTTGAGAAACTTGAAGTTCTTGCTCAATAAAATCAAGGTAAGCAGGCTTTATGCTAGAAATATCAGTTTTCATTGACGCGCAAGCAATTCCATAACTACCTTGATTTCAATCGATTAAATGGTTTTAACTTGAAAGTTTTACCACGGTTGCTTATCAGGTTTCAATCCAGAAAATAAACTTTCCCATTCTTCCGAGTTCTGATCATTTTGGCTTTCTTTCACCTCAAACGTGACATTACACGCCTTGGATTCCTCAAGCGCTTCTACGCATAACTGAGCGATATCTTCCCGGCTGACTTTGCCTCGAATATTATCGCCTTGCTCGAATATTAAGGCTTTACCGCCGGCTTCCTCAGTCAGGGCACAAGGTCTGATAATGGTGTAAGGAATTCCACTAAAGCGAATACTATCTTCGCCGCGCAACTTCCAAGTTAAAATTCCCCCCAATTGGTCATTCATTCTAACTGCCGGCGGTTCTTCTTCTAAATTAAGTCCGGGACGCCCAGGACGAGTCACGCCGGCAGAACTAATGTGGACAAATTTTGGAAACTTTTCAGCGCCATAAGCTTTGATAGATTCCACTTGCAACTGAAAAATTCCTGCTTCAAATTTGGGGTTCAGTTCCCCGTCGTATTCAAACTTACTCAGCATTAACTGGAATGAGCTGATATTACTCGTATCAATCGGTTCGCCATCTTTCACAGTTTTAGCGCGAAAAACTGGAATTAACGCCTCGAAGGGAATGCGAACAGTTATCCAAATATTGTAAACCGTATCAAAAGAATAGCTATAACCAATGCCATCCCATTTAACTTCACTGCGAATGATAAATTTATAGCGTTTGCCGTCACCTTTGACGCGTAAATCAATGCCGGCATACCCAGCTAAATTTAAAGGAGGATCGAAATTTTTGGTGCGAACAGATGCAAAACCACCCGAATTTGCCGTGGAAACATTACCAGAGAAAAAAGCAGTATTATCTACCAATCGAATCGAACTTTCGCTCACCCCACCCATGACAATGTCATCAAGCGCACCCCAAGTTTCTTTAATATCTTGGGATGGTTTGGTGAAGTCAAAAATCATTTTTTCATCACCGGCACCTTGGAAGTGAGTGCGCGTTGCCCGCACAAGATTCTCAATGCCTTGATATTCCACAACTTCCGGCACATCCACAACTTCAGGCATATAAAATTTGATGCCTTGATAGTATTTTTCACGGGTTGGGGTGTCGCCTTCCTTCGGTTGCACACGAGTGCCGGTGCAGCACACCACGGCTGTCACATCCCTGAAGACTGCCGGCGTCAAGGTTTCAGGGATCGTGATATCTCCCTCCACTAATTCAACCGCGTTGCCCAAAATTTCCTTCGCTCTTTTCGCATCTCTAACGAGTCCTCGCACGTTGTAACCCCGTTCTTGGAGTTTTCGCACAACTCGTTTGCCAACGCCGCCGGTGGCACCGGCAACCAAAATCACGCCCTGTTTGCGATCGCTTGCGTTGGCTTTTTTACCCATTCCGAGCAAGGTTTGCAACCAGCTAATGCTACCCACGAAGGGTATCACCCCGAAATAAGCCAGAGTTCGCGCAAACCTGCCGGCATTCCATTTGGAGGTAGTTTTTTCACTCATAACCTTTGCCCTACCCTCTTCTGATGTCTACTTAGCAATATAGTGCAGGTATCGGGGTTTGAGTATCAACGGAACAGAAACTCACCTTAAGGCTGAAATGCTTACAGAGTCAACGTTATAGAAATCGTTTTTCAGTCTCAATGAGACGTACCAATGAGTCTTTAGGCTAATTGGTACAGAAATCTAGAACAGAATATCAGGGGTTTTAGGCCCTTAAATTTCGAAAGAGCAGTCTGTGACAAAACCTGAAATCCCTTCAGATACTTACGTTTAGCAGATAGATACCACTGTGAAGGGATTGCTGCCGGTGGAACCCGATCAGCCAGCTACTACCCCATTGAGGGAAGGCGCGGTTGTCCGATGGGTCAAGAGGACGATTCAGGTCAGCATTGAATTCCTTGCCCTTGATAACAGCATTGCAATGGTGAGGGATATCGTCAACAAACAGGCATTCAACGTCCATCCAGATGAACTTCAAATAGCTTAATAGGATTTAATGAAGGGTTTATTGGGGTAAATCAGGAAATTGAGGTGGGAACTTATCCTGCCACCAAAAATGGTGTTTTTCTCCATTGGGAAAAGCTCCAACTCTCATCTGAGATGTTTTAGAATTAGCAGTTAATGGGGTTGGGTTACTGACCGGAGATTTTAAGTAAAAATTCCCTTCTTCAGGATTAACAAATTGAGGTTCTTCTCTGATCGCAGCAGTTCCATTCGTTCCATAGATATTCGCATAGTTATCAGGAGGCCATCCAGCATAAATCGGACGGGTGGTGTTATTTTCTCCAAAGATTAAGTTCTGGCTAATCTCAATATCTTTTTGACGAAAAATCTTTTCGATGTCAGAGTTAGCTGCCAAATAGCGATCGCTATAACCGATTTGAAATCCCCTATTCTCGCTAAAAATATTATTCTTGATTTCAACATTTTGAAGATTATCAGATAACAAATATAACCCTCCAGTAATCCAAAAAAAGCTTTCTCCTGGGTTCGGTTTACCATAACCATTATGATAAACCGTATTATTATAAATTTTAATATTATGTCGTAGCGCATCATTTCCCCATCGGGCAAAGAGAATTCCGGTTCCCCAGTTATCATAAATTAAGTTATGGTGAAATCGAATATTTTTTGCTTCTGAACCTCCTTCTACTGCTAAAGCAAATCCTGCTCCATTACAATCATGAACAACATTATTAAATACCTCAACATCTTCTAAGACTCCAAACCAACTATCAACATATAATCCTTGTCGTGCCATGTGGTGAACATAGTTATGATGGACGGTTCCATATTTACTCTTTTCTTTAACATCAATCCCTTCTTTTTTCCCATCCTTAACTAAGTTATAAGCAACTTCAAAATTTTCAACCCCACCGATTGAAATTGCTTCATGGGGAGCTGCTGAAAAATTATTTAAAAAGTTAGCCATCTTCAGGTCGTTTGCATTAATAACCGTATTTCCCATTACTTTATAGTGATCACCCCACCAAACACCAATGCCTGGAGACAACGTATTTTCTGTTTTATTATTGTAAAGGTTAATAAAATGGCTATTTCTAACTGTAATTCCAGAATTATGAGAATTAATAACTTCTAAATCTTCGACTTGAATATAACTAACATTTTGTAATAAAAATGCACCTTGATCATGAGAATAAAAAGATTTTTTAGCAGAAGAGGGAGGCTCTACTTTAACCGCATCTGCATCAATAATAACCCGTTCTTCAGGATAGGCTCGATAAGTAATCCAAGCCTTTTCTGTTCCTGAATTTTTAGCTTGAATTTGTTCATTGATGCGATAAGTTCCAGCCCGAACATTAACTGTATCACCCGCTTTTAATACCGACGCTGCGTGATTAATTGTTGACCAAGGATGCTCAAGTGAACCGTTATTTGTATCACTGCCATTTGGTGCAACATAAAAAACATGAGGATGGATTTGTGCTAAAGTTCGTGATGTCCAGCACTGGCCACTAATCGCCAATAGAAATCCTGCTACTACTAACGTGATGAACCTATGAACGGTTTTTCTAATCATGAAGTGTTTTTAGGTAGAATTTAATTGATTATATATTGTTTCCTACGCGCTGGGAAGATTATTTGAATGGAAACCTGCCTTCTTCTAACTGGTACGGTATCAGGACAATAATAGCTTTGAAAGTTTAGCACTCGCTGGGAAGATTATTTGAATGGAAACATGGTTGTTCTGTTTCCTTGCTTGGTACTGGACGGGTTTCCCGCTCGCTGGGAAGATTATTTGAATGGAAACAAGTAAACGCAATCAGCGCAAGTATTAGTTTTAGCTACTGCGACTCATAGCGCCATCCATAAGAAGAATCCATGTAAATGGCTGCTCAATTTCAAGCTCAAGAGTTCCTATCATCTTCCTCTCCTTTGTTGTTTGTAGTTGGCATCTATGAAGAGATGCTGACAAGATTGGTCGCATCGCCTGTAGTTATTACACAACTAGATGTAACCCACTGCTATCAGAGGAATTGGTGTGCAAGTATTGGCCAGTCGTCTCAATCGAACTATGCCCCAGCGTTGCCTGCACCAGATGAATGGGGCAACCTTTGTTAATTGCGTGGAATGCGTGAGAGTGCCTGAGCCAATGGTGGCTAACCTTGCCCTCTATCCCTGCCCGCTTGCCGGCAGCAGCAACGATTTTATGCAGATGGGCTGTGGATAGGTGGCCACCGGGGTTTGAGTAGCAACCGAACAAGAACTCCCGTTAAGGGATGTACCCATTGAACCTACCGAAATTTAAGGGCCTAAAACCCCTGATATTCTGTTCTAGATTTCTGTACCAATTAGCCTAAAGACTCATTGGTACGTCTGATTGAGAGTGAAAAACGATTTCTATAACGTTGACTCTGTAAGCATTTCAGCCTTAAGGTGAGTTTCTGTTCCGTTGCTAGTCAAACCCCGTATCAGTTATGCGGGGAGGGATGCTTGGTTTGATTATAAGTTTAAGATGAATAAAACCTTATAGAGAAAGCCTTTACAATTTTACAAAAATTGCAACTGTTAAACAAAATTATAGGGTGCGTGACTCACACACCCTACGACTTGTCAAGATTGCGCGGTTGATTGTTCTGGGACTTCAAAAGGCTGTCCCACCGGCACACGGGGAAGCCGGTGTTTGAAGCTGCAAAGAATCTCCCAAGAAATTGTCCCCAACATTGCCGCCCAATCATCCACGGATATCTGGTGATCACCCTCAGATCCCAGCAGCGTCACCACCTCGCCGGCTTGCAAATCAGGAATTGCACTCACATCCAGCATCAGCTGATCCATCGTAATTGCCCCAATTTGCCGCACCAGTTGCCCTCGAACCAAAACATTGATTTTATTAGAAAGATTGCGCGGCACACCGTCAGCGTAGCCAATCCCCACCACCGCAACACGCATCGGCTCACCGGCAACGAATTGATAACCATAACTCACGCCGGTTCCCGCTTCAATTGTCTTCACTTGCGTCACCCGCGCCTTCACTTGCAAAACCGGCTTCAATTCCACCACCTGCCGCAAATGCTCAGCCGGATAAAGCCCGTAAATTGCCAAGCCCACGCGCACCATGTCATAGTGCAAAGCAGGATCAGTTAACGTGGCCGCCGAATTTGCCAAATGCAGTTTAGGCAACTGAATGCCGGCATTTTGAAGTTCCGCAAGTGCCTCTTGAAACCGGCTGTGCTGCTGCTGCATCACCGTTGGATCAACACTGTCAGCCGTGGCAAAATGGGAATAAATGCTGGCAATCTTCAGATTTGGGCAGCGAGACACCAGCTGGACAAACTCAACTGCTTGCTGCCAAGGTGCCCCCAGTCGTGACATCCCCGTATCCAGCTTTAAATGCACCGGCAGCGATCGTTCACTGGCACTCAACGTCTCAGAAAATACCAGCGCTTGCTTCGGGGTGCACACAGTCGGTTGCAAGCGCCAGCGCACCAGCGCCCGAATTTGCTCAGGGGTATTGGTTGCCCCCAAAACCAACACCGGCGCTTGTATCCCGTTCTCACGTAGCTCAATTCCCTCCGGGATCGTAGCCACCCCCAGCCAACGCGCACCGGCAGCCAATACCGTCTGCGCCACAACCACCGCCCCATGCCCGTAAGCATCTGCCTTCACCACCGCCATCAAATTTGTTTGGGGAGACAAAAACCGGCATAATTGCTGGACATTGTGGGCAAGCGCCGGCAAGTCAATTTCTACCCACGCCCGATCACAACGCATTGACGCAAGACTTGGAGTTTTATCCCAGCTCAGCATTTCAACTCACTCCTGGTTTCACACACCACTATGAACTATAGACCTACCCATTCCTCCGGATAGCTACAGTTTTGGATAACCTATCAAAAAAGAGCGGTTCCTTCCACTGCCGGAGGAAGGGGAGAATGAAAGAGGAGGAAAAGAGGAGAGGGCATTCTTCGCATAACACCCCCACTGGGGCATGAAGCGTTGAGGGCTTGTCTGAATTCTTCCTGTTTAATTCTGTATTTTTAATTCTTCTGTTGGGGCTAAAGGTTAAGTTCTACCAATCGTCCCAGCAAGTGTGAGGAATAAGCAGTTAAAACAAATGGCTCAGGGCCGAGCAGAGAATGCCACACAATGATGACAGTGATTTTACAGAAAAGGCTTGTAGAAATAGCTGGGTTAAACAGTTGGGTGATCAGGGCACTCTACACCTGTAAACGTTTATCAATGATTATTCAGCCTTCAGTGGCTAGCAGCCCGACAGGTAAGTGCAGGAGAGTGACAAGATGAGCCTACGCCGTAAGACACTGTCAATCGTTGGCGTGACGCTTGTCGGCTTGGTTGGCGTGCTGTATGCCACGTGTTCCACCATCTTGCTGGGCAGCATGAAGCAAGCCGAGGAGGAAAACACCCGCCAAACTGTTAAGGGCGTCCTGAGTGTTTTTGCTCAAACCCAAGATGATTTTAATAGCCGCTTTGCCGATTGGTCGGCGTGGGATGATACTTACACCTTTATAGAGGACGCGAACCCAGAATATATTAAAGCGAACTTAGTGCCAGAAACACTGGCCAACTTAAAGATCAATCTCGCTTTGTTTATCAACACCTCTGGCGAGATAGTCTTTGGCACCGGCTTCGATATCAAAAACCAAAAAACCACACCGATTCCGGAAGCATTACGCACGCACCTGACTCCCACAGACCGGCTTTTGACACACCCTGATCCAGACAGCAGCCTGGTGGGAATTATCATGCTGCCTGAAGGGCCAATGCTGATTATCTCCCGGCCCATTGTCACCACCCAAGGAACCGGCCCGATTGTGGGTAGCCTGATTTTTGGCCGTTACTTAGATGTCTCTCAAGTTGAGAAATTAGAGCGGATCGTGCGATTGCCGCTAACGGTGCACCGCGTTAGGGACACGAAACTGCCGCCTGAGTTTCAGGCAGTGCGAGAAGAATTGTTAAAGGTTAGCGCTTTGAAGGCCGGCTTAGAGCCGGCATCTGCGGTTAATCGCGCCAATTCACCGGCTCAACCTACCCCGACAGCGGAAAAGAACCGAGAATCAATCCCCGTTCATGTCGAGCCTTTAAGCGAAGATATTATTGCCGGTTACACCCTGATTCGGGACATCTACGATCAGCCGGCGCTACTATTGCGAGTGGATATTCCCAGAGAAATCTACAAGCAAGGTCAGAAAAACTTAGACTATCTGTTGATCGCCCTATCCGTTGTGGGCTTAGGGTTTGGCGGTTGCACCATTCTGCTTCTAGAGCGATTGGTTCTATCTCGCCTAGCACATCTTACACAGGATGTCAGCCGCATTGGTGAGTGCAGTGATCTTTCACTGCGGTTGTCGGTGATTGGCAAAGATGAGCTGTCAATCCTGGGACACACGATTAATAAGATGCTGGCAGCTTTACAACAAGCTCAGAACCAGCAGCAAGAAAGCGAAGAACGCCATCGCGCAGTGGTTGAGCAATCTTCAGAAGGAATTTGCTTAATAGACGTAAATACTTACCGCATCTTGGAAGCCAATCAAGCGTTTGTTAATCTTCTAGGTTACTCGCCGGCAGAGATTCTCAACCTAAACTTGTACGATATCGGCGTCTCCGATAACAAGAATCTTGATCGCCACGTTGAACGGATTTTGGCAGCAAAAGACCAAACAATTGGTGAACAACTCTACCGCCGGCAGGATGGTTCACTCATCGAGGTAGAAGTTAGCGCCAACTCGATTTCTTATGGAGGTCGAAAAGTCTTATGTGCAGTTGTGCGGGACATTACAGAGCGAAAACAAGCCGAGAAGGCATTGCAACAAAGCCAGGAACGGCTTCGCAAACAAGATCAAGTGCTGGTAGAACTGGCAAAAAGTCGCAGTCTGATTCAAGGCGATTTGCAATCGGTGTGCCGGCAAGTCACGGAAACTGCCGCAATCACCCTAGAGGTTGATCGGGTGAGTGTGTGGCTGTACAACGAAGATCGTTCCATGCTTCATTGCTTCGATCTTTATGAATTGAATGCCAACCGGCATACTTTAGATGATGATTTGGCAGCGGTCGATTATCCCATCTACTTTAAAGCTTTAGAACAAGAGCGGACGCTGGTAGTGAGAGATGTGCGAACCGATGCCAGAACCCTTGAGTTTAACTCTTCCTACATGAACCCCCTGAATGTCGTGGCGCTGATCGATGCGCCGATCCGCGTCGGGGGTCAAATTGTGGGGGTTGTGTGTCACGAACAAACCGACAACCCGCGCGATTGGACATTGGATGAGCAAAACTTTGCCGGCTCGATCGCGGATTTAGTTTCCTTAAGTTTAGAAGCGCGAGATCGCCACCGGGTAGAGGCCGCATTGGGCCAAGCGGAAGAGAAATATCGCATGATCTTTGAGAATGCAATTGAAGGCATTTTCCAGACCACGCCACAGGGGAAATATCTTAGCGCAAATCCCGCGCTGGCTCGCATTTATGGATATGCTTCCCCGGAAGAACTTATGAATAATTTAACGAATATATCCGCACAACTTTACGTTCACCCTAGCCGGCGTGCCGAGTTTATTGAGGCAATGCACAGCAACGATGCAGTGTCAAATTTTGAATCTCAAACTTATCGCAAAGATGGCAGCATTATTTGGGTGTCGGAAAATGCCCGTGTGGTGCGTGACGGGCAAGGTGAACTGCTTTACTATGAAGGCACCGTTGAAGACATTACAAAGCGTAAGGTAGTAGAAGAAGCGCTGCGCTACCAGCAAGAACAATCTGAGCGTCTGCTCCTCAATATTTTGCCAGAGTCGATTGCAGAGCGGTTAAAACAGGAGGAAGGCACAATTGCCGACAGTTTCGCTGAGGTTACTGTTTTGTTTGCCGATATTGTTGGCTTTACGGAACTTTCTAGCCATATTTCTCCCACGGAACTGGTCAACTTGCTGAATCAAATCTTCTCAGCGTTTGACCGGCTTGCCCAGACGTACGAGTTGGAGAAGATTAAAACGATTGGCGATGCTTATATGGTTGTGGGTGGACTGCCGGTGCCTCGCGCGGATCATGCGGAGGCGATTGCGGAAATGGCCATTGCTATGCAAAAAGCAATTGCTCTGTTTAATGATGCCACCCATCAACCGCTGAGTATCCGGATCGGCATTAATACCGGCCCTGTGGTTGCCGGTGTGATTGGTCTTAAAAAATTCATCTACGATCTATGGGGTGACACGGTTAATGTTGCGAGTCGGATGGAATCTCAAGGTCTTGCCGACACGATTCAAGTGACTTCAACAACTTATGAGCTATTGCGACATAAGTATTCGTTTGAGGAACGGGGTGCAGTCGAAGTGAAAGGCAAGGGAAAGATGACGACGTATTTACTCATCGGCAGAATTTAAGCCGGTTGAGTTGTCAGGGTGCTGAAGGAATCTCTCTCATTTTTCCTATTTTATTGGAGCTTTTTTAGATGAGATGCGGCTGTGCCGGCCAGCCTTAACACCCAACTTAAATAACAAATAAATTTTAGTACCCAATCATTATTTTTTTATGAACCAACTTAAATTTTTTAAAAAGTTCAAACTTCGCTTTTACCTTCTTGCTATCATCCTGGTTGTTTTTTTAATTACTTTCCCTTGGCAGCAGTTTCATCAAGTAAAGGAATCGCAAATCGCTACAGTTGCAAAAGAGGTGGTAAAAACCACGGTTGTTCCTGAACCTGTTCAGCCAATTCCACTGTACATCAAACTAAATAATAAAAAAGTTGTTCTGGGAGATAAACTCTTCCATGACCCGCAGCTTTCTCACAATAATACGATTTCCTGTGCAAGTTGCCACAGTTTGAAAACAGGAGGCGTGGATCGCTCACCCTTTTCTTTTGGCATCAACGGTGCAGTCGGTTTTTTCAATGCTCCTACAGTTTATAACAGCGGATTCAATTTTAAACAAAACTGGGATGGGCGTTCTGATACTTTAGAAGCTCAGATTGATAGCACCGTTCCAAATCCGATCAGCATGGGCGCGACTTGGCCAGAAATTGTTAAAAAACTGAAGAAATCTCCAGAGTATGTTAAAGTTTTTAACGATTTGTACTCGAATGGCATTACCGGCGACAACATCAAAGATGCCATTGCAACTTTCGAGCGGTCTTTATATACGCCTAATTCCCGGTTTGATAAGTTTTTGAGAGGAGATAAAAATGCTATTACCGAAGAAGAAAAAGAAGGCTATCGCATTTTTAAAGACTATGGCTGTGTGAGCTGTCACCAAGGCGTTAACTTGGGGGGAAATTTATTTCAGAAATTTGGCATCATCAGCGACCCCTTTGCCGGTCGAGATGTCAAGAAAGCCGATTTAGGACGCTATAATATCACCGGCAATGAGGAAGATCGCTACGTTTTTAAGGTGCCGAGTCTGCGAAATATCACTCTGACACCCCCTTATTTTCACGATGGTTCAATCAAAACCATCGAAGAAGCTATTGCTGTGATGGCACAGTATCAATTAGGACGCCAGCTATCACCCAAACAGCTCGATTTGATGAGCAAGTTTCTGAGAACCCTGAATGGTGAATATCAAGGGAATCCATTATGAGATTGACCAAGCTGCACGTTAAAATTGTGTTTGCCTTAGCAGCGGTAACGATCTTCAGCTTTTTATTGCTCAAATTTTTGTCAGTTGATTTTATAGAACACGACCGATATAACAGCAATTTAGGCCAGATAAAAGAAATTGATGCCACACTCAATAAAAATGTTTTTGAACTAAGATATGGAAATTTAAATTATTATGATCCCCTTGTCAATAGCCTAGAGAAACTTAAAATTGTGGAAAAAAAACTTGAATCAACTCCAAGTTTTATTGATAAACAGGGGCAAGTAGAACTTCAAGAAATTCTCAAAAATTATATTTTGATTCAAGATCAAAAAGAAATTTTCATAGAAGAGTTTAAATCGAAAAATGCGGTTCTAAAAAACTCTTTATATTATTTTCCCATCTTAACTACTGAAATAAGGCAACAAGCCTTTTTGGTGGATGATGAGTTAGCTATTCGTATAAATGATTTGCTGCGAGATGTCCTAATTTATAATTTAACAGCTAGCGAAGAACTTGCCCCAAAAATTAATGAGCAAATCGAAGAACTGTCAAACAATCGAGAGCAATATATATCCGTTAAGGCTGCCGATCTCGATTTGGTTATCGCTCATGTCAATATAATTTTAAAAAATAAGCCGGCGGTCGATAGATTGCTAGAAACCTTGGTATCAATGCCAACTTTTCAGCGGAGCGATGATTTATATAAAACCTACACTCGCCAGTATGAGAAAGCTTTAGAAACGGTTGGAATTTACCGGGTTTTGCTGTATATATTTTCTATTGTGTTAATTAGCAGCATTTCCGCTTACATCATTCTAAAACTAAGAAGAGCAAGCCAGGTAGTTAATGCGGCCAAAGAAAAACTGCAACAAGCATTAGAAGCAACACAGGAAGCTGAAGAAAAATATCGCAGCATCTTTGAAAATTCAACAGATGGAATCTTTCAAACAACCGCCGAAGGACAATATCTCAATGCTAATCCCACCTTAGCTTACATTTATGGCTATTCATCGCCGGCAGAACTCATCGACACTGTCACCAACATTAGTAAGCAACTTTACGTTAACCCCAACCGGCGAGCCGAGTTTGTTGCTGCCCTACAGAAAAACGATTCAATCTCGCAATTTGAATCTCAAGTTTATTGCAAAGATGGCAGTATTATTTGGATTTCTGAAAATGCCCGTACCGTTAAAGATATTGCCGGCAACCTCCTTTACTACGAAGGCACGGTTGAAGACATTACCGAACGTAAGCGAGTGCAAGCAACCCTGCAAGAAAGTGAAAACCGCCTGCGGATGCAGCAAACCGCGCTCATGGAACTGGCGATGTGCCAGCCACTTTACAGCGGCGAATTGAATGCGGCATTGCCGGAGATTACCAAAACCGCAGCACACACTTTGAGCGTAGCACGAACCAGTGTGTGGCTTTACAGTGAAGACAAATCAGCCTTGCACTGCCTCGATCTGTACGAACTTAATCACTCCCAGCATTCCTTTGGAACTGAGCTGTATGCTGTTGATTATCCGGCTTATTTTAAGGCATTAGAAACTTACCGCGCCATCGCCGCGCATGACGCCCACAAAGACTCACGCACCAAAGAGTTTTCTGCATCCTATTCAACTCCCTTGGGAATTAACTCGATGCTAGATGTGCCCATTCGTCTCGGTGGGCAAACTGTAGGCGTGCTGTGTTTGGAACACGTAGGACCGGCTCGAAAATGGGCGCTAGAAGAACAGAACTTCACCAGTTACTTAGCTTACATGACTTCTCTGGCAATGGAATCGTGTGATCGCAAACGAGCACAAGAAGCACTGCGAGAAGAACAAGAAAAAGTTGAGCGCCTGCTTCTCAATATTTTGCCCCAACCGATTGCAGAACGCCTCAAACAAGAAACCGGCTCTATTGCCGACAGCTTTGAGGAAGTCACTGTCCTGTTTGCTGATATTGTAGGTTTTACTCAGCTTTCTGCCACCATTTCTCCTACCCAACTTGTCGAGTTACTGAATGAAATCTTTTCAACCTTTGACCAGCTAGCAGAACGGCACGATTTAGAAAAGATCAAGACCATAGGAGATGCCTATATGGTGGTCGGCGGTCTTCCTATGCCTCGTTCAGATCATGCACACGCGATCGCAGAAATGGCGATGGATATGCAACGAGAAGTTGCCAAGTTTAGTGTAAAAAATGGCCAACCTTTTAACATTCGCATTGGGATCAATACCGGCCCTGTGGTTGCCGGCGTCATCGGACTCAAAAAATTCATTTACGATCTCTGGGGAGATACGGTCAACACAGCTAGCCGCATGGAATCTCACGGCATTGCCGGTGCTATTCAAGTTACACAGAAAACCTACCAGTTATTACAAAATCAGTATAAATTTGAGCAACGGGGCCTCATTGAGGTAAAAGGTAAAGGGGAAATGGAAGTTTATCTACTCACCGGCAGAAAAGGAAAAGGCTAGGGGTGTTTGAAACAGGGGGAGAGAGGGAGAGGTGAATACATATATGTGTTCCCTCATATCTAGATGACAAGCGAGAAAAGTTAACAAATGATTGATTAAAATTCCCAAGAACAATTAGCGATTAGCTCTTTAAAAAATGTCATTGAGAAATCTCACCAGCCGGGTTTCAAAACGTACTAAAAAAATACCTCTTCGCCATGTCCTCGTCGTGCCGTTCGTCATTGAAATCTTCGTGGCAGTGGGATTAACCGGCTGGCTGTCTTTACGCAACGGGCAAAAAGCCGTGAATGACGTTGCCACCGAATTACGCAACGAAATTACTGCCCGCATTCAACTGCAACTTCAAACCTTTTTAACAACTCCCCATCTCGTCAATCAAATTAACGCGGATGCGATTCGCCTCGGTCACTTAAAAATAGACGACTTGCAGACTTTTGAGCGCCATTTCTGGCAGCAAATGCAGTTATTCGACTCAGTCAGTGCGATTTCTCTGGGCACTGCAACCGGAGAATATATTGGTGTGGAAAGTGCAGATGATGGCAGTTTGCGAATTGCTATTACCGACCGCACCACCAACGGAGATGGCTATCAATATGCCACTGACGCATTAGGAAATCGAACCCAATTAGTCAAAATTAATCCAAACTACGATCCGCGAAAACGACCGTGGTATATCGCCGCTCAACAAGCCGGAAAGCCGACTTGGAGTGAAATTTACTCAGTTTTTGCGGAGCCGAAGTTGACCATTACTGCCGGCCAACCTATCTACGACAACATCGGCAGCTTGAAAGGCGTTGTAATCACCGATCTTATTGTCTCACAAATCGATGAATTTCTTCGCAGTTTAAAAATTGGTGAAACCGGAGAAACGTTCATCATAGAACGCTCTGGAATGCTTGTTGCTTCTTCAACGTTTGAGAAGCCATTCACGATGAGCAAAAAAGGCACAATCCGGCGTCAAGCTTCAGAAATGAACGATCCCCTGATTCGTGCCACAACAAAACACCTCAAAGAATTAACAGAACAGTTAACCCAAATAGACCGCAATTGTCAAACTATTAACTGCACAATTTCTACAACTTTTAACCTTAAAGGCGAGCGGCAATTCGTGCAAATCACGCCTCTGGGACGGGGAAGATGGGGAGAGAGGGAGAGAGGAAAAAGTGCAAAATTGTTAAATGCCGGCTCAACAAACACGCTTTTTCAAGATCCTCCAGACTGGCTAATTGTTGTTGTCATTCCCGAAGCCGATTTCATGGCACAGATCGAAGCCAATACGCGTTCTACGATTTTGCTGTGTACGGCAGCCTTATTTATCGCCATCTTGCTAGGGTTGCTGACTTCGCGCTGGATTGTCCGGCCTATTCTCCGGTTGAATGCTGCTGCTGTTGCTCTCTCTGAAGGAAACTGGAACCAGATCGTGCCGGTGGAACGCGAAGATGAATTGGGAATGCTGGCGCACACGTTTAACGAGATGACAGGACAACTGCGCCTGCTGTATGGCGATTTAGAAGCAAATGTGGTGGAATTGATGCAGGCGCAAAAATCCCTGCAACGCAATGAAGCGAAGTATCGGGAACTTGTCGAGAACGCCAACAGCATCATTTTGCGCCTAGATACCGAAGGCAATATCACCTTTTTTAACGAATTCGCTCAAAGCTTTTTCGGCTACACAGAAGCGGAAATTATCGGTTGCAAAGCCATCGGGACGATTGTTCCCCAGACTGATTCAGCCGGATCTGATCTCGTTGCAATGCTCAGGGATATCCTGCAACACCCAGAACTTTACAAGCTGAATGAGAATGAAAACATCCGGCGCAATGGTGAGCGCGTTTGGGTGGCTTGGACAACTAAAGCCTTGCGGGATGCAAAGGGTAACTTCACCGGCATCCTCTGCATTGGTGGTGATATTAGCGATCGCAAACGCGCAGAAAATGAACTGCACAAGGAAAGACGCTATTTGGCTGCGTTGGTGGAAGTACAAAGCCGGCTGCTGGCGTTTCAGGGCAACGGCAACTGCTATACAGAAATTCTAGAACCTTTAGGACAAGCCTCAAGGGCGAGCCGCGTTTATTTGTTTGAAAATCACTACGACGAAGCCGATCGTTTGCTAACAAGTCAGCGTGCCGAATGGTGTGCGCCGGCTATCCAACCAGAAATTGACAACCCCACTTTGCAAAACCTTTCCTATAATGATTTCTTTCCCCGCTGGCCGGAAATTTTATCTAGAGGGGAAGCGGTTGCCGGCAATGTCAGTGAATTTCCTGCAAATGAGCGTCAAATTTTAGAATCCCAAG
This sequence comes from Microcoleus sp. FACHB-68, assembly GCF_014695715.1. Lineage (NCBI taxonomy): Bacteria > Bacillati > Cyanobacteriota > Cyanophyceae > Oscillatoriales > Microcoleaceae > Microcoleus > Microcoleus sp. FACHB-68. Next base: position 1,483,939 of record NZ_JACJOT010000008.1, read on the forward strand.
GCATTCTTTCCCTGTTAATTTTGCCTCTGATTGTGAATGCGGAATTTTTCGGTTTTATCGGCTTTGATAACTGTAAAGAAGCCGTTGTTTGGCAACCGTCAGAAGTCGCTTTACTGCGGGCGGCGGCGGCGGCAATTGCACTGCACAAAGAGCGCCTTCTTGCACAAGATGCTCTGCAAAAAGCCAAGGAGAATTTAGAAATTCGAGTTTTGGAACGAACTGCCCAATTACGGGAAAGTGAAGACCGATTTCGTAAATTGTCTGAGGCGACGTTTGAAGGAATTGTTGTGGGCGAAGGCGGAAAGATTGCAGATGCGAATGAAGCGTTTGCCCGGATGTTTGGCTGCGAATCGAGTGAAAAAATTGGAGCGGATGTCCTAGAATATATCGCCCCGGAAAATCGATCAAATGTGCGGCAAAATATGCTGGTCGGCAATGAAAATCCCTATGAAGCAATTGGCTTGAGAAAGGACGGATCGAGGTTTCCAATTGAGATTCAAGCAAAGGTAATTCCTTACCAGGGAGAGCAGGTGAGGGTGGTTGCAATTCGGGATATCACAGAGCGCAAACAAGCTGAAGTTGCGCTGCGAGAGTCGGAGGAAAAGTTTTCCACTGCTTTTCGGCAAAGCCCTAATTCAATTACGATTTCTACGTTTCCAGATGGGCATTTGATCGATGTGAGTGATGGTTTTTCAGACATTACGCAGTATAGCCGGCTAGAAGTGCTCGGTCGCACGACAGAATCATTGAACTTGTGGGTAAATTCAGAGGATCGTATCCAAATTCAGCAGCAGATTCAAAGATTGGGAAGCCTTCGCAATCAGGAAGTTTTATTTCGCAAAAAGTCAGGCGAGGTACTTGTCGGGTTATTATCGGCTGAAATTATTTATTTGGGTGGGGTGCGCTGTATCCTTACAGTAACAAGTGATATTACAGAACGCAAACGGGCGCAAGAGGCACTGGCAAGGGCGCTACAGGAACAGCAGAGCATTTTTGAGGCGCAGTTAGATATTATTTTTGTGTTTGATTTGAATCTGAATCTTATTAAATGGAACCACCGCACGGAGGTTGTTACGGGGCTTTCGCCGGCTGAGCTTCAAAACCGGCCTGCTTTGGCTTTTTTCCCAGAATCAGAACGAGAAATCATCGCGCAAGCCATTCAATTAGCTTTGGAAGAACGATCAGAAGGTTCTTGGACGGAGGGGCATTTGATCGGTAAAGATGGGGTTTTGTTAGACTACCAATTTACCGGGGTGCCGCTGAAGGATGAAAAGGGAAATACTATCGGTTTTACGGGTGCCGGTAGAGATATCACAGAATCGAACAAAGCGGCAGCGATCTTGCGTGCTGAACAGGAAAATTCCGAGCGTTTGTTGCTGAATATTTTACCCAAAGCTATCGCAGAGCGGTTGAAATTGCAAACCGGCCCGATTGCAGAAAGTTTTCCAGAAAGCACGGTTCTTTTTGCTGATATTGTTGGGTTTACCGAGCTTTCTTCCCAGATTTCTCCAAGAGAATTAGTTAATTTGCTCAATCAGATTTTTTCCAGATTCGATCAACTGGCAGATCGGCACGATTTGGAAAAGATAAAGACAATTGGGGATGCTTATATGGTTGTGGGAGGATTGCCGGTGCCTCGACTCTCTCACGCTGAAGCGATTGCCGATATGGCTCTGGATATGCAGCAAGAAATTCGTCATTTTTGCCGGGAAACTAACTTATCTGTTAATATCCGCATTGGCATCAATTCCGGGCCGGTTGTTGCAGGGGTAATTGGTCTTAAAAAGTTCATTTATGATTTATGGGGTGATACTGTAAATACCGCAAGCAGAATGGAATCTCACGGGATTCCGGGTGCGATTCAAGTTAGCGCGACAACTTATCAACTTTTACAGCATAAGTATCAATTTGAGAATCGCGGTATGATTTCTGTGAAGGGGAAGGGAGAGATGATGACTTATTTGCTTCTCGAAAAAAAAGCTACCTTGGATTAAATTTAAGAAAATTAAAATCTTAACGGGTTAAGGATTTATTATTCTGTAGCAGGAGGAAAACCGAGCAACACCAGACGGATGAGCTGATAGCAGTGAAGTAAGTTATTTTTCTCTTAAAAAATATTTTTTGCTCACGCTTCATAACAATTTTAAACTTGAGCTTTTGGCGTGTAAGTTCCTGGTAAAATTTTAAACGGTTCTAAAAAGATCAGGACGTAACCTGTGTCTTCTGCCGGCTGCATTTACGGCGTCTTTGTTTATTTATACCCAGAAAACTTTAAATAAAAGAAGAGTTTCTAAAATTTTGTTAAACTTTCCTCATTTTATCAAGTTTTATCAAAATTTATATGTAGTTATATCAAATTCATGGCAGTTAATAGTCACACCTAAAGAGCGGAAACTGTGATCATGTCAACAATCTTTCACAAGCCAACCACTCTGCAAACCAGTCTTTTAGGAATGATTCTCGTTTTTATTATTCCTTTTACTGTAGTCGTGTATCAACTAATTGCAGAAATTAATGTAGGAATTGAATTTGCCGGTAAGGAAAAAAAGGGAGTGCAATATAATTTTTATCTCAGAAAAACACTAGAACCTCTGATTCTGCATCGTAGCCTAACGAAAGCTTACTTAACCGGCAATGAATCTTGTCAAGAAATGATAGGTGTTTTGCACTATCAAATTGAAGAAAATATAAAAGTCATAGATACGCTTAATTCACAAATGGGGGCAACACTTGACACAACTCAGGAATGGATAGCTTTTAAGAAAAGATGGCAGTCAGTTAAAAACAATGCACTGAAATTGCCTGCTCAAAAAAGTTTTGAAGCACAAACCGCATTAATTGCCGATCTACTTTCTCTAATGGCGCACGTAGGCGATACATCCAATCTCATCCTCGATCCTGTGCTTGAGAGTTATTATCTGATGGATGCTGCGGTTAACCAGTTGCCCTCTTCGGTAGAAAATACAGCTCAAGCAAAAGATTTGGGTTCGCAGATAGTGAGCCGGCAGCAGATGAATGCGGATGAAAAAGCGCAGTTAATCATTCTCTCTAGCTTGATTAAAGCGTCGAAAGATGAAATTCACAGAGGTTTGGGAGTTTCTTTCACTCAAAATCCTCAACTTAAATCTTCCATAGAAACTTATGCCAAAGAAAGCTTGGGTGCCACGAATGATTTTCTAGAAGTCATTAATAAAAAAATCATCAATCCTGAAAAAGTGGAGATTAAATCTGTAGAATATACGGAGGCCGGCACACAAATAATTACGGCTCAATTTAAGCTTTATGATGTAGTATCTCCTGCCTTAGAAAAATTGTTGGAAGACCGCATCAATAAGTTTTCTTTTAAAAAAAATATTGTACTCGTATTTGCTGTAATAGTACTGGCCACAGTTTGTTATATCTTTGGAGCATTTGCTCGTAATCTTGCCAAACGCAAACAGGCAGAGCAAGCACTTCAAGAAGCAGAAAAGAAATATCGTAAAATTTTTGAAAACGCCACTGAAGGCATATTTCAAACGACGCCCAGCGGACACCATATTAGTGCAAATCCGGCACTGGCACGCATTTATGGTTATTCTTCTCCTGAAGAATTGATAGTGGAATTACGCGACATTGCACGGCAGCTTTACGTCCAGCCTCAGCGCCGTGCAGAGTTCATTGCCGCAATGGAAGAGAACGAGTCCTTATCGGGATTTGAATCTGAAATCTATCGCAAAGATGGCAGCATCATCTGGATTTCTGAGAATGCCAGGGCGGTTCGCAATTCCCAGCGTGAGCTAATTTATTACGAAGGTACAGTTGAAGATATTACGGCTCGCAAAGAGACTGAAGAAGCGCTACGCTATCAACAAGAACAATCGGAACGCTTGCTTCTCAATATATTGCCAGAAGCCATTGCACATCGTTTAAAAAATGAGGAAAGTACCATTGCTGAAAGCTTTTCTGGGGTAACTGTTTTGTTTGCTGATATTGTTGGGTTTACCCAACTATCTGCTCGAATTTCTCCGATTGAATTGGTGAACTTGCTTAATCAAATATTTTCTATATTCGATCATCTAGCAGAAGAACACGGGTTAGAGAAAATTAAGACAATTGGGGATGCTTATATGGTGGTTGGGGGTTTGCCCTTGCCTCGAGCAGATCATGCCGAAGCTGTTGCAGATATGGCTCTTGATATGTGCCGAACCCTGGAGCGCCTGAGTATCCAAAATGACCAACCTTTAAGTATGCGAATTGGCATCAACACGGGGCCGGTTGTTGCCGGCGTTATTGGTACGAAAAAGTTCATTTATGACTTGTGGGGTGACACGGTGAATACAGCAAGTCGGATGGAATCTCACGGCGTCGCCGGCAGTATTCAAGTCACTGAAACAACCTACGAATTATTAAAAATGAAATACTTGTTTGAAGAACGGGGAGTCATTCACGTTAAAGGTAAAGGAAATATGACGACTTATTTGCTTAAAGGTAGAAAAATTCCTATTTTGTCTGATCTCATGTCATAATATTAACCACAATAGCTACTTTTTAGGAATTCGAGAACTTCTAAAATATTTCGGTGATTGCAACCGCTAAGGGAGGGTTTAAACTATTTAAATGTTTCAGAGGAATTTGTAAAATTGATTTTCATAAAACATTTGATCAGTTCTTAACTTTCTTAATTTAACTTTACTTTACGGATTGTTCGAGGATGTCTAAATTGATGAAGAGTTCTTTTGCTTACATCTTGGGAACTTTACTTGAATTGATTTTATTACAATTCGTGATTTTAAAATCGGCCCTTGCAACAGAAATTCAGGCCGATAATAAAACACTTGAAGTTAAAAAAAGTATAAATTTATCAGCGACAAAATTTGTTAAAACTACAGAAACTCTTAAATATAATAATCATCCTTCTGAAACAACTGTTCAAGCATTGCCGGTTAACCCAACAGTAGCCGAGGCGATGGAACAAGTTACTTCGGTTTCTCAATTGTCTGATGTGCAACCAACAGACTGGGCGTTTCAGGCTTTGCAATCTCTGGTAGAACGGTATGGAGTGATCGCCGGCTACCCAGATAGCACCTTTCGCGGAAATCGAGCAATGACACGCTATGAATTTGCTGCCGCTTTAAATGCTGCACTGGAGAGCTTAGCACAAGTCATTCCTGCAAATTCTACTGACTTCGTTACTCAAGAAGATTTAGCGAAATTGCAGCAATTACAAGCAGAATTTTCTGCTGAACTCGCAAGCATTCGGGGACGTGTGGATGCTTTAGAAATTCGCAGCGCTGAACTCGAAGCCAATCAATTTTCCACCACCACAAAACTCAATGGTTTTGCTTGGTTTAACTTAACAGAAGCCAGGGTTGGCAGTAATGTGAAACGAGAAACCGGCAACCGGATCAATGGTGCACGAGAAATAGAAACAGTCAGTGATGCTAACACCACCTTTAGCAACTTAATCTGGCTAGAACTCACCACTTCTTTCAGCGGCAATGATGCCTTGATCACGCAACTTGCGGTGGGAAACGGGACATCTCCAGCCAATGAATTTGCCTCTGCCGGCCTTTTCAATTCTTTTGGAGTGCCTTTTACTGACGCAATTGCCGGCGTAACTGCTAACGAACTGGTTATCAAAGAATTATCTTACAGCTTTCCTGTCACTGATTCGATTCAATTGATTATCGGCCCGCAAATTGATTGGTTTCGCTATTTTGATCTCAACAATTTCACAAATTTTTTAACCGGCGCAGGCAGCTTTAACTCTGTTAATAGCACATTAGTTAACGATCCTTTACGCGGTGCCGGTGCTGTTCTTCAGTGGAATTTAAATCAGCAATTACTCCTACAGGTTGGATATCTCGCCGAGAATAACGAATTTCTTCCCGGCACTCGTCCTGCAGCCGATCCAAATAAAGGTTTTTTTGACGGCACGAATACAATTACAGCCGAATTAACGTATTCTCCCAGCGAGAATGCCAACATTCGCTTACTCTATGACCGCTATAATATTGATGCTGATAATGGAATAATTAGCACCATTAAGCCAGTGATTGGGGTACTTGATGATAGCGTTGGCGGCGGTCTTAATGATGCAACTGCCGATGTTTTTGGTTTAAACTTCGATTGGTTAGTTACACCCCAAATCGGAGTTTTTGGGAGATATACCTATCTCAGCACCCATTTAGATCCCGTGAGTTCAGAGATTGCCGGTGGAAATCTTAACGCCCAATCTCTACAAGCAGGGCTTGCTTTTCCAAATTTAGGCCGCCCCGGCGCACTGGCTACGCTCTCCTATGTCATCCCCTTTTCTATTTTAGAGGGCAGAAAATTTCTTGCATCTGGGGGTGGCGACGGTGGCGTGCAATTCGAGATCGAAGCAACTTACTATTTCCCAATCACTGATAATCTGGCGCTTGTTCCTGCTTTATATGTAATTGGAAATCCCAATAACTTTAGCGACAATCCTACCATTTTTATTGGGAATCTTAGAACACAGTTTAGCTTTTAGTTTAGCAGTATAGGGTGTGGCAACCAGAAACTCTGTCTAATAATTTCGGTTTAATACGGGAGCTTCTCATTTTTGTAAATTGGTTGTGCAGGCATCTTGCCCGCTTGCCGTTATTTTAGGGAGCAAGATGCTCCCACTACTATATTTTTACAAGTCTGAGAGCCACCCGTTCGATACAGGCAAAACTTTAATTTTTATGGATTCAGAATAGGAGGAGCGGGATGAAATTATTAAGATGGTTTTGGGGTTCATTACGAGTCAAAAACAGGAGAATAAAAGTTAAACTATTTTCTCTGTTTTGCTTGGGTTTATTGCTGTTAATTTCATGCAAAAATGTAACGCTTGCTCCCTCCAAAATAGAAGCAGTGCCCCTTAAGGTTGCCTACAGTGCATGGCCTGGATTTTTGCCCATTGCAATCGCTCAAGAAAAAGGATTTTTCGCGCAACAGGGAGTTAAAGTAGAAACCTTTTATTCAGAAGATACAATGGCGCAAATGGCTGACTTTGGTGCCGGCAATTATGATATTGTCACCTTAGCACTGGGCAGCATTGGGATTATCAGCGAAAAAAATCCTGGTGTGCAAATTATTTTTGCGACGGATCGCTCGGCTGGAGCTGATGCCATCGTCGCCCAATCTAACATTACAAGCGTTGCTGATTTAAAAGGAAAAAGAATTGGAACCGGCTTAGGAGGATTTGGTGAATTATTTGTCACCACGATGCTAGAAGCAAACGGACTCACCACTGATGATGTTACTCTGATTAAGGTAGATGGAGACAAAATTCCAGCCCGGATTAAAAGTGGAGAAATTCAAGCTGGCCAGACTTGGGAACCCTACGTTTCGCAAGTCGTAAAATCCGGTGGTCACGCCTTGTTTACTAGCGATAAAACTCCTGGTTTAATTCCAGATGTCGTGGCAGTTCGAGGTCTGGTATTACGCGAGCGCCCAGATGATGTACAAGCTTTCGTGCGAGCTTGGTTTCAAGCCGTAGATTACTGGAAAGGCAACTTTAAAGAAGGAAATGAACTGATTGCTAAAGCTTTAAAGATTTCACCCGAAACAATTTCGCTAGAGGGGGTAGAGTTGCTAACTTTAAAGGATAATTTAAAAGCATTTACCCCAGGTAACACCACAGCTTCATTATACCACACCGCCCAACTTTACTCTAATTTTTATATCCGTACAGGAGGCATAGCTCGACCTTTAGATATCAACAAATTACTCAACCCCTCGTTTTTAGAAAAGTTGCACCAAGAGCGACAGACCAAATCGTAAATGAACATGAAAAATTTGCAGTTGCGCCTCATTGCTCTTTTTTTCATCCACGCGCTGTTCCTTACGGCCTGTTTTTTCACGGCTTCACCCACACCAGAAAGACCGCCATTAAGGCTGATTTACGATTTATGGCCAGGATATTTACCAATTATAATCGCTCAAGAAAAAGGTTTTTTTGACCAACAGGGTGTGAATGTAGAAACACTTGTTACAGAAAATGCTTCCGAAAAAATAGCCGATTTTAATGCCGGCAAAGCGGATGGAATTACCTTAGCACTGGGTAACGTCATGATTTCTAGCGCAGATAATCCGAACGCACACATTATCTTCGCCATTGATCGCTCAGCTGGTGCAGATGCAGTAGTCGCGCAACCTCAAACCAAAAAAGTAAGCGATTTAAAAGGCAAATCAATTGGAACTAGCGTCGGCGGATTTAATGAATTGTTTGTCACCCAAATGCTAGAAGCAAATAACTTGACGCTTGAAGATGTGACACTGGTCAATGTAGAGGGAGAAAACGTCCCCGAACTCGTAGAAAACGGGAAAATACAAGCCGGCAGCACTTGGGAACCCTTTGTGTCACAAGCCATCGCATTAGGCTTAAATGTACTGTTTACCAGCGCCGAAACGCCCGGATTAATCCCAGATGTGATGGTGTTTCAAGGATCAGTGCTGCGCGAACGTCCCGATGATGTCCGGGCATTTGTCCGAGCTTGGTTTCAGGCAGTAGATTACTGGAAAGCCAATCCAGAAGATGGAAAAAAAATTATTGCCCAAACCATGAAACTTCAACCAGAAACAATTTCTCTAAAAGGCTACGACTTACTCACCTTAAACGATAATTTGAAAACCTTTGTACCGGGCAACACCCTAGAATCCTTGCACTACACCGCGCAACTCTATGCCAATTTCTTTGTAAAAACCGGCAGTCTCAGCCGACAACCCAACATTAATAAATTACTAGAACCCTCATTTTTACAGCCGTAGAAACAAGTGATACCATGTGGCTATGCAGCCCTCATTCTTTCCTACCAATGGAAATGCTAGGATCATCGGCCATTTGCTCGCTCCAAGTCTAGTCAAACCAAAGTTCACGCATAAAGCCAAAAAGGTATGAGGCAGTCCAGGCTGTACACTCTTCGCACCAAGCTGATCGTGTCCTTCTTGCTTGTTGCACTCATACCCTTGAGCTTGCTGGCTGTTGTCAACAAACACACCACACAAGAAGCGCTGACGCGCAATGCCAATCAAGCCTTATTTGCAGCAGCCTCCCAAACTGCAACCAGTATAGACGCCTTTATCAATACCAATCTCAACTCGGTTCGCGTCGAGGCGATTTTACCCGGATTGGCCAAATATTTAAGCCTTCCTGCCTCAGAACGAGCCGGTAGTGCTGAACAGGCAATGGCTGGGGCGACTTTACGCAGTCTCAGCCGTAAAGATACCGTGAATATCTTCTCTTATGCCCTGCTGGATCTGCAAGGGCAGAATATACTTGATACCTATACGCCCTATATCGGTCAAGACGAATCCAAGAGCGACTACTTTATTCAACCGCTCAAAACCGGCTTACCCTACGTCTCCACAATGCGGTTTTCCCCAACCGTTCCCGGCTTAGTTAACCTGTATTTTAGTAGTCCTGTCCGCAATGCCACCGGAGAAATGATTGGAGTGTTGCGCGTGTCTTATAACGCCACAGTTGTGCAGCAATTAGTAAGTTTGCAAACCGGACTGGCAGGGCCGCAATCATTCGCAATTTTACTGGACGAACATCACATTCGCCTAGCCCACGGAGCCGGACTGGCCTCCGCTTTTAAATCGGTTGTGCCATTAAAGCCGGCTTTAGTCAAACAATTGCAGGCACAAAGACGGCTGCCCGATCTGCCGGCAGATGAACTATCAACCAACCTACCAGAGTTTGAAAAAGGTTTAAAAAACGCCCCTAATCAGCCTTATTTCAAAACTCAACTGGTAGCAAGCGACAATCAAATCAACTCAATCGCAGTTACCCCACTCAAAACCCAACCCTGGCTTGCCGTCTTTGCCCAGCCACAGGCCGTCTTTCTCGCCCCTATTCAAGCCCAAACTCGCGTCGCATTACTATTAGCTGCCATCATTGCCGGTGTCGTCACAATTGTTGCATTCACTATCGCCCAACTATTGGCTAAACCGATTATTCAATTAACCAATAAAGTTTCTCAATTCACCGCCGGCAAGATGGAAGTGCGGGTTCATATTCAAACACAAGACGAAATTGGCCTGCTTGCTGGTAGCTTTAATACAATGGCTGAGCAAGTTGGTAAACTTCTCCACGGACTGGAAGAACGCACAACAGAACTCAAAGAAGCCGTCAACCAATTACAAGGCGAAATGGGCGGACGAATTCGTGCCCAAGAAGCCCTTCGCAAGGCAAATGAAGGCTTAGAAATTCGGGTAGAAGAACGCACGGCAGAATTAAGGCAAACCAACGATAAATTGCAAGAAGAAATTACCGAACGGCAGCGGGCAGAAGAGGAACTTAGAAAATCCCAGCAAAGACTTTCACTGCTTTTTCAGCAAACCCCAGTAGCGGTCATTGAATGGAACATTAATTTTGAAATAACTGCTTGGAATCCAGCCGCAGAATCAATTTTTGGATATAGCAAAAGTGAAGTGATCGGTCGTCATGCAGCCGACTTGCTCGTACCTGAAAGCATCAGAACTCGTGTCAAGAAAATTCAACAAGCCCTTTTAGCCAGAGCCGGCGGTACTCGCAGCACCAACGAAAATATCACCAAAGATGGAAGAACAATCATTTGTGAGTGGTACAACGCTCCGCTCATTGACGACAGCGGAAACACTATCGGAGTCGCCGCTGTTGCTGTAGATATTACCGAACGAAAGCAAGCAGAAGAAGCATTACAACAGGCTGAAGAAAGATATCGTACTATCTTTGAAAATGTTACGGAAGGCATTTTTCAAACCACCCCAGACGGAAAATTTTTATCAGCCAATCCAGCCTTGGCAAGAATTTATGGCTATTCCTCTCCCGAAGCGCTTGTTCAGGATATCCGGGATATTAACCAGCAAATTTACATTGATGCAAACCGGCGTGCCGAATTTATTGCCACCATTGAAAAACATAACGCCATCGCTGAATTTGAATCTCAGATTTATCGCAAAGATGGCAACATCATTTGGATTTCAGAGAACGCCCGCGCCGTTCGTGACCCCACCGGCAACCTGCTTTACTACGAAGGCACCGTTGTAGACATCACGTATCGCAAAGTAGCGCAAGAAGCCCTGCGTTATCAACAGGAACAATCAGAACTTCTCCTGCTGAATATTTTGCCAGAACCGATTGCTCAGCGCCTAAAACTGCATCCCAGAACCATTGCCGACAGCTTCGAGGAAGTTACCGTTTTATTTGCCGATCTCGTAGGTTTCACCCAACTTTCTGCTCGAATTTCCCCCACTGAAATCGTCGAGTTACTCAACCAAATTTTCTCAGCATTTGACCATCTGGCTGAAAAGCACGGATTAGAGAAAATTAAAACAATTGGGGATGCTTATATGGTAGTCGGCGGCTTGCCGGTGCCCCGAAGTGATCATGCTGAAGCGGTTGCCGCAATGGCACTAGATATGATGCAAGCCATTATTAAATTTAACGCCCGCACCGGCGAAGCGCTTGAAATCCGGGTAGGCATCAGCACAGGACCCGTGGTTGCCGGCGTCATCGGACTTAAAAAATTCATCTACGACTTATGGGGAGACACCGTCAATACCGCCAGCCGTATGGAATCTCAGGGCATCCCCGGTGCCATTCAAGTCACAGCCGGCACTTATGAGCGTTTGCGCGATAAATATCACTTTAAAAAACGAGACCCAATCCAAGTTAAAGGTAAAGGAGAAATGACAACCTATCTGCTCACAGGAAGACATATAGAATCCTAGGGCCTTGAGCATCTTTTCCCCACTCTCCCCCATGCCCCATGCCCGATGCCCCATGCCCCATGCCCCTTCTCCCTCCAAATCCACAGAGCGAGTGTCAGCTGTGTTACCATCTGTGAAAAATCTTCTCGCTATATCGATATATCAATGGGCAAGGTTCTAGTCCTGAACGCCTCCTACGAACCGCTGAACATCACCAGCTGGCGACGTGCGGTCGTTTTGTTGCTCAAGGGTAAAGCGGAACAAGTCGAACACAACGGCAAGTACCTCTATGCAGAATTCCCGCTGCCAACGGTAATTCGGCTACGTTACTACGTCCGGGTTCCTTACAAGGAAATTCCCCTAACCCGCCGAAATATCCTCCATCGGGATAGTCACTCCTGCCAATACTGCGGTTATACCGGCGATGATTTAACGCTCGACCATGTGATACCGCGTTCACGGGGGGGCGGTGATAGCTGGGAAAACATCGTAACAGCTTGCGTGCGGTGCAATGTCAGAAAAGGCAATCGCACCCCAAAAGAAGCCAATATGATTTTGGACTATCCACCGCGTCAACCATACAGCAGTCTCTACTTCGAGGTTAGCAAATACCTAAAAACCGGCTTGCATGATGAATGGCAAAAATATGTGATCGGTAGCAGCTAAGCCCCCAGCATTGAATAAAATGCGGGGGCTTTTTGCAGGAGTTCTCGGCGAACTCGGCTGTGCGGCGATAGTTCGCCGAGAATGCATCTGCCGGCATCAGCAGTGAGTGGCAGCATAGAAGCGCCCCTAAAGGTGTTTTGCTCGCCCAGCCACCGTTCCCAATTCTCCATGCCGGCAGACGTATTCCCCCATTTTATTTTTTTTGTCAAGATTAGAAAGAGCAGATTCAATTGAGCAAGGATCGGCAGCACAGCTCGAAAGCAGTCGAGCCACGACTGGTATAAAATTTTTTTGCTTACCCCAAGCAAATCATCTTCTTCAGCCTGGAAATTGTCGGCTGCAAACAACAAACCCGTACCCAAAAGATGCAGACTAAAGTTCTGCGTCATTTTAATAAAAAAAAATTGAGGAGCCAGTGACATACTCAGGTGAAGAACCCAACAACAATCAGGGTCAGCAAGACGTTGCGGTGATCGTAGCGCCAGCAGGGTCGAATGGCGTTGTGAAAACGCAGGCTCAGTTCCTGGAAAAGAAAGTGGAAGCCTTTCGCCAAACCCTAGAACGGCATAGAGGCCAGCGCCAGTTGGTGATTTTACAGGATTTCCCTGACCCCGACGCCCTTTCCGGTGCTTGGGCGTACCAGTTAATCGCCCAGCAATATGACATTCACTGTGATATTGTCTACGCCGGCGCTCTCAGCCACCAGGAAAACATCGCCCTAGTCAAACTCACAGGTTTGCCGGTGCAGCGCTTTCCTGTTGAAACCGCGAAAAATAAAAATTTATCAATATATGACGGCTGCGCTTTGATCGATAACCAAGGCACCACCAGCGGACTAACCCAGCTGGTACTGTCAGCCGGCATCCCCATTACCGCCGTCATCGACCATCACAGCTTGCAGGCCGATCTCAAACCGGAATTTCTAGATATTCGCCCTTCCACACGAGCGACCGCAACAATTTTCACCCATTATCTCCAAGCCGGTTTGCTCAAGCTAGACAGCAGCATCGCCGATCATGTCAAGTGTGCCACCGCTTTAATGCACGGGCTGCGGTCTGATACCGGCGGCATGAGACTCGCTCAAGAAGATGATTTCTTAGCAGCCGCCTACCTCAGCCGCTTTTATGACGCCCAACTGCTCAGTGCAGTGCTACAGGCATCTCGCTCTAAACGGGTGATGGATGTGATTGAGCGATCACTGCACAACCGGATCGTTCAGAATAACTTTTCCATTGCCGGTGTAGGCTATCTGCGTTACGACGACAGAGATGCCATCCCCCAGGCTGCCGACTTTTTACTAACCGAAGAAAACGTCCATACTGCAGTCGTTTACGGTATTGTTCACGACGAGGACGAAGAACTCGAAGTCGTCACCGGCTCTTTGCGAACCGATAAAATTACCCTCGATCCCGACGAATTTATCAAAGAAGCGTTTGGCCAAGATGCCCACGGGCGCTTTTTTGGAGGTGGCAGAAGTCAGGCAGGCGGCTTTGAAATCCCGATGGGATTTCTCTCTGGCTGCAACGAAAATAAAGACTACGCCAAGATGAAGTGGGAAGTATTTGATGCCCAAATCAAGCAAAAGCTGCTGAGATTGGTCAGTCCCAAGGATGACTTAATCCAGACAGAATAGTTTTTTTGTCCGCAGCCGGCTGTTTGTGCTTCGTTTCCCCATATTTGAAGCTTGATGCCCCATCCCTAGATAACATCCGCTCTCCCCGCGCCCATATCTGACGATCCATGACCGCAAAACTTTACTTTATCCGTCACGGCATCGCAGTAGACCAGCAAGACTGCGATCGCGACGAAGATCGCCCGCTCACAGAAGAAGGCCATCGCAAAACCAAGCAAGTAGCTAAACGACTGCACCAGATGGATATCGCGTTTGATTTAATTCTCACCAGTCCATTGGTGCGAGCTCGCCAAACTGCAGACATCCTAAAAACAGCCGGTTTGTCTGGCAAAATCGAAGAATCAGAATTCCTGGCCCCAAATGGCGACATCGGCAGCTGGCTGAGTTGGTTAGACACATGGCTGCAAGCCGGCGGCACGAGCTTAGCGCTGATTGGTCATCAGCCGGATCTGGCAAATTGGGCTGAAATCTTGGTTTGGGGGGAAGCCAGAGAGGGTCTCGTCCTTAAAAAAGCCGGTATCATCGGTTTAATGCTGCCCGACACTGGACTGCCGGTGGGACGGAGCATGATGTTCTGGCTGACAGCGCCCAAGTTCCTACTCGTGTAGTCGGTGTTCAACAATTTATGTAAAACCAGGAACACCACCAGAGTTTCTGGTAAGTTAGCCTAATGATATTTCACTCAAGTAAAGAGTAGAGCTATGACTGCCGCCGGTGAATTAAAGATAGGGTTAGAATTTAAGCCCGGTTTAGAAGGGGTTCCCGCTACTCTATCCAGCATCAGCTATGTGGATGGACATAAAGGGGTGCTGGAGTATCGGGGTATTCCTATTGAAGAACTTGCAGAAAAAAGCACTTTTCTGGAAACTTCCTATTTATTAATCTGGGGTGAACTTCCCACCCAGGAAGAGTTAGAAGCCTTCGAGCATGAAATTCGCTACCACCGGCGCATTAAATATCGCATTCGGGACATGATGAAATGCTTCCCCGAAAGTGGTCACCCGATGGATGCCTTGCAAGCCTGTGCTGCTGCGCTTGGCCTATTCTATTCCCGTCGCGCCTTAGATGACCCCGCTTATATCCGGGCTGCAGTCGTGCGGCTGCTCGCTAAAATTCCCACAATGGTTGGAGCTTTCCAGCTCATGCGGAATGGGAACGACCCCGTCCAACCCCGCGATGACTTGGACTACTCGGCCAACTTTCTGTATATGCTGACTGAGCAGGAACCCGATCCTCTGGCAGCACGGGTGTTTGATGTTTGCCTCACCCTTCATGCAGAACACACGATTAATGCTTCCACATTCTCGGCACGAGTTACCGCATCAACCCTCACCGATCCTTACGCCGTGGTAGCTTCAGCAGTAGGAACCCTGGCAGGACCCCTGCATGGCGGCGCGAATGAAGAAGTAATTTCAATGCTGGAACAGATTGGCTCTGTGGACAATGTCCGCGCCTACGTTGAAGATTGCATACAGCGCAAGGCGAAAATTATGGGCTTTGGCCACCGAGTTTACAAAGTCAAAGATCCGCGAGCCACAATTCTGCAAAACCTTGCCGAACAGCTTTTTGAGAAGTTTGGCCACGATGATTATTATGATATTGCCGTTGCCTTGGAGAAAGCTGTTGAGGAAAAAATGGCCCACAAAGGCATTTATCCCAACGTAGATTTCTACTCTGGCCTGGTTTACCGCAAAATGGGCATTCCCATCGATTTGTTCACCCCGATCTTTGCGATCGCACGGGTTGCCGGCTGGCTAGCTCACTGGAAAGAACAGCTGGCAGAAAACCGGATCTACCGGCCTACCCAAATTTACACCGGCAATCATGCTGCTGCTTACGTTCCCATCGAAGAACGTTAGTTGAACACGAGCAAGCAGACTGGCTAAGTTTTACAGCTTGCTGCTTTCGTTGGTATATTCCGATTGATTAACTCCTAAAACCTTCAGACTAAACAGACTGAAGGTTTTTTGTCGGAATCTCAATTTGGCAGCGCCACCCTAGGGTGCGTGCCTTACCCACCCGACATTTCTAATCAATAAACATCATCCTTTAGAAATGGTATGAATAAGTAAAATGTCTCA